>CAZOQG010000063.1:0-9819 GCA_964582065.1 uncultured Dehalococcoidales bacterium
ATACTCGATTGTACCTTCGGAGGGATCGCATAGTGGTCTAGTGCGGCCGCCTGCTAAGCGGTTACCCCATTGGGGTCATGGGTTCGAATCCCATTCCCTCCGCCACTCTGAAGCTACAGTCAACGCTCAGGGCAGAGTTTCAGTTTCTCCGTCAAGCGACTTCGAGACTAAGGCCGAGCAATCTGCAGACCCAGACGAAGGCAGCGTTTGGCACTGAAGCAGGTAACCCCAGAGCAAGTATTTGAGAGCATGCCAAAAGAGTAATGACCCTCATGTATCAAGGGAAAAGCGCTATTGAAGGAATAGCCTTCAGACTCCGGGAGATGAACCGCAGTTTGACAAGCTCCAGTAGGATTGGTTAGTATCAATTGACTAAACATTCTCATGTAGAAATCGGGAGGAGAAGTGAGCTCAAACCAGTTTAGCTTGGCAGACAGAGTTGCCATCGTGACTGGGGCTGGTCGGGGCATAGGCAAAGCCATAGCGCTAGGTCTGGCTGAATTTGGCGCCAATGTTGTAGTTGCTGCCCGCACCGCCTCCGATATCGAAAGCACTGCTTCGGAAATCAAGGCGAAGGGCAAAAAAGCTCTAGCTATACCCACCGACGTGCGTCTCAGCGAGCAGATAAATGGCCTGGTAGATAAGACAGTGAAGGAGTTCGGCAGGGTTGATATTCTGGTCAATAATGCCGGCGGGTCGTTCGTAGTATCCACAATGGACATGAGCGAGGGTGGCTGGGATGCTATCGTCCGCGAGAATTTGAAGAGTGTGTTTCTGTGCAGCCAGGCAGCCAGCAAGGTAATGATGGCTCAGAAGAGAGGTGCTATTGTCAGCATCGCTTCGGTGGCTGGCCTTGACGCCTACGTCTTCAATGCTGCTTATGGAGCAGCTAAAGCGGCAATTATAAATCTAACCAAGACCATGGCTACAGATTTGGCCAAATACAACATCAGGGTCAATGCAGTTGCACCCGGTTACATTGCTACTCCGGGGATGCTTCAATTATTCGGCGCTCGCCCGGAAGCGGTCAATCAGATCCCGTTGACTCGGTTGGGGCAACCTGAGGATATTGTCGGCGGGGTTATCTATCTGGCCTCTGACGCCTCGCTCTATGTTACCGGTGAGACTATAGTTATCGATGGTGGGGTAACAATCAAACCTAGCTTGGGCCTCGCCTAGAAAATCTTGGAGGAGCTAGAATAAGTCATGGCGCTGTACCACGTGTGGACTATAGGCTGCCAAATGAACAAAGCGGAATCACAGCGAATAGCTGATTATCTGGAACTACTCGGCTATCAGGCTACCCCAGCGCTTCAGAGCGCCGACCTAATAGTGCTTAATACCTGTGTAGTCCGCCAGAGTGCTGAAGATAAGGTTGTTGGCACGCTCGGCTATCTAAAAGGCATCAAGAACGGCAACTCTCGCTCGCCTATTTTGGTTACAGGCTGCTTCGTTGATTCAAAGATTAAACAACTCGAAAGGTGCTTTCCCCACGTTGACCTCTTCTTCAAACCCGGGGCCTATGTTGAATTGCTCAACTGGGCTCAAAAGCAAGGCATGACTACGCCTGAAGCAGGAAGGAGCTTGCTTCCAGCTAAGCAAGTAGCACCCACCGCTTTTGTTCCCATTATTCACGGGTGCAACAATTTCTGTTCCTATTGCGTTGTCCCCTACCGACGGGGAAGAGAGAAGAGCCGTCCGATGCTGGAAATAGTGCGTGAGGTGAGCCAGTTGGCAAAACGCGGAACCAAACAAGTCACCTTGTTGGGACAAAATGTGAACTCCTATGGACATGACCTCCTAGCACAGCCGGACCTCAGTGACCTGCTTACTAAACTGAATGATATTGACGGTCTGGCTAGAATCCGCTTCTTGACTAATCATCCTAAGGACATAAGCCAAAAGCTTGTCGAGACTATCGCTTCCTTAGACAAGGTCTGCAAGCATATAAGCGTGCCCTTCCAGGCAGGAGACAATGATATCTTGAAAGCTATGAGGCGAGGCTACACGATAGAGCAATATCGGCAGCTTATAGAGGCTATCCGAGGCCATATCCCTGAAATGGCTCTCAGCACGGACGTTATCGTTGGCTTCCCCGGAGAAAGCGAGGAGCAGTTCGGCCGAAGCATAGTCTTGCTCGAAGAAATCAGGTTTGATACTGTTCATGTCGCTGCGTATTCGCCACGTCCCGGCACGATCGCTTCAAGGAAGCACCAAGACAATGTCCCGCCTGAGATTAAGAAACAGCACCTGAACAGGATTGAGGCACTTCAAAGCAAAATAGCTGGTGAAATCAACTACCTGCTTCGTGGTGAGACAGTCGAGATATTAGTGGAGGGTAGGAAAAAAGGGAAATGGTACGGACGTACTCGGAGCGACAAGCTAGTCTTCTTCGAAGATGAGGGTAATTGCCTCGGGCAACTGGTAAATGTCACAATCAGCAAGACCAGTCCCTGGGCATTGCAGGGCGAAATGAAGAATTAAAGGACCACGTTAAGGACTGGGGTGGTTAGTGGTGGATTACATTTGATCACCAGATGTAGGAGAGAGACTGCAGAGTAAAAATGCAGGGGCCTGGCTTCAGCCCTGCCTGAAGTCCGAGATGTAGGGCGAGGTCTAAAGAGGCTGTCCCGAGTAGTAGAACTGTAGACAGGTCAGAGATAATGGGTAGACCAAAGTCAAATCAGGATGAGCTGCAGCAGAAAGTGCTGGAACTCAAGAAGAAGCTTAATGCCATAATTGTGGCCCACAATTATCAGCGACCTGAAGTGCAGGATATTGCCGACTTCGTTGGCGATTCCCTAGGGTTAGCCCGTCGCTGTGCGGAGGTAGAAGCGAAAACAATTGTCTTCTGTGGTGTTAGATTTATGGCGGAGACAGCAGCTATCCTGACCCCGACCTCTACAGTTATCCTGTCTCATCCTACTGCCGGCTGCCCTCTAGCAGATATGATAAGTGTCGACGATTTAAGAGAATGGAAGACCAAATATCCTCAGGCGACGGTAGTTGCTTATGTCAACACTACTGCTGCCATAAAAGCTGACAGCGATATCTGCTGTACCTCGGCCAATGGGGCCAAGGTGGTAGAATCGGTGCCTAATGACCAAATCCTGTTCATCCCGGACCAGCACTTAGGGCATTATGTCTCAACTAAGACCAAAAAGGAGATAGTTCTGTACCCGGGTTTCTGCCCTACCCACGCTCGTCTCAATGCTAGGCAAGTCAAGTTGGCCAAACAACGTCATCCTAAGGCTGAGGTCTTAGTCCACCCTGAATGCCCGGCTGAGGTCATAGCTTTAGCCGATGCTGCTCTCAGCACCTCCCAAATGATTGGTTATGCCGAAAAGAGTCCGGCTGAAACCTTTCTCATTGGCACTGAAGAGGGCATACTCCATCCCCTGCGCAAGGCAAGCCCAGGCAAGGGTTTTCACCTCATTGCCAACAGTCTGATTTGCCCCAACATGAAGAAAACTACACTGGAGACTATTATCGAGTCGATGGAACTGAAGCAAAACATAGTCACGGTGCCTGAAGAAATAAGAATAAGGGCAAAGCAAGCTATTGACAGAATGCTGGCAATACCCTAAAAAGGGATTGTTTGCCAACCCTTCCCTGTTGCTTGGGGTGACGACCAAGTAGTGTCAATAGAGTTGGAGCAAATGGCATACTACGATTACATCATAGTTGGCAGCGGCATTGCCGGACTTTATACCGCCTTGCTCGCCAAAGAGGTGGGCAGTGTCCTAATTCTGACCAAGGGTAGCATTGAAGATTGCAACACCAGACATGCTCAGGGCGGAATTGCTGCTCCAATAGGCAAGAATGATTCCGCTGAGCTTCATTTCCAAGACACCATAAGTGCTGGTGATGGCTTGTGCGACCCTGAGGCAGTGCGTGTTCTAGTTGATGAGGCGCCGGATCGTATCGCTGATCTTATCAAGTTTGGCGTCCCTTTTGATACGCTGAATGGAGAAATTGCCCTGACCAGGGAAGCTGCTCATAGCGTGCCTCGTATTCTCCACGCTGGCGGCGATGCTACCGGCGAGCACATTGAGGTTACTCTGAGTCGACAGGTACGCTCATCACCAATAGAAGTCCTCGAATACTGTTTGGCTGTCCGGATTCTGATAACCGACGGCAAAGTCTGGGGGATAAGAGCTTTTGATTGTCGTACTGGCTTGAGCGCAGACTACGAATGTCGTTTCATCCTACTGGCCACCGGAGGTGCTGGGCGGCTGTTCAAGTATACTACAAACACTGATGTGTCCACCGGCGACGGTATTGCCCTGGCTTTTCAAGCTGGGGTCGAAATTACCGATATGGAGTTCTTTCAATTCCACCCGACCGCCCTTCGCCTCCCCGGCGTTTCCCCCTTCCTCATCTCTGAAGCTGTAAGAGGAGAAGGTGGAATTTTGCGCAATATCGATGGCTACCACTTCATGCCCGATTACGCCCCTGAAGCTGAACTGGCACCGAGAGATGTAGTGGCTAGAAGCATTGTCGGCGAAATGAGAAAAAGCGGCAGCGACCATGTGTTCTTGGACGTGACTCATGCATCGGCTCGCCGTATCACCACTCGCTTCCCCAATATTTATCGCTTCTGCCTTGACCACGGTTTGGACATCACCAAAAGCCTTATCCCTGTGGCCCCGGCTGCCCATTATTTCATGGGTGGGGTTAGAGTCAACATTTGGGGTGAAACCAGCATCGCTGGGCTCTTTGCAGCTGGCGAAACTGCTTGCACTGGTCTTCACGGTGCCAATCGCTTGGCGTCCAATTCGTTGCTTGAGGTAGTTGTTTTCAGCAAACGAATCGTCGACAGAACCCAGGAAATGGACAAGCTAGTTTCAATCTCAGGATCAACGAAAGCTGATTACTACTGTCTTAGCGAGCGCCAAGTCTCCAAGACTAGCTCACGGTTCAGCTTGCCAAATCTCCAGTCCCTCCTTTGGGACAAGGTCGGTATTGTCCGCTCTGGTGAAGGTCTGGCTGGGGCCGCCGGTACTTTGGCCTCCTGGCAAAGTTCCATGCCTCAGCCAACAGACCGTCCTTCTTATGAACTGAACAACATGATGTTGAATGCCCGCCTGATGACTGAGGCAGCCCTGCTTCGCAAAGAAAGCCGAGGTGCTCATTTTCGCACCGACTTCCCCGAATCATCATCGGACTGGCAAAAACACATCGTTTTCAAAGCCAACAACCCTCCATAAGCCACCTTCAGCCACATGAGCAACCGATTCAACGTGACCGCTTCCTATTTGATATACTGCGACTACCCGAGAGACCATTTGGTACTGTAATTGTCGATACTGGCACAAGAGTAAGTTGCACACTTGTGTATGCAATGCCTCCCGTAGAAATGTCCGGCTTGTTTCTCCTTTGATGATGGCCAACTGCAAAGAATTTAGCCGTAATCTACTAAGCACGCGCTAGGTTTATTATATATGCGTGGTCCTCCATACAGAAGGCTTTCCAGGTCTCCTGTTACACAAATGGCTCCCAAATCCCAAACCCCAGCATCGGTCATGGCACCAGTGAGAGTGGTGGGGGTTATGGATGCTGCGCCAGTGGCCATGTCCTTGACCAGAGGTCGTATTGCACCCCTGCTTAAGGAAAAAGCCGGAAGGGGCGCAAACAAAAAAGTGGTGCTTTTCCTGTGGTACAATATGGTATTCAGCGCCAATTCTGTGATGTACGGTAGCTAAGCACACAATCCGAAAGGGGGAACCTGTGGATACCAAAGTCAAGGACTGTAAGGAGCTACTCAATGAGGTTGTGGAGGCAGGATTATGTGCCTTATGTGGTGCCTGTGCTGGTGGTTGTCCTTACCTAGTATCCTACAAAGGCAGAATAGTGCTTCTGGATAACTGTACCCAATCGGAAGGGCAATGTTATGAATACTGTCCACGGACCCACACCGATATGGATGCGATTAGCCAGCGAGTTTTTGGAGTGCCGTATAGTGAGGATGAGGTAGGTACCACCAAGGAAGTGTTGATGGCAAGGTCAACCGATGCGCGCATCAAAGAGAGAGCGCAGTACGGCGGAACGGTAACTGCGCTGTTGTCATTGGCACTGGCGGAAGGACTTCTTGACAGTGCGATCTTGACAAAGACGGCCGATGACAAGACTCCAAGTGCTTTGGTGGCCCAAAGCGCAGAGGAAGTGCTTCAATGTGCAGGCTCCAATTATATGGCCTGCTCTACATTGGAGACCTATAATCGTCTTCCCAAAGACAACAACCACAGCTTGGGAATAGTGGCCATGCCGTGTCAGGTTCTAGCCATTAGCAAGATGAAAAAGGATCCACCACAGAATAGACCTACTATAGACAACATTAAGTTGGTGATTGGGCTGTTCTGTACTTGGGCTCTGTCTCCTGATGGATTTCATCAATTTCTGAGAGAGAAGCTTGACTTGGCTCAGGTGACCAAATTCGATATTCCACCGCCTCCGGCAAACAAGTTTGATGCCTATACTCCATCGGGCATAATCTCGTTCCCGCTGGATGAAGTCAGGAGGTTTACTATGGCAACCTGTGCCTACTGCCTGGATATGACAGCAGAGTTTGCCGATATCTCGGTTGGCTCGGTAGAAGGAATTGAAGGTTGGAATACTGTCATTGTCCGTACCGAGGCTGGTGCTAGGCTTATTGAGATGGCCAAGGCAAAAGGGAAACTTGAGACTGCTAACTTGCCTCCGCAGAACCTCGCTCACCTCAAAGAGGCAGCGCTGCTTAAGAAGAAACGAGCACTAAACGAAATCGTCAAAAGAAGTGGCGATAAGAACGACCTGCTCTATGTCGGTTTATCACACAGGTTGGCCAACAAGCTATTGGCCTAGCAGTGAGTACTAGCCTAAGGAGGTAAGCAATATGGCGAGTATTGATATAGATGCCACTGGCACAAATCAACTCCTTATTGGCAATGAAGCTATTGCCCGCGGCGCCCTGGAGGCGGGGATAGGATTTGCTGCAGCCTATCCAGGGACGCCGTCTTCAGAGATTGTTGGTAGTCTGGCGCCAATAGCCAAGAAAATGGGGATATACGCCGAGTGGTCTGTCAATGAGAAAGTGGCCATGGAAGCGGCGGCTGGCGCTTCGTTTGCCGGAATTCGAGCCATCGCCTGTATGAAGCAGAATGGCATAAATGTCGTCTCCGACTTCCTGGCAAATCTTGTCATGACTGGCATAGGTAGGGGAGGATTAGTCCTGGTAAGCTGCGATGACCCGTCAGCCATATCCAGCACCAATGAGCAAGACACGCGCCCCATAGCTAAATGGCTGGATATTCCGCTCGTGGAGCCGGGGGACTTTCAGGAAGCCAAGGATATGACAAAATGGCTTTTTGACCTTGCCGAGAAGACAGGCACCATTTGTATGCTGCGGAGCGTAACTCGTATTGCCCATGCCAGAGGCAACGTAAAGCTGGGCGAGCTGCCTAAGAAAGAACAAAAGGCGTATTTTGATCAAATACACGATTTAAGAAATGTCATGCCGACTACATTCATGCCAATCCCCAGTCCGCTGCGGCATGCTTTCCTGCATCTGAAGCTGGACAGGGCGCTGGAAGAGTTTGAATCATCGCCCTTCAACCGGTATGTTGGGCCAGATAAGGCAGACTTGCTGATTATAACGTCTGGTAGCTGTTGGCTCTACTCTCAGGACGCCGTGAAGGCATTGAAACTGGAGGACAAAGTGGGTATCTTGAAATTGGGTACCCTTTGGCCTTTACCAGAGAGACTTGTAGAGAAGCACCTGAACAAATCACAGAAAATCCTGTTTATAGAGCACATCGACCCTTTCATTGAGCGCAGCGTTATGGAAATGGCCGCCAACCTGCCAGCTGCGAGCGCACGTCCTGCCTTTTATGGCAAACGCTCGGGACACGTAAATGCCTACGGAGAATTAAACCCGGACCTGGTCATTAAAGCAATAGCTAGCATAATGGAACTCACGTACCAACCTCGCGACATTGAATACGGCAAGAAGGCAGAAGACTCCGCCAAGAGCTATGTTCCTGAGCGAAGCCTGACTTTCTGTGCTGGTTGTCCTCACCGCGCCACCTTTTGGGCAATCAAGAACGCGCTCAAACTGGATGGGTGGAGTGGCTTTGTGACGGGCGACATTGGCTGCTACTCTATGGCGCTGGGGCCTGCCGGTTTCTTCCAATTGAGGACATTGCACTGCATGGGAGCGGGCACCGGAGTGGCCAGCGGGCTGGGGAGGTTGGGGCAATTTGGCTTCAAACAACCAGTCCTCGCTGTCGTCGGTGATTCCACATTCTACCATGCCACTATCCCAGCGCTGATAAATGGCATTTATAATCAGTCCGACTTTATCCTAGTCATCCTAGATAACGGTGCCACTGCCATGACTGGCTTCCAACCTCACCCTGGAACTGGAACGACAGCTATGGGCGAGTCAGCAAAAGTGGTAAGTATGGAAGACTTATGCCGCTCGTTGGGAGCACGTGTTGAGGTTTGCGACCCGTTTGACCTAACTGGCACCACGGCAACACTGCTGGAAATGATGGCTGAGGGTGGTGGTGCTAAGGTGGCGGTAATGCGACGAGAATGTGAGCTGGTAAGAGGCAGGAAGGAGAAGACCCCATACAAGGTACACGTAGATGCAGATGAGTGTATAGGAGAGGCCTGCGGCTGTGACAGATTATGCACCAGGATATTCCTTTGCCCTGGGCTGATATGGGACAAAACGACTGGCAAGTCCAAGATAGACGAGGTAATCTGCACCGGATGCGGCGTATGTGCAGACATATGTCCACAAGGCGCCATCATAAAGGAGGCAGCATGACTACGAAAGAACCGGTGAAAGACCCGCTTAACCTGATTATTACGGGCGTTGGCGGGCAGGGTAACGTAATGATATCCTTGATAATTGGTAACGCTTTGGTGAAAGAAGGTTATTTAGTGACTATCGGGGAGACCTACGGGGCATCGCAAAGAAATGGGTCTGTTATGAGCCACGTGAGAATCTCAAAGGAAACCCAGTATAGCCCATTCATTCCCGACGGCCACGCTGACATCATCCTCGGTATGGAGCCAGTGGAGACCTTGCGAATGCTGGGACAGTTCGGCAACACAGATGTCATCACCATAGTCAACCCTAGACCGATATACTCCATCGACGTTACCGCTGGTGGAGCTGAATACCCGGATATGGGTAAGCTCATGGAAACCGTCAAGGAGTTATCAGCCAAGACATGGACAATAAACGCCACCGAGGAAGCACAGAAAATGGGAAGCCCTATCTTTGCCAACACAATTCTTGTTGGCGCCCTCATCGGCTCCGGCGTACTGCCGCTGGACAAGAAATCAGTGGAGCCCGTGTTGCGAGAGGTTTTCCCCAAAGAGGTTGAGGCCAACATGACGGCTTTTAACAAGGGCATGAAACTCATAAGTCAGTAGAATAGCCATTATCGCTGCATTACTGTCCTGTCGAACCACTGAACCGGGGAACAAGATATGGTGCCAGGCGAAAACGTGAACAGGGGGGAGGGTAAATGTGCCTGAGTGGATGAAGATAGCTGACGGACTCGGCCCCGAGAAAATCGTCCATGTCTATGACCCCGCTGTCGGAATGAAAGCCGTCGTTGTTGTTGACACGACGTCGCTGGGCGGGTCAGCAGGTGGCACCCGCATGCTACCGGACATAACTACAGAAGAAATATTGTGGCTTGCCAGGGCGATGACACATAAATTTGCTATGCTCGATATCCCGATAGGCGGTGCCAAAGCAGGCATATGGGCTGACCCCAGCATTCATGGGACACCGAGGCAAGCTATTTTGAGAGCTTTTGG
>CAZOQG010000064.1:0-9506 GCA_964582065.1 uncultured Dehalococcoidales bacterium
TCCAGTTTAGTAGGCCCATAATGTGTAACAAGAAGGCTGGATATCCTCTGTTTCCGAATATCCAGCCTTTCACTGAGTCCTGTTAGTTCTCGGTTCTGGTAGACTCGTTCTCAATACCTCCTTTCCTCAAGTGCTTTCGGGTTGACTATGCTATGCTTCCTGTGCTACTGCCCCGGCCTTCTTTTCACGAGCAGCCCTCCTCTTTGCCCTTTGGCGCGCCTCGCGCAGCACCTGATACAAACCGCTAACGTTCACGTACCAAATAAGCGCTGCCGGTAAGAGAATGAGTGGTATTACCAGGACTAACGCTACTATGAACTCCCACTGCATGGCTTTTACCTCCTTTCCTTAAGTCTTTTTGGATTTCCTCTACTTCGCTTTCACTTCAGCTGTCGCCAGCTTCTTCTCACGAGCGGCCTTTGCCTCACGGACAGCGTGAACAATGCCACCGATGTTTATGTACCACACAAAGGCCACCGGGAAGAGGATGACTGGGATTGCCAGAACTAGTGCTGCTACAAATTCCCACTGCATTTTCCTTACCTCCTTTTCAGTCTAATTTTTCGTTCTCTCGACCTTCACTTTCAGCTTACCATGCCGCTAACGACTATGACTTCCGCCGTACTACCTGTTTTGAACCACCAAAAACACCTGAACCGCCTGGCTTCGCCCCTCAGTTTATGCTTACCAATTGTTGTCTTACACCGGGCATATATGCCTAGCAAAACCGCTATATCTATGTGACGCTGAGTCTGTTGCTTTTCCGAGAGCCTCTGAAGACCCATCCCTACATTTCTCGCCCTTCCCCGGAGGACAAATCCGAAACCGCCTTTTCTTCTGTGGATTTAGAGCTTGGATAATAGAGAGCACAGAAGGCCGCGGTGAGACTAGCTTCCTCCCGCCAGGGGAGGCAGAATCCGAATCGTGGTTGTCAAGTCCCTGACCTGACAATAATCCCGGGGGGTTGTTGAATTGCTCAGGCTGGAAGAATATGCCCGGACCTTATTCGGAGCTTGGACTTTTGTCGTGGGAGGTTAGAATTCAAGCTGTCGACGTATCAGTGAGGTCAGGTCTGGGTACCCGACACTCGCAAAGAACTCCCTCTCCCTTGATGAGAGAAGTTAGGTGAGGGTGAAGAAAAATCAAGGATTAAAGGCCGAAAGTCAAAATGACAAATAGAAATGGAAATATTGCTCCCTAGCTGCTCAGAGCCAAACTCCTGAACTCGTTTTTGGATTTTGACTTGTATGCTTTGCATTTTACATTTTAGCCTTCGCATTTCCGGCTGGAGACCCTTCGCTGCGCTCAGCGTGACAGTCATGCTGGTCAGGTCTGGGGATCCGACACTCACAGAAACGTCAGTAACACCCTCCGCCCGCGACTAATTGCCAGATTATCCAGCCAATAAGCACAACCAATATCAGAATGAGTACTCTTGTCAACTCCTGCTCACCTCTCTTATCTCAAGGATGGATGCCTTTCTCGGTGTGCCCTATTGCATCCTTCCTTCGAAATATGTTGAGGCCAATTATATAGGAGGATAGCTTCAAATGGAATCCTGCCTCCCAAATCTGCCCTCGGTTGATGGTATGGTGATGCCGATTCAAGAGCTTGACAGCAACGGCTCAGCAATCCGTTGTCCATATCCCGAGTATTAAGCAACCGCCTTCAAAACAAGGGCGAGCGGAGGATTCTACAACAAGCTGAGAGACAAAGTGAGGGGCCTCTCATTAGTCTCTGCTGTCTCGTAGCAAAGTGGTCTACTATCTTCCGTAAGAGGAGAATCCGTGGAGACTAAAAAGGTGCATAACCGTTTTGCCTCCTGCTGCAATCCGTTGGCTTCGCTGAACCTGGTCTAATTATACACCTGTTCAAAACAAACCTAGACATCCGGCACAGAATCTATTGGTCGAGATCATGTCTGGAAGATATCGAATTCAGACTGGGCAATGGGGCAAAGCTAAGGGGACTCGGCTTTATCGCCAAAAAACTGTATGAAACAAGCCAGGACACAAACCATGGTGAGTATGACAAAGCCAACAGCAAATGTCATGGAGTTGCTCATGACGAAACCAAGACAGATGCTACCCACTACCAACACGGCCTCTACCATTACGAGTATTCCGACTGCCCAATTCATCAGAGTCTCCCTCGCGTCGAAGCTGGCTTCATATTACTATTACTTGTTGAATTTGGCAAGATAGACGACGCCCGGGAGAGCGCGAAGCCACACAATCCAATTATAGGCCAATAGCAATTCTACGGTCTCACTAGAGGACTTCACTGCCAATCGACCAACCTACAATAAAGCTGCCAATAAAGTCGATAATGCTCACCACCAGTACTACGCCTATTGCCCACCTTCGGGGGAAGTCCCTGAAAGAAAGGGCCCGGGAGCTTATTGCCATCGCCCATCCTGACTTCCGTGCCGATTTAACAAAGGAAGCTGCCGAGCTGTTCTAAATGTGCGAAACTGGGAGACAACCCTCATTCTCCGGGAGCAGCCCCTCATGTTCTTGCTGTAGCTTTGGCAGCTCTATCTCTGGCGAAAAGAGCTGCCCCTATTGCACCCACAACCTGGGGCTCAGGGGCTATTCGTGCTTTCAAGCCCAGCTTCTCCTCCAAACGCTTGACCACACCAATATTCTTGGCTACGCCACCACTGATGCACAGGTCTTCCTCAACATCTACCCGCTCTAGCAAAGCGGAAATTCGGTCAACGATAGCATCAGTGGCACCAGCCAGGATATCATTCACCTGCTTACCTTCACGCATTAGCTTGACAATGTCATTCTGGGCAAAGACGGCGCAAGTGCTGCTAATAGATAAAGATCCCTCTACCCTTTCGAGGGACAGGGGGCCAATCTGCTCCAACCCAAGTCTCAACGTGGCTGCCACCCTCTCCAAATATCGGCCGGTACCAGCAGCACATTTGTCGTTCATAGCGAAATCAATTACCCTTCCATTTTCATCGCATCTTATTGCCTTACAATCTTGTCCTCCCATGTCCAGAATAGTGCGCACCTCCGGGAAGAGCCAATGGCTACCCTTGGAGTGGCAAGAGATCTCGCTTACAGTAGCCTGGGCAAAAGGGACATTGACACGACCATAACCCGTGGCGACAGTATACTGCACGTCGCTCGGCGAAACATTGGACTCCTCCAATGCCAGACCCATGGCCTTGTTTGCCGATTCCACAGAATCTGTGCCGGTAAAGATAATGCTCCACCCTCTTATCGTCCCGTCTTCCATAATCAGGGCCTTTGCACTTAAGGAGCCTACGTCTACTCCAGTGACAATCATTGTTGCGACGCTCCTGAATCATCTAACTTGCCAGACGACCCTATGGGAGTCTCGAACGAGGCCTTGTTCTTCTCCGCAGCAATGAGGGCTGCCCCAAGAGCTCCCACCACGATGGGCTCCTCGGGGATCAATATATGACACCCTGCCTGTTCTTCTATGGCCTTGACCATGCCAACATTCTTAGTGAGGCCCCCAACCATGGCCAAATCTCTTTCAAAGCCGACCTTCAAGATCATAGTGTAGACGCGACGGGCCAACCCCTTGAAAACCGCCCATGAAATATCTTCAGGCCGGTGTTTGGAGTGAATCATGGAGATAATCTCGGACTCAGCGAAGACAGCGCAGGTGCTTTCGATATCCACATCCTCGCGGGACTTGAGGGCCAACTGTCCCATCTCCCCCACGTCTAAGCCCAGTGGTTTGGCTGCTATTTCCAGAAATCTACCGGTCCCTGCAGCACACCTGTCATTACGGACAGTGTTCAAAGGTCTGCCATGTTTACACTTCACCACTAAACACTTATCGGCGCCCATATCTATCACAGTG
The DNA here is from genome assembly GCA_964582065.1 of uncultured Dehalococcoidales bacterium. Taxonomy (GTDB): domain Bacteria; phylum Chloroflexota; class Dehalococcoidia; order GIF9; family UBA5629; genus JACNFS01. Next base: position 3,850 of record CAZOQG010000064.1, read on the forward strand.
CCAGTCGATGGCAATAGCCAGGTGACCCCACGGGCGCAACAGGAGGATTCTGTGGCTTGTTCATCCGCAAAAGAGATATACTTACTCCCAATCCCAGTAGCAACCACGTATTCTATGTCACTGCGTACAATATCTGCCACTTGTGTTGCTTTACCCAACCCTCTGAGTGCATTCGATTGTGCATCTCCTCTGCCCAGGTAAACAACGGTATCAGATAGAATTCCGCTATCGCTCAGTATTATGATCTTGGTGTTTTCGGCACCGACATCGATCCCGGCTGTAATCATGGCTTCCTAACTTCGTCACTCAATCATTTCCAAGAATGCTTCTATTCTGGTTCGTAGCATACCTAAATGAGCCAGGTGATACTCCCGGTCAAGGCTAATGTAACGAACACCAGCCTCGGTGAACCTCGCTTTCATCACAAAAAACCTGTAGGCTAGAGGCAGAGAATATAGCTGCTTCAGCTCGATAACCCCAGCGACATCGAATTCTTCAATCATTTTCAATAGTTGTTTGGCCTGCTTGTTCCAATCGACCATACGGGCACTGCCAGGGCGGTTGATATAGCGGCTTGCCAGAGCCTCCCACAGGTTATCCTGCGAGGTATCAACCCTATCAGCAAAATACCTGAAACCAGTGTCAAAGTCATCTGTAACTACAGCGGAGCCCGCATTCTCCACAAGCTCAACGTAGCCCGGGTGATCAAGATACTCGCTTATCATGAGTATTCTAGGTCGAGTCTGCTTGAAAGATGCCTTGCGTTTCTCAAGGTAAGGGAGCAACGCCCCGAGTTCCTTGTTGAATTCATCTCTGGGCATAATCCTGGCTGCGGTAGTTATTCCCAGACTCTCAGCACCTGTAACGGCCGGGCTCTCTTTCTTTCTCAGTTCATAGACTTTCACAAGCAGAGTTCGCATGGTGTTATATACTTCAATCTGATGACGTAACTCTTCCTCAGTAATCTCCACGCCAGCCCACTCCTCAATGGCTTCCTTAAACTCCGAAACAGACTTGACCCACATCCCAAAGGTAGTCTTTGTACTTGAATGAGGAAAATACATGATATAAGTAAAGGGTGGCCTGTTGAGGTAGTGCAGCACATCCCAAAGACGCTTGAAATCGTCATCCAATTGGGTAGTAGCCAAACCATCAAGAAAGTCCAGCTCTCCAGTCAACACTGACTCGAGGACATGGGAGCAATAACGGCAGGTCATTTCAGGGCGGTAAACTGCAGCCAGGGGAGCCGCTTCCCGCCAGGTTCCGGTAATGCGCCAGGGCAGTACCCCAGCCGCAGAGATGATCTCCTCAGGCACATTGGAACAGAGTAATCCCATCACCTTCTTGCCCTGCTTCTTCCATTCCATGGCCCATTTGGTTCTATTTTCGGGCTTATTACCATCGACCAGTGCCTTCAATCTATTTTCCATAGCTTGTGTCTTTTCCAATTCTTTTCTGCCTTCCTTCGTAATCATGCTAGTCCACCCTACCGATCCCAGGCACGGCTTTCTTTCGTCGCCAGACATACCTCTATGAAGTCTTCCAGCCTTGAATGAAAGTCCTCATCATTGTAGATGCTGCTTTCCAGCATCCTTCCCTCGATGAAAACAGTGGGGATCCCCAACTCCTTCTCCGCAACATCGGCGACGACCTTGCCAAGGTTGTTGGTAACAGGGCAGCCCCACTGCTGAAAGTATACTATCCCGTCTATATGCAGGTCTCGGCACGAATTGAGATGTGTTTGCACCCACTTGTCACCCAGGCGGCCCCATACAAAGTCTGCTTGCCTGACCTCCTCCTCCAGAGGAGTCAGCTTTCTGCCCTTCCACGGGTCACCCCAAATAGGTTCTCTCCCTGAAAACCAACCGTTGTAGATGGTCATCTCGGAGGCAGGAATGGAAACGCCCTTCTTTTCCAGCCAGCTGAAAGGGTCGGCGTAAAAGGGACCGGCTACGGACCACAGGAAACGCAATCTTTCCTCCGGTTGAGCCGCACCGAGGCCCTTCTCAACCCGCTCGCCAACCTCGTCAACATATTTGTGCATATACTCCACCGCCTTCTTGGGATCCGCATACATGCTGGCCAGACGAACCTCCCTGAAGCTTTCCCTGCCGCTCAGAGGGCATGGAATTGCTGCCTTCAGCTTCCAAAGCCGCTGAAACTCCTGCAAGAACTGCCGGTCATAATACTGCAACTCTACCAGCTTGTCCTCATCATATTTGCAGCCGGGCACGTTAGCCTCCACATAGTCAACAAGTTCCCGAAGCTGGTCCGTCCCGTACTTCAGTAGCTCTTCGTCCTCTTCCCCTTTTTGCGAGTAGTGCTTGAAGCTGCGGTCGACATTAAATGTGGGGATACTAAGGAGCTGAGCCACAATGACGTGAGCCAGAAAAATAGGTATACATTCAAAGTTTGATGTGCCTACGAAGCTGGGCCTTGGGAAGTCCCCGTTCAATAGCATTGGGATAAGAATGGAGCAGCGGTCGCAGGTATGCTCAGGCATGCCCTCCTTTCGAATAATCTCGAAGTACCTCGTAGCCGCTTCGCCAAATGTTCTATCGGCAGCCATTATTGCATCCCACGGCACCATCCCAAGAGCCCTGGTGAGTCCGCCTATGCTAGCCAAGCCTATAGGTTTCCCTTCTTCAACAGCCTGCCTCTGCTCCATCCTGAGGTCACGTTCCAGTTCATAGAGCATTATGTTGGACTGCGGCTTGGTCGGATCGGGGCTCTCAGTGATCTTCTTTATCCTTCGAACACATCTCTCAATTTCAAAATCGAGGTACGCTAGTCCTGTTTTCTCACCCGTTGACATCTCTAGTTCCTCCCTAGCTTTGTTGATTTCTTGATTCTTGGTCGCTGCTAATGTGCCTAATGGGCTTGAACTTCGCCCCCATGGTATTGACCCCAAACGCCTAATTTTAGCAGAGAATCAGGTTTAAGGCTAAACAATCCACCGAAATGCAGGGAGAGAACCTGAGACCTTGCCCTGGTTGAACAATTCAAAAAACCCCCTAGGATAGTTGACAAACCTTATGGGCAAGCATTATCGTAATAATGCAGTGAAGAGTATTGATTGGGTCGTGTTTTATCTCCTGTGGGTTGCCTTCATCTTGACCTTGCCATTCATGTATCTTTGGGCTTTCATTAGGAAGCCAAGGCCTTAGGAGACAGATACTTTCGTGGAACTCACCCGCCCACTCGGCGGGTCACCAGTGTAGTGCGACCTTTTAAGGTCGCCTGGGGGTTCGGGCGAGGCTAAAGCCTCGCGTTACACGCTGTTATTCACCAGCAATGTAGGGCCCCACCTTCAGAGCCCGTCCTGAGCCAAGCGAAGGATCTGTCCGCTTCTTTCCCTCTCCCTCAACGGGAGAGGCCAGGTGAGGGTGAACAAAAATCAAAAATCAAAGGCCAGAAATCAAAATGACAAATAGAAAGGGAAACATTGCTCTCTTGCTCCCCAGAGCCAAACTAGTGAGAGTCGTGGACCGATTTCACTCGGGTTCTTGAACACCAAAAGGGTCAGTCGGTAAAAACGTAGCTGGCTTTCCCCATATAGGAGTAGAAAGCGGCCACGGTAAAGATAATCGTCAGGTACATCAGGCCAGCAAGTAGCCAGTCTGGACCGATACCAAGAACGCCCACCACGAGAGTCGGCATCTGAACCGAGTAGCTAATCCTAGCTATCTGAGTGGGAGCGGGAAACTGCATGGCACGAGTGCGCCGTTTCCACAGAAAAGTCACAACACCCACCAGTACTGTGAGGTCTGCGGCGAGAACAACCGCTGCATAAGGATAAGGGTTGAAGGGCATCATGCCGGCCGTGCGCGCCCAGTATCCGCCGATTATTGACAGAATCACGGCAGGGGTCATGATCAGCCGGTCGGCGACCAAATCTAGCAGCGCCCCAGCCAGGCTTGATTGTCCCAGTCTGCGCGCCAGAAAGCCATCCAGTCCATCAGTACCCCAAGCAATCATCAACAGAATGCCGGCCAAAACGACTTCTACTGCTCCTCCCTGGTATACCAGCCACGCGATGGGTACAGTCAGAATGGCACGCAATATGGTCACGCCGTTGGGAACGTTAAAGCTCCACGCCAGTGCCTCGTCTGCCCAGTTACTCATCTACTTCACTCCTCCAAGAAGAGGACGCTTCTCCTTGTTATCTTAAATAGCAGACTAACACAGCGGGTGGGTACCTGTCAACACGTACTAAGCGGGGTGCAAAGTGCCACGGTGAGTGACTCCACGTCCTTCTGAATTCCTTGCATTACCCAGCCACTGGTGTCCTATGGTGTTCTCATCCCCTTTGTAGCACAGCCTATCTGCCTTGCCCCGATGGGCCGCACAGCTTATACTATACTAGAAACGCGCTTGACGGAGAGAATATGACTCGTACCGTAGGTCTGGGCAAAGCTTTTGGGATTCCGGTGCGGCTACATTATACCTGGCTTGTTGCCTTCGTGTTGATAACCTTAGGTCTGGCGTTCACCTTCCATGGAATCTACCCAGTGTGGCAAAACATGATACTTGGGGTAGCTGCCAGCTTGCTCTTTCTCGCTTCTATGAGTGCCCGTGAATTGGCTCCCAGTTTCATAGCTATCAATAGAGGTATTTCGGTGAAGAGCATCACGCTGTATGTCTTCGGCGGAGTGCCCCGAATAACTGAAGAGGACACTCGTCCTGTTCCCGAGCTACTGGTCGCTGCGGCTGGGCCATTATCCAGCCTCATAATAGCCGGGATATTTTACGCAGTTCATTCTGTGCTAGCAGGTGCTGAGCCCTTCATGATTGCCGAGCTCATGCAATGGCTGTTCTTTTTCAACATTATGATGGTTCTGTTTCACCTCATTCCCGGTTTTCCTCTGGATGGAGGCAGGGCTTTGCGAGCAATTATGTTGATGATAAGTGGCGATTACAGTCGGGCAACGCGCATTGCCACCTTGACTGGCCGGGGTATCGGTTTCCTGCTCATTCTTGTAGGCATTCTGGCAATTATCACTGCTGGTGAGTGGTTTATCGGGCCAGCGCTGGCTCTTTTCGGCTGGTTTTTGGAAGATGCAGCAGCAGCCAGCCGTCGTCAGGCGCTGGTGCGTGACGCCCTTCGTGGTGTTACGGCTGGCTACATGATGACCGAGGATTATACTCCTATCAAACAGCAACTGACTTTCGCCTTGGTGCGGGATTACATCATAAATTCGGGGCAGCACTGCTTTGTGGTGGTTGAGGATGGTAAACTCCTGGGGATTGTGACTCTTGGTGATATACAAATACCACGAAAGGTCTGGGACTCCACCAAAATAAGCGAAATAATGACACCCGCCGGTGAGCTCAAGACGGCTCATGTTGATCAACCAGCGGTAGACCTGCTCGAGCAAATGGATGAGTACGACATAGACCAAATACCAGTAGTGGAAGACGGCAAGTTAATCGGTATAGTAGCGCGGGATAGGCTGATTCGTTTCCTGACGGCTCGAGCCGTGCTTAAGGCATAATCCAAAGTCGATACGACTGCCCTCGTTATCATCTCAGGCTCATCTAGATAGAGGCTAAGATGTAAGCCTTTTATCTGACCGGAGCAACCTTGGGCAACGCAGGAATCTCATCAATAACTTTTCTTTGCCGGTTCTCCTTATAGTAAACTCTCCATTCGGCTT
>CAZOQG010000065.1:0-9458 GCA_964582065.1 uncultured Dehalococcoidales bacterium
TCCTCACATTTGAACAGATGGTGAAGGTAAGCGGCAGAGAAAGTGCGGCAGGTATAGCAGTCGCAGTCAGTATCAACAGGCCCTTCCTTTGTCTTGTAGCCAGCTTTCCGTATGTTTTGCCTGCCCTGCATGGTGAAGAGAGCGCCATTGCGAGCTACCCTGGTGGGCAAGGCACTGTCAAAGAGGTCTACCCCCCTGCTCACGCCTTCAACAATGTCCTCAGGTGAACCTACTCCCATAAGATAGCGAGGCTTGTCTTGAGGCAGAAAGGGTATTGTTTCACCCACCATTGACCAGGTTAGCTCCTTGGGTTCGCCCAGGCTCAACCCTCCGATGGCGTAACCGGGAAAATCCAGGGACGTAATGGCCGCTGCTGACTGCTGCCGTAACTCAGGGGAAATACCACCCTGGACAATTCCGAAAAGAAGCTGGTCAGGGCGTCGATGGTGTTTGTGACATCTTTCTGCCCATCGATAAGTCCTCTCCACAGCTTCACGCACCTTTGGCACACCCTCATTGTAGGCAGGGCACTCATCCAGGGTCATTATAATATCAGCGCCGAGTCTTTCTTGAAGTTCAACCACAGATTCAGGAGTAAGGCGGTGCTCACTGCCATCGATATGAGAACGGAAAACAACGCCATCGTCGGTGACCTGACACAGCCGTGCCAAGCTGAAAATCTGATAGCCACCGCTATCGGTCAGTGTAGGCCCATCCCAGGCCATGAACCGATGCAAGCCTCCCAGTTGCTCAATAGTATCTACGCCCGGTCTCAGGTAGAGGTGATAGGCGTTGCCCAGAACTATGGTTACCCCGATATCTTTGAGCTCTTCCGGAGCTAGAGCTTTGACTGCGCCCTGGCTACCTACTGGGAGAAAGGCCGGTGTTGGCACTATTCCGTGGGCTGTGACAAGCTCTCCAAGACGAGCTTGTGTTTCTTGACAAGCTTTAACTACGCTGAAATGTTCGGTCGTTTTCCCACTCCTTAGTGTAGCAATATGCAAAGCTCTGAGGGGCGGCGACAAAAGTCTGAAGGCTACGCTTCTGCCCTGATTTGCCAATAGTCTGTGAACTGGCGCATCGCCTTTGCGGCTTCGCCTACTGTTGAGTAAGTAGGAATATGGGCCGCAACAAGCCGTGCCCTCACTTCAGCAAGAACTTCCCAGTGCCAGTCCTGGATTTGGTCAGAGGTGACTTTCCCATCGCTGACCACGGAGACTACCGGTTTTAACTGTTCGGCGGCCAGGTTAATAATGCCTTCAACTTGGTTCCTGACAATACTGATCCAGATTTCCTCCGGCATAGGGTTACCCTGAGCGATTTCAGCAATAATGAAATCAAAATGGGGGCTTGTAGCTAACATTCTTGGCACCTCTCCAAGTGCCTCCTGGAAATCCATCATTCCGTCCATTATGGAGACGTCCATCGGATTGTCCAGCCAATCCCATATTTCAGGTGCCTTTGTTCTAAGCTCCTGCCTAATCTCCGGTGGCAGTGGAGGTACTACGAGACCAGCCTGTTCGCAGACATCAGCCGACATTACTGCCATGCCTCCGCCGGCACCAATTAGTCCAACTCTGTTTCCCCTGATCGGGGGCAGGAAAGAAAAGGCGACAAGAAAATCAATGAGTTCGCTCATGTCTCGCGCCTGGATTACTCTTGCTTTCTTGAAAGCTGTCTCCCACATAATATCAGAGCCAGCAATGGCAGCGGTATGTGAAGCAGCAGCTTTGGTTCCGGCTATTCCACGCCCACCCTTAATAGCGACCACAGGTTTAATACGCGCTGCATCGGCCAAAGCATTGAGAAGCTTTCTGCCATCTTTAACGCCTTCAATATAGGCACCGATTATCTTGGTCTCATCATCATAGGTAAGGTAGTGTAAGAAATCGCTTTCGTCCAAATCAATGGCATTTCCGTAGCTAATAACCTTGCTGAAGCGAAGACCTTGCAATTCTCCGGAGTGGATGAGTATATCAGCTGCTCCACCACTTTGAAACACGGCACCAACCGTGCCATCCTCCCTGGGCATAGCATAACCAAGTGCAATCCCACCGCCTGGGTAATAAATCCCCATGCAGTTGGGGCCAATGAGGCGGATGTTGAGCCTTCTGGCTTCCTGGAGAATCCTGAACTCAAGGTCTTTGCCTTCTTGCCGACCAGTCTCACTCAGGCGAGCTGTAACAAGGTGAACAACCTTTACACCCTGGGCTGCGCATTGAGCAAGTAGACCGAGAACCTTGGAGGCTGGTAGGCAGCAGATTACATAGTCCACCGGCTCCGGTATGCTGCTCAGATTGGGATAGGCTTTTACACCATGGACAACTTGCTTATTGGGATTCACCGGATAAATATGGCCAGGGTAACCATAGTCAAGAAGATGACGTACATAATGGTAGCCAAAAGAAAAGGGGTTTTCTGAGGCTCCGGCTATCGCGATAGCCTTGGGGTGGAAAGCAGCTTCTAGTATATCCATAGAACCAGTATCCCTCCTATACGAACCAAATATCCAAACACATAATTAGAAAAACAATGCCTAAATAGGGAAAGGCAGATAGTTTGTAGACTCGCCAGGCGGCTGTCGATGTCTTCGAGAATAGCAAGCGGGCATTGGCGTAAATCATCAGGATGCCGAGGATGTTTGCCACTATCAAATACAGCAAGTGGAAACCACTGGTTAGGTAAATGAGAATGGCAACCAGGTAGAGAAGGAGGGATAGGCAGAGGAGTATTCTTATCACATTCCTAACCTTTAAGCTTAGCGGGAAATAGTTCAAACCAGCACCCAAATAATCTTCCCGGTTGGCAACCATTACGCTCCAGACATGGATGGGGGTCCAGATGGCAACCAGGCAACAAAGAAGTAGTAGTTGGATATCGAACTCCTGTTTCATGGCGAACCAGCCGATAAGCACTGGACTACAGCCAGCAATTATGCCAAGAAAAGTGCACGAGATTGTCTTGCGCCATATTGCTGAGGCTATAACACCTATGAGCCCGAACAGAAAGCAAAGTGGATGTAATATCCAGGCCAATGCCAGCCCACCAGCTATAAGTCCAAAAATAACCGGCAGAGCTTTTTGGGGAGGGTCGATGCGTTTTGAGGCCAAAGCCCGATTGCTTGTTCTCATCATCCTGGCGTCAACTTCCCGGTCGAGATAATTGGTAAGTCCGTTAGAACCAGCACTGCCCAAGCCAATGGCAATCAGAGTGACAACAAAAACCTCGGTTGGGAAGTATCCGGGGGCAGCAATGATTGCCGAACAGGCTCCAATAAAGGTAAGCAAGAGGGTTTCTCGAGGTTTCAGGACATTAATGTAGTCAAGAAACGTTTCTCGATTGGCCAGAGCAATTCTCAAGGTTTTACCACCTGTTTGAGAACGTTCGAGAGTTCGCTTTGCGGAACATCACTGCGTATTGCTACCTTGCCAATATCTTCGAGCAAGACCCACTGGATCGCTTTACCTCGTACCTTTTTGTCCAACTCCATAGCGGTAAGGACGTCAGCCAGATTTACTCCAGAGCAATCGGTAGGCAAGTGGAATTTCTCCAAGAGTGCTTTCTGGCGTTCCACTGCGTTTTGCGACAAAAGTCCCAGCTGGTGGCTGAGCTTGGCTGCTGCCATCATACCGATAGCTACCGCCTCACCGTGGAGAAAACGTTCGTATTTGCTAGCTGCTTCAAGCCCATGAGCTATGGTATGTCCGTAGTTCAGGATAATGCGTTTCCCGGTTTCCCTCTCGTCTTCAGCGACGACCTGAGCTTTGATTGTAGCGCTGTGGGCAATGACTTTGGAAGTAATGTCAGGCGTCAATCTAATCAAGTCTTCGGCGTTAGCTTCGAGCAGTTGAAAGAACCCTATATCAAGGATTAAGCTATGTTTGATAATCTCGGACCAGCCTGAAGTCAATTCACGCTGAGGCAAAGTAGTCAGAGTCTGGACGTCAGCCAAAACGAGGCGCGGCTGATAGAAAGCACCAATCAGATTCTTGCCCCGGGGATGGTCAATAGCTACCTTGCCCCCGATACTGGCGTCGGCCATAGCTACCAGGCTGGTAGGTACTTGCAGCCAGGGCAGACCTCTCAAGAACGTGGCAGCAGCAAATCCGGCTAAATCGCCAATCATTCCACCACCCAAGGCAACTATTATGTCCTTTCTTTCTGCATGATGCTCGATGAGGAAGTCGTAAATCTTGACTGCTTGGTCAATGTTCTTTGTGGCTTCGCCGGGTGGCACCAAACAGCAGCTGACTACAAAGCCATCATTTTCCAGTGCTTTCTTAACTCGAGTCCCGTAAATGGGGAAAACGATTTCGTCGCTGATGATATTGATTGTGCCCGACAAGCCGGCTTGCCTCATTTTTTCTCCGAGCTTGTCTAGTATGCCCCAGCCGACATATACAGGGTAACGCCCGGTTGCAGTCTCTACTTTGCAAGCCAGGCCGGATTCCATAGCCTGCTTTTCTACTTCGCGGCCGCGGTTTACATATCGCCAGCCTTTTATTACCTCCTGGCTCACTTCTTCAAGTGTCAAGTTGTCAGTGTGAACTGTCCAATCGGCAATAGCATAGTAAGGCTGCCGGGAGATCTTGAGCTGCCTGATACGCTCCAGGGGATTATCTCCATCTAGAAGCGGACGAACTACAGGGTTGGAAGAGTAGAAGGCATCTCGGAGCAGACGATGGTGAATTGTCTCCGCCCTGGCTTCCAGACAAACAACCACGCTGGTTTCAACAAGCAACTCCCGGTTTCCGGGGTCAATGATAGCTCCACCCCCGGTGGCAATAACTACCTTTTCTCTGTAGCAAGCCTGTCTCAGTGCTTCCCGCTCTAGCTGCCTGAATTTGTCCTCTCCATCTTGCTGAAAGATGTCACGAATAGCTTTCCCAGCAAGCTTGACTATTTCATCATCGGTGTCTACAAAATCACAGTTCAGAAGTTGAGCTACCTTCCTGGCCACAATCGACTTGCCGGTAGCTGAGAAACCTATGAGGGCGATATTACTGTTGGCCTTGTGAGGGCACATGATGGTTTCAGGAAGAAACAGAGCCAATGTAGTTGTGATAGTTAGCCAAGGTCTCTTTCAGGTGGTCGCCGCCGAACTTCTCCAGCATGGCATTTGTCAAAACGATAGCCAGCATTGCTTCCCCAATTACGCCAGCCGCAGGGACAATGCAGATATCACTCCTCTCATAATGAGCTTCGGTCGTCTTACCAGTGTGCAGGTCTACAGACGGCAATGGCTTGCCAAGAGTAGCAATTGGTTTGACCGCTGCACGAACTACAACGGGCTGTCCGTTGCTTATTCCCCCTTCAATGCCGCCGGCCTGATTAGTAGCTCGGCGCCAGGGGAAAGGCGTTCCCTCCGAACTGGGCTCGATTATGTCTTGAGCTTGAGAGCCTTTCATGTTGCCCAGAGAAAAGCCTGCGCCGATTTCAACGCCTTTTACAGCGTTGATACTCATTATTGCCTGGGCGATTTGACCATTAAGCCGCCGATTCCACTGAACATGACTACCCAATCCAACAGGGACACCGGTAGCGATTAATTCGAAGGCACCACCTAAAGTGTCTCCTTCTGCCTTGGCTTCATCGATAGCCGCCATCATTGCCTTCTCCGCTTCAGCATCGGCACAGCGGACAGGGGAGTTCTCTACTTGCCGCCAACCTACAGGCTTGTCCTGTTTCACACAACAGTTGCCGATACTTACTGTGTGGCTATGAACAGCTATGCCAAACTCCTCGAGGAATCTTCGGGCAATGGCTCCCACAGCAACTCTGGCCGCCGTTTCCCGAGCACTGGCCCGCTCCAGAATTGGACGAATGTCCCCGGTGCCATACTTGATTACTCCAGCTAAGTCAGCATGTCCCGGCCGAGGAGAAGTCACTGGCTCTACGTCCTTGTCAACGGGGGCGATGCTCATGGTCTCTTGCCAATCCTCCCAAACGCGATTCCAAATTAGAAGGCTTATCGGGCTGCCCATGGTGATTCCGTGGCGTATTCCCGAGATGAGTTCGGCTGTATCCTGTTCTATATCCATGCGAGAGCTACGTCCATAACCAGCTTGCCGCCGTTTAAGGTCTCGAGCTATGTCCTCTTCACTCACGGGCAGGCCGGCTACCATCCCTTCAACAACTGCCACCAAGCCTTTGCCGTGGGATTCGCCAGCGGTAACGAAACAGAATTGTCCCACAGTTATTGTTCCTTCACACTTTGTCTATCGATATTCCGGTAGTGGGTAAGGATTGCTTAGAGTTTCTAGAAGGATAATACCTTCAGCACCCAGCGACTGCATCTGAATAAGACTTTGAAGCTTTTGCCAGTCCATCTCCAGCAGAGAACTCAGCAAGGAGGGAACTTCGCGCTTGTAATACTCCACCTTTGGTTCCTTGATGCCAGCCAGACTGGCGGCCAGGTCTATAGCGGTATTAAGCCCGCCCAGTTCGTCAACCAAGCCCAGTTCCTTAGCCTGTTTCCCCGTATAAAGCTGCCCTGTAGCTAAGTCTCTGACTTTCGTCTCGCTCAGACCTCTGCCATCGACCACTACTTGAACAAATTGATCGTAGAGCTGGTCGGTCATCTCCTGCAAAAGCTCCCGCTCTTCTGGGGTCAATTCTCGGACCCCAGCATACATGTCCTTGTACTTTCCCGCTGTGAAGACTTCCATCTCTATTCCAAGCTTCTCAAATAGTCCCTTGAGATTAGGCACTTGAGAGATAACCCCGATACTGCCGGTCAACGTGCCAGGCTGAGCCACGATTTTGTCAGCTTTTGCTGAGATGAAGTAGCCGCCGGAGGCAGCCAGCGTTCCCAAACTCACTACCATTGGTTTTTCCAGCCGCTCAATCTCATTGAGAATCTCCTGGCAAGCAGCCACACTCCCTCCCGGGCTCTCTATTTGAAGAACAACTGCCTTTACTGCGTAGTCTTCTCTTGCTCGTTCCAGCTGGTTTCGAACTAGCTGGGGAGAGATAACACTGCCACCGAAGAATAGCGCCGTTCTCTCCGCTTGTACGGGCCCACTGAGAGCAATTACCGCCACTTTGTTTTCATCGACGGCAACGCCACAGCCAATCGACATCACAGGCAGGATCAATAAAACGGCCATACCAATAATGACTACTGCGTTTTTCTTCCTCATCTTTGACCTCCTATTTTCAGTAAGGCTTGCTTGGCTGCTGTGTGCATTATGTCAAGTGGTGCTTCCCTACCCGTCCACATCTTGAAGGAAGCAGCCCCTTGATAAACCAGCATAGGGAAGCCACCGAGGACGTTAGCACCCGCTTCCCTGGCCATTGTTAACAAGGGTGTTTGTGAAGGATTATACACCAAGTCGTAAACCAGAGCACCCTTAGGAATCCATTCTGCCGCCAGGGGCGATTGTCCTTCTTGAGAAGAAGACCTCGTTCCCAGAGTGGTACAGTTGACTATTAACTGGCAATGTTGAACTGTCTCTGGGAGTCTTGAGTCCTGCGATGACCATACAGTCAACTCTGTCCGTATCTCTTTGCCGATAGCATACTCCCTCAAAGAGTCCACGAGGGCTTCAGCTCGCGCCAGGCTGCGGTTGGCAATAGCCAACGAGCTTATTTTTTCCCGGAGAAGAGCAAAACTTACGGCACGAGCAGCTCCACCAGCGCCGAGAATTACCACGCGCTTATTCTGTGGTCGAAACTTGGCGTTCTCATGTAGGGCCTTAAGAAAGCCCTGAGCATCGGTATTGAAACCTATGAGCTTGCCATCTCGATTAACTATTGTATTCACAGCACCAATTAGGCTGGCCAGGTCGTCAGCCTCATCTATGAAAGGTAGAACTGCCTCTTTATAAGGGACGGTTACATTTGCCCCCAGGTTTTCAGGCTGCCTTAGTCGATTTATGGCGGATGGCAGGTTCTCGACTTCTGTTTCCCAGACCTGGTAATGAATATCAAGTTGGCAATAGTCTAAGGCAGCTTGCTGGAAATCAGGAGACAACGAGTGCTTGAGTGGGTAACCGATGATGCCAATATACTGTGTCATTAGTCAGAGACTTTGAGGCTATCCAGGTATCCCTGTAGGATAAAGGCTGCGGCCGCGGCATCGCGCCGCAATCTTATTGTATCTCTCTTGGTTCCAGCCTCTGCCAGTAAACGCTCAGCAGCTATAGTGGAGAACCGCTCGTCCCGAGTCTCAATGTGGGCTTCGGTGCATTTAGAAAGCTGTTCAACAAAAGCTATCACCTTGCTGGCCTGCCTGCCAACACTGCCATCCAAAGAATAAGGCAAACCGACCACTATTCGCTGCACCTCGTGTTTGCCAACAAGTTCAATAATAGCGTCTATGGCTTCCTTATCATCATCTCTGATGATAGTGGATAGTGGACTGGCCAGAATCTGTTCAGGGTCGCTGATGGCAACTCCTATTCTTTTGTCTCCAATGTCCAACCCCAAGCAACGCATTTTGAAGCCTCAGCCAACTTTCTGAACCAACCCTTTTACTACCCCAAGGGCCTCATCGAGTTTGTTTTCGTCCCTACCGCCGGCTTGAGCCATTGTTGCTTTACCCCCACCACCACCACCGGTGACTCCTGCCACCTGTTTTACTATTTCACCAGCATTTAGCCCTCTATCCAATAAGTCTGGAGTCACCATAGCGACAAATCCAGGTTTGCCGTCATAAACTGTTCCCAGAACTATCACGGCGCTCTTCAGCCGGTCCCGTAATAAATCGCCCATCTCTCTCAAAGCAGGCATTGAAGAGGACGGTACTCTAGCAACCAGGACTGTTATTCCACTCACTTGCTCCGTTTTCCCGAGCAAAGCTTCAACTGTATTCCGGGACAGCTCTCGTTCCAAAGAAACGGAGCGTTTACGCTCAGCAGCTAACTCAGCGACGAGAGCCCTTACCTTCTCGGGAACTTCAGAGGTTGAGCTTCGCAGCTCTTCAGCTACAGCCTCCAATGTGCCAAGGCGTTCTTGAAAGAACATTTCAGCTTCTCTCCCGGTAACCGCTTCGATTCGGCGCAGACCGGTGCCAATACTGCTTTCACTGATCACAAAAACGAAACCGATTTCACCGGTTGATTTGACATGAGTGCCACCGCATAGCTCAGCACTTATCGGAGGTTCGCCTACTTCCATCACCCGAACCGTTTCTCCATATTTCTCGCCGAAAAGAGCAACAGCGCCTTCATCGATAGCTTGCTTATATGGAACAACCTTGCTTATCACTGGCAAATTCCCACGTATCCTTTCATTGACGATATGTTGAATCTCATTAAGCTGCTGCTTGCTGATGACCGTTAAGTGAGAGAAATCAAAACGAAGCCGATCAGAAGCTACCAAAGAGCCTCTCTGCTGAACATGGCTGCCGAGCACCTGGCGCAAGGCTGCCTGGAGCAGATGTGTTGCGGTATGATTGCGCGCGATATCAAGGCGACGGTCTATATTGACTTCAGCTTCAACAGTATCGCCAACCG
>CAZOQG010000066.1:0-6457 GCA_964582065.1 uncultured Dehalococcoidales bacterium
CGGAGGGATTTGAACCCTCGTTCTCCAGGGCCACAACCTGGCGCCTTAGACCTCTGGGCTACGCTCACCACGAGTCACAGTGAGTCATTATAACGTAATAGCCGTTTCTGATTCAATCGAATACAAGTTCAATCAGAAGTCAATTGTGAGGCCTAGATGAGGGTGTTTAGCAACTCTGTTTTTTGTCATTCTGAGCCCTGCGGGCGAAGAATCTGTCATAGACTCTTCGCTTCGCTGAGAGTGACTTTTACCGTCAATAAACAAAGTCCGAAATACCTATTGACAATAGTTGACAGCAGGATTACAATTCGCCGACAGTGAGGACGAGAAGCAAGTAACTGTGCGTAATAATTGGCAGCCTAAGCCAGGCGATAAGTTTGTCCGCCGCCCTCGAGTTAAGGCGCATCCTCTAAGGCGTGTTCTAGGTATTCCCGGTTTATACAGTGTTGGCTATGGCAACGTTGGTTCATCTATCTACTATGCCCTAGGAATCATCGCTTTAGTGGCGATGGGGGCGACACCAATAGCGCTGGCTGTAGCTGGCGTTTTTTTTGTCTTTGTTACGCTTACCTATGCTGAAGGCACGGCTATGCTGCCGGAAGCTGGTGGTTCATCTAGCTTCGCCCGTCATGGATTTGGCGACTGGGCGGGCTTTATCAGTGGCTGGGCGCTGATGCTGAGCTATGTCGTAACCATTGCCATCTCTGCCTTTGTTATCCCTGCTTATCTGGGTTATTTCTGGGCACCGCTGAAGGAATCTGCAGTTATGAGCACGGCGGTATCGATGGGCATAATCTTCTTCCTTATGATCATAAATGTCATCGGTGTCAGGGAGACTTCCTTTGTTAACGTGTTGGCGGCGGTGATGGATTTATTGGTTCAGATATTGATAATAGCTTTAGGTTTCCTACTTGTGTTTAATCTTGATGTGCTTGTCCACAATATTACGTTTTACTGGCCAAGCTGGGAGAATCTCATTCTAGGCATCGCTCTGGCAGCCATAGCTTACACTGGAGTTGAGACCATGTCCCAAATGGCTGAGGAAACCAAACAGCCGGCGAAGAGAGTTCCCAGAGCGCTTATTCTGATGATAATCACTGTGCTAATTCTATTTGGTGGTGTATCTACTGTAGCACTTTCAGCTATGACACCTCAGGAGCTTGCCACTAACTGGGCAACCGACCCTGTGGCTGGCATCGCTCACAGTATCTCCTTAGCTATAACACCGGAGGAGATGGCAGCTGGGCTTTCTTCCGAGAAGGAAGCTGTTATCGTTCTTACCTGGATATTCACCGAACTCCGCAACCTGCTCCCCGGTTTAGTAGCTGTATTGGCAGCCAGTATTTTGCTTTTGGCTACCAATGCTGGACTAATGGGCATATCACGCCTGGCTTTTTCTTTGGGAAGGCATCAGCTAATACCTTCGGCTTTAAGCCGCGTGCATCATCGCTTCAAAACTCCTTACGTTTCTATCATCCTTTTTGCTGCGGTCGCCCTTGTTATTCTAGTGCCTGGTTTATTTGCCCCCGGTGTGTTTATTGAGTTGGGTGCCCTATATGTCTTTGGCTCTTTATTGGCTTTCATGTTTGCCCATGCCTCTATTTTGAGCTTACGCATCAAACGCCCGGATTTACCTCGCCCCTTTAAGCTGGGCTGGAACATTAAGTTCAGGCAGTGGGAGCTACCAATTACCGCTATTCTAGGATTAGTCGGCACAGCGGCGATATGGCTTGTGGTGATAGCTACCCAGCCCTACGGCCGCTGGGTTGGCTTGGGTTGGATGGCTATAGGCCTTGGTGTTTATTTTCTTTTCCGCTGGCGAAAGCGATTACCTCTGAGCCAAATGGCCGGTAAGCCAGCCAGGCCTAACTCGGTCGGGACGTGATTGCATGAGTAGCGACACAGAACTATAATATCTATATCTAGGCGGTCGAGTAACACAGAATGATGAAACTGAAGAGAATACTGGTTGCAGCAAGGGGCAACGGTGCTGATGAGGAGGCTGTGAAGCTAGCCTGTGACCTAGCCAAGAAATCGAAGGCTGGAATTTACGTTGTTTATATAATTGAGGTGAAGCGCAGCTTACCTTTGGATGCGGTAATCGAGTCTGAAATACAGAAAGCAGAAGAAGTGCTAACCCGTGCTGAGGATATTGCCGCTGAACGAGACTATGAGGTAGAGACGGACTTGATTCAGGCGCGCGAGGCAGGGTCAGCTATTGTAGACGAGGCAATGGAAAGAGACGTTGATTTAATTCTGATGGGCTTAACTTATAAGACACGGTTCGGGGTTTTTGATTTGGGTAGGGCCGTACCTCATGTCCTAAAGGAAGCTCCTTGTCGAGTCCTGCTCTGCCGGGACCCCGTCTCTTGAGGCAGAATATGAATGTAGTTATTATGGGCTGCGGGCGGGTTGGGGCCAAACTGGCCAGCTTGCTGGACGCTGAAGGACATAAGGTAACTGTTCTGGATGTGGATGCCTATAGCTTCAGGCGGTTGCCATCGAGTTTTGGAGGGACGGCGCTGGTTGGCGATGGCACCGATGAGGAAATGCTCAAGAAGGCTGGAATAGAGGAAGCTGATGCTTTTGTGGCGCTGACCCAGGGTGACAATCGCAATGTCATGGCAGCTCAGATTGCCAAGCAGACATTCAATATCTCCAAATCAGTCTGTCGGATATACGATCCGATGCGGAAAGACATCTACGAGGCTCTCGGGCTTGAGACTATCAGCCCAACTACCGTCTTTGCTCAAATGCTGAAGGAAAAGCTGCTAGCTGTGTGAAAGAGGTGAAATCATAATGTACATAATCATCATTGGCGGCGGCAGCGTAGGCTATTACCTGTGTAAAGCGCTGCTCAGTGAGGGACATGAAGTGCTGATGATGGAAAAGGATGCCGCCAAGTGTGAACGTTTTGAAGATGAACTGGGAAGTGTGTGCTTAAGGGGCGACGGCTGTGAGGTAGCTACTCTGGCTGAGGCTGGAGCATCCAGGGCTGATGTGTTTATTGCAGCCACGAACGAAGATGAGGACAACCTGGTAGCCTGCCAGGTAGCTAAGCATAAATTCGAGGTGCCTCGAACCATTGCCCGGGTTAACAACCCAAAGAATCAGAGTATCTTCAAGAAGTTGGGCATTGACTGCGTAATTAGTGTTACCAATCTCATTTTGGAGCACATAGAAGAAGAGATACCTACGCATCCGTTGATTCGTCTTTTGACTGTGGAAGAGGAAAGGACGGAGATTGTGGAGATCAGAATACCAGAAGGGTCCACAGCAGCGGGCAAGTCGGTCAAGGAGCTGTCCCTACCTCCTGACTCTATTTTGGGTCTGGTAATACGGAATGGGCAGAAGCCTCAGGTACCCACGGGCGATACCGTTTTACAAGCTAATGACCGCATTATCGCTTTGACGTCTACTGACAATGAGGAGGCTCTGCGGAAGGAATTGACTGGCAGTTAGTCTTGGTGTGGGGGAGAGGAATGGTGAAAGTTGCTTTTCAGGGGGAGAGGGGGGCTTTCAGTGAGGACGCGGTTATCACCTTTTTTCGTGACGCTGCATTTTTGCCCTGCCGTTATCTAAGTGATGTTTTTGAGGCTGTGTTGACAGGCAAAGCTGATTCTGGTGTCGTTCCGGTGGAGAATTCTCAAGCCGGCAGCATTAATGACACTTATGACTTGTTACTAAGCTATCCTCTGAATATTCTTGGGGAAATCAATCTCAGAATAAGCCATTGCTTGATGGCTTTGCCCGGGCAGAGTCTGGACGAAATACGGACGGTTTATTCTCACCCTCAGGCTTTGGCCCAGTGCGAGGAGTTTTTGAGGAAACTGAGTGCTGAAGTGGTTCCCACTTATGATACTGCTGGTAGTGCCAAAAGAATAGAAGAAGAAGGTCTGAGGAGGTATGCGGCTGTAGCCAGCCGGCGAGCGGCCCAAATCTACGAGTTGGAAATCCTGGCGGAAAAGATTGAGACTAATGTGAATAATTACACCAGGTTTTTTGTTATTGCTAAGGAGAAAGCTGAGCCCACACCGAAAAGCAAGACCTCTTTGGTCTTTGGCACCAGCAATATCCCTGGAGCTTTGTATGCTAGCTTGGGGGCTTTTGCCACCAGGAACATAAATCTAACAAAGCTGGAATCAAGACCCAGTAAAAGGAAACCTTGGGAGTACGTATTCTACGTTGATTTTGAAGGGCACATAAGCGACGAGCCCTGTCAGGAAGCCATAAGGGAGCTTGAGGGGAAAACCAGCTTTAGTAGAATACTTGGCTCTTATCCTCGTGCTGAAGGCTGACAACGGCTAGAGCACACTGCGGATACCGTCTTTCAATTTGCCATAGGTTGCCGCTAATCCTTCTGGAAGAACTCTGGTGCTGGATATCACTGGCATGAAGTTGGTGTCGCCCTGCCAACGAGGTACTATGTGGGTGTGAAGGTGGTCATCTATTCCAGCTCCAGCTACCTTGCCTAGATTCATCCCGATATTGAAACCGGCTGGCTTTATTACCTCAGTCAGCAGTTTGACGCTCAGCTTAATTATGTCAAAGTGCTCCTTTGATTCCGTATCAGTCAGGTCTTCCAGGCGTCCTACATGGCGATAAGGTGCTACCATCAGATGCCCCGGGTTGTACGGGAAGGCATTGAGCATAATGAAGTTGCTTTCACCGCGGTAAAGGATGAGGTTTGACTCATCCTTATTCTCCCCTGGTTTTTCGCACAGAATGCAGCCGCCTTTTTCCGCTTCCAGTATGTATTGTATTCGCCATGGTGCCCAGATTTGCTCCATTTGTGCCTTCCGGCCCTATCTTACCCATCTCCCTAATTAATTGCAATGGTGGGATACTATGTGGGGGTGTTGGTCGGGTGTCATGACTAGGTCGTCATTCCAGAAGTTCAGCCGCAGGTGTGGGACTAATGATATGTACTACATGCGGGATCAGGGTGTCCGGGGTAGAGAAGACGTAAGGCTGATATTGAATCTATGTGGGTCCCAAACGGGTACGTATCTTGTGTAATCAAATCCCGGCCTTCAGAGCGCTATAGCCGTGCGTTGCGAGTGGCAGAATTCATGCCGTTTTTGTGCCTTTCGCAATTCTCATACCCTTGTCGGCTGCTTGCCCGATATTGGTTGACGGGTCAGAATGGGACTAACCTGGGAGCTCTTGGATGTCACGCTGAAGCGAGAAATGAAGGCGTCCACGGCAAGAGGGGAGAATTGTGTACCGGAGTATCGATGCAATTGCTCCAGAGCGTGTTCTGTGCTCAGGGCGGCACGATATGAGCGGTCTGTAGTCATGGTGTCGAAAGCGTCCGCTATGGCTATCAAATAGGCCCCAACAGGTGTTTCCGTACCCTTCAGCCCATCGGGATAACCTGTCCCATCATATCTCTCATGGTGGTGAAGAACGAGCTTTCTCGCTTCTTCTAAGAAAGGAATATCTTTCATGATATTAGCCCCTATCAAGGGATGTTGGCGCATGACAATTAACTCCTCAGGGGTAAGAGGACCGGGTTTGAGCAATATGCTGTCAGCAATGCCTATTTTGCCTATGTCATGAAGAATGGCAGCACGCTCAAGAACTTCTAGCCTATCGCGCGGCAATAGAAGTGAGCTTCCTCCCAGCAAAGCATATTCCATTACTCGCTGCGAGTGTCCAGAAGTATAGGGGTCTTTGGCATCAACGGCTGCAGCCAAGGCCCTAATGGTACTTCTATATCCGTCTGCCACCGATTGTTGCAGCCTGGTATTCTCAATTGCCATCACAGCAGTCGAGGCTACTGCCGTTAGGGTTTCCAAATCCTCCTCATCGAAGTCACTCCCATCCACTTTGTTGAGTACCTCAAGAACACCCACAGTCTCGCGATGTACTACCAGGGGAACGCATATAATAGATCTGGTGACAAAACCTGTGGTGTCATCAACCTGTTTGTTGAAGCGTTTGTCTCTTGCAACGTCGTTAACGATTAACGGCCTACGATGGTGGACAACCCATCCAGCAATGCCGGACCGCGAATCTAGTCTTATCCTTTTTAGTGTGTTTCCCGCTTCTCCCTCGGCGACGTCGAAGTATAGCTCGTCGTTTCCCTCGTCGAGCAATAGCACTGAAGACGCGGACGCTCTAAATGTATGTTGAGTCATCTGCGTGATCTGTTCAAGTAGTCCCGTCAGTCGAGAGACTGAACCTACTTTCTTGCCGACTTCACAGAGAAGGCCCAGCCTCTCATCATGCTGTTGCATCTCTTTGACATGCCTCGGGCTTGGCCTTGGTTTGTGACCAGCGTCACCGAACTCAGCCAATACCCCTTTTTCGTCACCTTCTTCTACATTAGGCTTCATCATTTTCCGCTGTCACCACCGCCACCACCATTGCCACCACCAGACTCTCAACCTTGTCCCGGTGGTCCGTCACCCTCAGGGCCTTGTCCTGGGGGTCCTTCATCACTCTGGCCTGG
>CAZOQG010000066.1:6557-9385 GCA_964582065.1 uncultured Dehalococcoidales bacterium
GGCCTGGAGGTCCTTGGCCATCGGGGCCTTTTCCTGGTACCGCTTCATTGTTGAGGCCTGGAGGTCCTTGGCCATCGGGGCCTTTTCCTGGTACCCCTTCATTGCTGAGGCCTGGAGGTCCTTGGCCATCGGGGCCTTTTCCTGGTACCGCTTCATTGTTGAGGCCTGGAGGTCCTTGGCCATCGGGGCCTTTTCCTGGTGACTCGATTGCTGTAGGTTCAGACGGAGCCGACCCGAAATCTACATTGACTTGATAACCAGCTGGTACAGATGCCTCCTCTGCTTGTGCGGCAACAGTCACAAGTCCTTCAGCCACCTGAACTTGTGTTGCCCCCGTGTCGTCAACTGTGGTCAGAAACGATGTGCCTCGCACCATGGCACAAGTAGAAGGTGTTTGTATCTCGTAACGCGAACCGGGATGTGTCAATTCCACCACACGACTCCAAGTTCTACCCAACCATTGCTTCAAAATAATGACAGTATACCCTTCCTCGACGTACTCGACTCGCTCAATTCCTACCTCGGTATTGGCCTCAAGTTCAATAGTACTGCCTTCAAAAAAGGAGAGCACCGCTGTTGACTGTGGTGCTGTTTTCACTCGAGTGCCATCCTCCAGCGCTATACCGTTAATGCCTTCTTGCCAGATAGTCGCCTCGGCGGTTTGAATCTCAACACTACCGGTGACTATGCTAAGCATGCAGTCAGGAACCAGAGCAGAAGATGACGATGAAATACCCGGCGAGGCTAGCGCAAAGAAACCTCCTCCGAGTACAACGAGCAAAGCCGCTGCTATCGCAATAGCGGGCCTACTCGGTTTGTTAATGGCACTTATCAATCCTTGCCAGGCGATAACGAGTGCGTTAAGCTTTCCTATTTTTGGCCGTGTTTTTGCATCGTTAGCTCGCGTAGACTCTTCGCGGAGCCGCGCTATCAAACGATCCTTTGACGTTCTCCTAAATTCGTCTGAGGGCATGACTTTGGGCGCAGCCGAAATAGATGCTGCGATATAGAGAAGCGGCTCCAGTCGGTCGCGCATATGGGGGTATTTAGCCAGACAATCTCCAATTGCCCCTCCCCTCTTTATCCACGCATAACACTCGTCTAAGACGTTTGAAAACTCGGTTCCCATTTTCCTCTCCTTTTTGCAGATTGCTCCTCGCTCAGTCTTTGCCGAAGCGTGGCCAAGGCGCGCATCTGCGTGACTCTTATGGCTCCCTGTCTCTTGCCCGTAATCTGTTCAATCTCCCGATTGTCTAAGCCCTCAATGAATTTGAGTATGATGACCTGTTTTTGATCGGGAGGCAGATGTGAGACTAACTCTAATACTCCTTGATGCATTAAGTGTCTTTCCACCTCTTGTTCGGGATCAACAACATTGTCCAGGATTTCCACGTTATCCAAAACTTCCCTATCTAGTGAAACGTTTGGCTGCCTAGCACGGAAATAGTCAATAGTATGGTTGTGGGCTATACGATAGAGCCATGTCGAAAATGACAGTTTTCCCCCTTTGTATGCCCCAATGGCCCCCCAAGCTTTCACGAATATCTCCTCTGTAAGATCCTCGGCTGCCATCTTATCTTTAACCTGGTAGAAAACATATCGGTAAATTCGGTCAAGGTAGATACCGTAAACTTCGCCAAATGCTTCAAAATCACCACTAGCAGCTCTTTTCAGTAATTGCGCAAGATCAGTTCTGGGGTATGTTGTCGTTTCACTGACTGCCTCAACCTTATTTTCCTCTTTAACTTTAAGACGAAGAGAGTTCAACATTTGTTACACCTCCTCTGCACTAGCATTGAATTTTAGTCGCATCAAGTTACCAGACTTAGTTGTTGGTTGGCTAACAACTGATTGCGGATATATATCCACCACCTCATATGCTTTCACTGTTTCCTGTCTTCCCTTCACTTCTATTTCATCTAACGACTTTGCTGTAATGCAGTCTTTCGCCAGCTCAAAAGTGTTGGCACTAATCCACACCTTGCTGCCTTGTGTAGCGCTGGTTAGCCTGGCGGCAAGGTTCACGGCACCACCAATTACAGAATATTCAAGGCGGTCTTTGGAACCCATATTGCCAGCTACTGCCTTGCCGGTATTTATGCCAATACCAAAGTCCATCTTTGGCAGTAACGGCTCTCTATCTTGCAGCTCTCTAATGGCCCGCTGAGCCTCCATAGCCGCTCTGATTGCCAGTAGAGGATGCCCTTCACATACTGTTGGCGCATTCCAAATTGCCATAACACTATCTCCACCAAATTTATTTATTACGCCCTGATGCTTGAGCACCGCCTGTATAACTATAGAAAGATAGATATTCAATACCCTGACAAGCTCCTCTGACTGCATGTTCTGAGTCATGCTGGTGAACCCACGAGCGTCGGCAAATGCTACAGTTACCTCCTGCTCTTTGCCACCCAACTTAAGCTCGCCCTGCTCTAATGCCGCCAGTATTTTCGCCACCACCGGTTCAGAAACATAGCGACCGAAGGTTTTGGTTATCTCGTTTCTTCGAGACCGCTCAGACGCTAGATTGAAAAGATTAGTGCCTGCAAACGTGCCCACGATAGCCAGAGGTGGATAGGCCGTGTTCAGCACGATGCCTACATCAAAACAAGCGGAGACGAGGAGAAAGTAGAGTACGCAGAGTGACAAAGTTGATACTGTAGCCCAAAGCAGCCGAAAGCGTAACACCATTAGTCCGCAAAGGAGCGCTAATATCAGTATCGAGGCAATAGTAGTAATAGAAGGTGCCGGCTCAAGAAAACTGCCTGTTAGAATGGTATGCATAGCGTTGGCATGAATCTCAACTCCATTCATCATCCGTAGCG
>CAZOQG010000067.1:0-9296 GCA_964582065.1 uncultured Dehalococcoidales bacterium
GTGAGTGTCACCTATCTATCTGAACTAGATCAAGTCTCCGCTTTGACCATCAGAAGCTGGCATCACCTCACATATGTCATTCCTGTTATTTGGAAAGGCGCAGTGTTATTGGGAGGTATCGCTCCCTCTTGAGTGAAGAAGCGATCTTGCCAGTCTTTTTTCCAACGCTAGGCCCTCAGGCAGTGGCAAATCCAAGCCTCTGACCACGGCTTGCTTCGCATTCCTGACCGCTGCAGGTGCAAGAAGTGAAATCTGTCTGGCCATGCTCTCCACAGTTGGCAGGAGCTTGTCCCTTGGCACGACTTGGTTGACCAGCCCGATGTCAAGGGCTTCCTGAGCGCCAATGCGCCCACCAGTGAGTATCATTTCCAACGCTTTGGCTCGGCCTATCGTGCGAGGCAGAGTCTGAGTGGCCCCGGCAGCGGGGATAATGCCCAATCCCACCTCGGGCAAACCGAACTGTGTATCCTCCGAGGCTATTCTTATATCACAACACAGAGCCATTTCGATTCCCGAGCCGAGAACGTAGCCATGGAGGGCGACAATTACAGGCTGCGCAAGGCTCAAGAAAAGCGCCCAAATATCTCGCTCCCAGCGTGCTTGGCGAGCAACCGTTGGTGACGGGGCAGTGAGGAATTCACCTAAGTCAGCGCCGGCGCAGAACGCTCTTTCTCCTGCTCCCTTGCACACGGCTACCATTACTTCAGCGTCATCCTTGATAGCGCTAAAGACTTGGTAGAGCTCATCCCGCATCTGGATGTTGTATACATTCAAGACCTGGGGGCGGTTAAGCGTAACATAGGCAACATTGTCTCGCTTTTCAAAAACGACGGTTTCAAAATTGCCCATTACAACTCCCAGAGGTAAGCCAGTTCCTCACTTCCCTTTGAATTGGGGAGGTCTCTTTTCCAGAAAAGCTCTAATACCCTCGGTGCGGTCTTCGGTTGTCTGCAAAAGGAAATAGAGGTCCGCCTCCAAATGCAATCCTTGGTCCAGCGTCAGATCCAAGCCATTATGTATTGCCTCCTTAGCATACTTCAAGGCTAGAGAAGCTTTGGAGGCCATCGTCTGTGCCATGTCCGTTGCCACGGGGATGAGTTCTTCGCGCCGAGTCACCTTGCTAACCAAGCCAATTCGACAAGCCTCCTTTGCGTCTATGTACTGTCCGGTTAGAAGCATTTCTATAGCCTTGCCCCTGCCTATCAGGCGTGGCAATCGCTGCGTTGCGCCGTCCCAAGGAATAACACCCGCCCCGACGTGAGTTAAAGCAAACTGGGCTGTTTCTACAGCAATCCTGATGTCACAGGCCAACGCTAATTCCATGCCTTGCCCCAAAGCATCTCCGTTGATGGCAGCAATAGCCGGGCAGGTAAGGCTTGCCACTGGTGTGGCAACAGATAATAGCCTTGTTTCTTGTTCACTGCCGGCCGCTGAAGGAAGCTCATTCAGGTCAACGCCCACAGAAAATGCCTTGTCTCCGGCACCCGTGATGATTATCACCTTTATCTCTTCATCAACATTGACATCGGCACAGATTTCAGTCAATTCTGTAGCCAGTCGCGCATTTAGGGAATTATGCACCGCGGGACGGTTGATGGTTATCGTGCCCACAGCCCCTGTCTTTTGATAAACAATAGTCTCATGAGACATGCAATTTCCTCCTCTGTTGCTGAAAACCGAAAACTGCTGGCACGTTGCGGTCAGGGCATCCGGTTGGTGATATAGTCCCAACGCCGTACAGGCGTTCTAGTAGCTAGTAGAACACATTGCGGAGCACTTCCGAGATTGTGGTGATGCCCTCTTTCACTTTGACCATTCCGTCGTGCAGCAGAGGCACCATGCCATCTTTGATTGCTTGGGCGCGAATTTCACCCACGGTAGCGCCGTTAATGAATAACTGCTTCACTTCCTCGGTTAGTATGAGAACCTCAAATATGCCGACTCGGCCGAGATATCCTGTATCACTGCAGAAATTGCATCCTGTGCCTTTGTGCAACTGAGGTGGTGGCTCAGCCATTTCTTCCTGGTAAGCCATTCGCTCCTCCACGGTTGGCGCATACGACTCACTGCAGTGCCAACAGATGCGCCGAACAACTCGCTGGGAAACAGTACCAGCAAGACCCGAGCAGAGGAAAAAAGATTCGATACCCAAGTCCAGCAACCGGAACATGACGGTGACAGCATCATTGGCGTGGACTGAGGACAACACCAGATGTCCAGTAAGAGCTGCTTGAGTTGCTATCCTTGCTGTCTCGGTGTCTCGTATCTCCCCGACCAGAATGATATCCGGGTCAAGCCGCATGAAGGCCCGAAGACTGTTGGCGAAATCGATGCCAGCTTTAGGATTCACCTGGAACTGATTAATACCTGCAAAACTGTATTCTACAGGATCCTCGATCGTCATGATGTTATGTTCCATTCGGTTGAGCTGGTTAATAGAAGCGTAAAGTGTTGTAGTTTTTCCAGAGCCAGTGGGCCCGCCCAGCAGTATCATCCCGAAGGACAGCTTAAGCAGCCGCTGATATCTTTCAAGTGTACTTGGCAAAAGCCCTAAGCCAGCGAGGTCGAGCATCGGCCCAGATTTAGGCAGGAGGCGCAGCACCGCCATCTCACCATGCACAGTATTGCCACAGGCGACGCGTACATCCATATTCTCATCATCAACTCGGGCTGAGAATCGCCCATCCTGAGGCCGCCTTCGCTCAGCGATGTTCATCCCACCCATAATCTTCAACCTTGATATGAGAGTATCATGGATGTCAAGGGGCAGAGACATCGTATCGTGCAAGACGCCGTCAATGCGAAAACGAACCTGGAGCTTGTCTTCTTGAGGCTCGATGTGAATATCTGAGGCTCGCCTCCTCGCCGCTCGTTGCATGAGCAGGTTAAGATTGTAAAGTGCTGGCGCCTCAGCCTCCGCTGAGATGAGTTCCTCCGGTTCAGCCTCTTCTTCAATAGCCTCAACTGCCGATGTGACAGTTTCCCCCTCTATTTTGCCGCTGAGCGTGTAGTTGCGGTCAATTGCCTTGCGGATTTCATCTGGGAATGCCATCATCGCCTCAACCCGCATTTTTGAGACAGCAGCGATCTCGTCGATGGCCCGCACGTCTATTGTATCCCCCATCAGTACGGCCAGAGAACCACCAATAATATCCATTGGCAGAACATTATGCTTTCTAGCCAGTTGCTCGGGGACTAGCTTGATGGCCTCTGCACGAACCTTGTGTCTCTTGAGGTCGATTAGTGGCACCTTTAATTCGATGCTGACGGCTGTTGCCAGGTCGTGAGGAGTAAGCAACTCTTTTTCAACCAGAACCTGCCCGACAGTCTTGTCATCCTTGCGGGCGATCTGCAGCGCATCTTGCATCTGCTCAGCAGTAATCATCCCTGTTCTGACAAGTATTTCGTCAAGGCTCTCTTTTGGCGAATAAGTCGCGCCGCTATCCATATCTACACCTCTGTGCTTGGTTCTGCCTTGGGGCCTTCCGTGGCACGGAACACTCGACCCCACAAGCCTACGCTAGGATTCTCCGTAAACAATCTTACTTCTTCCAGCAAGCAGAGCCTCTACCTTAGCTAGTATCTCTGCTGGGTCAACCGGCTTGGTCAGGTACTCATCCGCTCCCATTTTTAGCCCAATGTCCTTGTCATCCTGGCGCGATTTGGCCGATATCATTAGTACAGGCGTATTCGCAGTTTCAGGCTTTTGTCGGAGCCGATGACAGACTTCGTACCCATCCAAGCCGGGCAGCATGATGTCGAGGATGACAAGGTCAGGATAGTCTGACAGAGCTTTCCTGAGACCGTCAAAGCCGTCAGAGACGACAATGGCTTCATATCCCGCCTGTTGAAGCGTATATTCTGTTAGTCTCGCAGTGCTGCGGTCATCTTCTATGATCAGGATTTTCTTAGGCATGCTACCCTCCTTGTTGCTGTTTATCCCGGTTACCATGACTCAAGGGCAGTTTAAAGCTGAAGGTGCTACCTTCGTTCAGCTTACTCTCCACCCAGATTTCGCCTCCGTGAGCCTCAACGATCTGCTTCACTATATAGAGCCCGAGGCCCGTCCCGCTGCTAGCCCAGGGCATCGAACCATGCACCTTGAAGAACTTCTCGAACACGTGAGGAATGGCTCCTGCAGAAATGCCGATACCGTGGTCGATAACCTGCACCAACACACTATTGTTCTCGGCCCTGGCGGCAACATGGACTTTGTTGCCTTTCGGGCTAAACTTGATGGCATTGTGAACCAGGTTTGTTATCACCTGCTCAAGTTTCTCAGCGTCGCCTTCGATAGGCGGCAACGTCCCTGGCAACCCTGCCTCGACGGCAATCTCCTTGTCGTCCGCAATCTTTCGCATCTTGACTACCACTTTGTCGATTACTTCATTCATCAAAACAGGCTGCATCTCAAATACCATCTCCCCCGATTCCATGGCAGCCGTATCGAGAATGCTACTGACCAGGTTGCTCAAATGCTCGCTCTGCTCATCTACAATGTACAGGAACTCCCGCTGTGTCTCCGTATCAGGCACCTTGCCATCCAATATAAGTTTGACAAAACCGCGGATAGAATGCAAGGGTGTCCGGAGTTCATGAGAGGTGTTGGCAATGAAGTCTGACTTCATTTGGTCCAGTTCCCTCTCCTGAGTGACATCAAGGATCACCTTCACCTCCCCAACATCCTTATTTCCGCCGCTTTTGAGTGTTGACGAGTGAACTTTCAAAACTCGCTCATACGGCTGAGTAAGCACTACCTCATCGTCGGGCGATTCTGTCTGAGCAAGACGCGCCAACGGCCGCAAGCGTGGGTCTTCCTTCAATTCAGAGATGCTCTTGTTGAGCACTTCGGCAGCTCTCACTCCCAGCATCTGCTCCATATAAGGGTTCAGTCGGGTCACCCGCTCGTTCTGATCCAACACTATCAATCCATCTCTCATACTGTTGACAATCGCTGCCAGCTCCTTTTCTTGCATCGAAACCATTTGCTTCACCATTGATTTGATGGCAGAGGTTACATCTGCAATCTCATCACCCCCTTTGATCTCCAGCTCA
Organism: uncultured Dehalococcoidales bacterium; assembly: GCA_964582065.1. GTDB lineage: Bacteria > Chloroflexota > Dehalococcoidia > GIF9 > UBA5629 > JACNFS01. Next base: position 5,056 of record CAZOQG010000067.1, read on the forward strand.
GCTGTGTAGTCTCCCCTCTCAACCGTTCCGGCGTACTCGGCCAACCTGCGGAGGGGGTTTGTCACCCGACGTGCAAACAGTAGCGATACTAGTACCGCAGCAATGAAGACGGCGGCATTAATCCCCAAGAGAAAGTTTGTCATCACATAACTTTTGGCTATAAGAACGCTGAGAGGCTCCTGAAACACGACACCCCAGCCAGATGGCTCGATCACCATGTAGCACGCAACATATGTTTCCCCGTCATACTCATACTCTCCGACCCCACTGCGCCCACCGACAAGGTCTTGCACAACAGTGTAGTCGGAGTAGTCCAGGCTTAGAGGATTCCCAAGCAGCTGTGTCAAGTACTTCTCTGAGTGGGCTATCACAGACCCTTTCCTATCCACGATGTAGACACTCTCAGTCTCGTCGAGATGGCGACTCTCAATAATACTGCTCACAGCCTCAAGAGGTATACCCACAAACAGGACACCAACGACGGACTCATCATCACCCTTTATCGGCGTGGCGATGGTAGCCACTGTTAAGTCAAACACGCTCTCCTCAAATGGATCACCGTAATAGGTTTCACCGATGTACCGACAAAACTTAAAATAATCACGGTCGGAAATATCCATGCCTGGGGCTTCAGATTTTGAAGATATTACAGCCTGGTTGCGAGACTCGAGAGAAGTGACTACCCCGTTGCTATCAGCTATACCTATATAAACAGTGTCAAACCTGGGCGACGTATGCGCACTGAGAGACAAGATTTCCTTCTGCTGCTTCACATCCATACTCTTAATCTCGGGCATCATCGCCAGCATCTCCAGCTCATAGTGTATCCTATCTTGGAAGTCCTTGATTTCAGACGCTATGCTATTGGCTTCAGTTAGGTTCTGAGCTCGCTGCAGCCCAAATTCTCGAGACCTTATTTGCGGAAAAGCGTAGAATACTTGAACAAGTAGAGAGATAGCCAGGCCTCCCGCTACCAGTACCCCTATTTTTGTTACTATGTTCATGACCAGTACATTGCTCGTGCTTGCCACGGTGGCAGTCAACTAGCCTGAGCTACGACATTGCCAACCTCGCCAACCAACTTTTGTCACCAGACTCGTTAGGTACCCTCTGTTCCCCACAACGTCGGTTTCCTCCCCAGCTACGTCTACGTCTACAGTAGTATACTAATTCAATCTTGTCAACAGTTGTGGGCTTCCCTAATCCCCGGGTCCAGATTCAAAAGGCTGACCTCAAGGGTGCTAAGCTAGATTCACAGCTTTTTTTGTCATTGCTACGAAAATAGATTCTCATCCTTTATGTTGGGTAGATTGGAGCATCGGCTCCAATCACGCCTAGAGCAGATGCTCTAGGCTACCCTTATTTTCGTCCTCCGTCGTGCCGATTGCAATAGGCATGATTGATTGCGAGCGAAGCGAAGCAATCTGGTGGGGAGCAGTGAAACTTATACAATTACTCAATCAACGGATTGGGCACTCACAATCCCACTCTCATTTTACATTTCAACTTTTGCATTTCCACTTTGAGTCCCCTTGTGGGGGCCTATACCCAGCGCAGGCTTGTCAATGAGGACTAAAGTCCTAGTGAAACCATGACCAATGGGCGATTTACTATGCCGCCATTTACCCTATACTTAGGCTAGGATGTCAGGCTGGTTCCAATACATGGCTGGCAGAACCAGCACATCCTGTTTGTTAAGATTACTGAAGGGAGTTTAGCAATAACGCAATCTCAGTTCATGAGCATTAGCGAAAGGGGGTAACTGAAATGTGATGAAGCGAACTGTCAACTGAATACCCAGAACCCGGAAAAGCGAGAAATCGCAAGTTACAAAACCCAAACAAAGAGGAAGGAACAAACAAGGAGGAAGGAAAATGTTTAGCAAGTTTATGACGGCCCTCAAAAGGGGGCACCGAAATCAGAAGGGTATCACCGGTCTAGAGACGGCCATCATACTGATTGCCTTCGTGACTGTAGCTGCAGTCTTTGGCTACGCCGTCCTGTCCGCGGGTATTTTCTCCGCTGAGAAGGGCAAGGAGACTGTCTACCTCGGCCTCGCAGAAGCCAAGAGCACCATGGAGATAACCGGCAGCGTCATCGCTACGGGTTCCAACGCAACGCAGAAGGTAATCGGAGTCAAATTCACCGTGCGCAATGCTGTGGCTGGAGAGCCCATCGACCTGACGGTGCCGGGCTTGACTGGCGCCAACAAATGCATACTTGCCTATGTTGACGCTAGCCAGTATCACAACGACGTGGCTTGGACTCTACAGTGGGTAGGCTATAGCGACAACGATACCCTGCTGGAGGTAGGTGAGAAGGCAGAAATCACGTTTGACTGCGAATCGATTAACGTGGACGGTGACGACCTCGACCCGGTTCTCGGAGTCAACGAGACGTTTTCGTTGCAGTTCAAACCACCCGCAGGGGCGACAGTGACAATCGAGAGGATTGTACCTGCCTACATCGACGAGGTTATGGACCTACACTAAGTAGTGGCTGAATGCACCAAAGACCTAGATAACAGAATACACGATTAAGATACACGGCTAGTGTGTCACCAGTATTAGCGCTCCCAGAGGTGGGCCGCCATAGATGAGAAAATATGCCGGGGCTCTCCCGGGGAGCGTTAATACTAAAAGGGAATGTCGGCTCTCGCCGGTGGTCATAAGGGCAGAGACCGCGTGAGGACAACGGTCATGGCGGATATACAGCATAGAGTAACGGATGTAGAAAATGAGATAAAGGTACTGAAGAACGAGATCAAGGCAGTCCTGCTTGACATTCGTGAGCAGTACCTGAATGCGGAGAATCCTTTTGCCCTTGCTGGGCAAGCAGGCGCCGGTGGTCCCGCGCCGACCATCAACCTTACACAGGGCCCAACCGCCCCGCAAGCGGTAGCAACTGGGCAGTCACCCGCCACCAAATCTGCAGTGCTCGAACAAGAGAGCCACTCCGCTGAAGAAACCGTGGCTGAGACGGATTTAGAAGAGGACGGCACAAAAGAGGCAACGGGAGCCGGTGAGGCCAGCTCCTCACCACGCCTCGAACCTACTGCCGAAGAGGAAGACTCGGCAACAACAGGGAGACGTGGCAAGAAGAAGGGCTCAAGAGATGCCCCATCTTTGCCCAGCCTGGGGCCCACCACCGAAGAAGAGGAGGAATCACTGCCAACAAGTGCGGAGCGAGACAGGAAAGTTGCTGCTGGGCTTTTGCCTGGTCTTGGACCTTTGGAGCAAGAAGCAGATAGAGGAAAAGGTAAACAGGCAACGCAGTATCCACGTGGCAGGGGGAACGGCGACGGCATCACTCTACTCACCATCGCCGGGTTATCCAAATGGGTGGACGAGTCAACGGAGAAGATAGGCAAAGAGAGAACAGAGGTCATGGTGGAAGCGTGCCATATGGTAGGACATCTGTCCCCAGAGCTTAAAGACCTTCTCGTCAAACTGGTCCGCCTTGCCCAGGCAGACGAAACCAAGAGAGGTAAGATAACAACTAGAGACTATCTGGGCGTTATCGCTCAACTGGACAACCTTCTGGGCTACGGCAACGAGTCAGAAGCAGCACTGTTAAGCATCCTGGCCGATAGCAGAGAACCCAGTTATGGATAAGGCAGTAGTCACGATTTTCCTTCTCATAGCCGGGATAGTATGCTCGCTAGTGGTGTTCAATGCTGTCTACCCGGCTATCAATCGCAGCAGTGCCGCAATAAGCACTATGGCTGCAAGTGTCGACGACCGAATCAAGAGCAACATTGAAATCATTCAGACAACGAACGATGGTTCTAACATACACATATGGGTAAAGAATGTAGGTGACTCACGAATAGGGCCTATCGAGAATTCTGATGTATTCTCTGACGTAGAGGACGGAAACCTGTCGCGCATTACCTATGGTGGAGAGGCAACGCCGTACTGGGGATACGCAATAGAAGGAAACCCAGGTGAGACTATGTGCGGCGTTCACGAAACCATAAAGATAACCATTTACTGTACAAACCCGCCGGCGTCGGGTACCTATTTCGTTAAGATAGTTCTCCCTAATGGGATATCAGATGAACATCAATTCAGTCTCTAGGGCTAAGCAATGGAAAATGCAGTAATTGCCTTGATATCAATTGCCATCATTCTGGGTGGGACGTTGACCCTGATGCTCAGCGTCGTGCCGTCTATAGACATGTTCTCAACGTCTTGGAAAGAGATGACACAGCGAGCCGGGGATATGACGCGGACACAGAT
>CAZOQG010000068.1:0-4062 GCA_964582065.1 uncultured Dehalococcoidales bacterium
GTGCTACCCCCGATGTGGAGACTTTTTACCTAGGGCAGCAAGGGACATATCAACTTGTTGAACTCAAAGAGCGCGTTACTCCTCGTGGTCCTTCGCCTTTGCCTGAAGTTGAGGTCGTGGATTTGAGGGATGAACTGAAAGCTGGGAATCGGAGCCTGTTTAGTCGTTCTCTATTTAGAGCGATGGCTCAGGCTTTGGCTCACCGTGAGCAGGTGCTTCTGTTTCTTAATCGGCGTGGCACGGCGACCCTTGTTCAATGTCGGGACTGCGGCTTTGTCATGGGTTGTCAGCGTTGCTCGGCATCTCTTACTTATCATTCGGCAGCAAAGAAGTTGATGTGTCATCATTGCCGTTATTCTCGTCCCCTACCTCGAACTTGTCCCCAATGTTTTGGCCATCGCCTCAAATTCGTGGGTATTGGTACTCAGAAGGTAGAAGAAGAAGCCAGGCATCTTTTTCCGCAAGCCCGTATTCTCCGTTGGGATAGGGATGTAACTTCCAGACGCAGAGCTCATGGAGAGTTGCTGGCCAAGTTCCGAGCTCATGAAGCTGACATACTTATTGGTACTCAAATGGTAGCTAAGGGATTGGACTTGCCTGAGGTAACACTGGCTGGAGCAATAAGCGCTGATACTGGTTTGAATTTACCTGACTTCCGGGCCGGGGAACGCACTTTTCAGCTCTTATGCCAGGTAGCCGGTAGGGCTGGACGTGGCTTTGTAGCTGGGAAGGTCATTATTCAGACTTATAGCCCGGAGCACTATGCCATCCAGGCAGCGTCGAAGCATGACTATCTGGCCTTCTATGCTCAGGAAATAAATTATCGTCGTGAGTTTGGCTATCCACCGTTCAGCCGTTTGGCTCGTCTCATTTTCTGTCACACTAATTCGGCCGCCTGCCGCAAAGAGGCGGAAAGAATGAGCCGGTGGCTTACTACCGAGAGAGATAGGAAGGGTATACCTGACTTGAGGTTAATTGGGCCAGTGCCAGCTTTCGTGCCTCGGCTTCGGGGACACTACCAGTGGCAGATAGTTCTTTGTGGCACGGCATTGGCTAGCTTCTTGACTGATACAAGTTTTCCTCACGGCTGGGTCGTGGACATCGACCCAGTAGGTGTGGTTTAATGACTTGGAAAATGGCGATTCGTTCTATTTGCGTTCTACCTGATCCTCTACTGAGGCAGAAAGCCAAAAAGGTAACTAACATTGATAGCTCTGTCCAGCGGCTAATTGATGACATGATAGACACGATGCGGGCGGTTTCTGGTGTTGGCTTGGCCGCGCCTCAGGTGGGCGTGCCGCTGAGAGTAGCCGTGATTGAGATGCCGGGGGAGGAAGTCATCACTTTGATTAATCCGGAAATAGTAAAAAGGCAAGGTGAGCGCTTGATAGGAGAAGCTTGCTTGAGTGTTCCTGGTTATCAAGGAGAACTCAAGCGGTCCGTTTGGGTCAAGGTGAAGGCGCAGGACAGGCAAGGCAGGAACATCCGCATCAAAGGTGAGGAGCTTCTGGCTCAAGCTCTAGAGCACGAAATAGACCACCTTAACGGCATCTTGTATGTTGACCATGTGAAGAGTGATAAGCTGTGGGAATCGTCGTCAGAGACAAGCCAGGAAGGGCTTTAGTTCTTGTCTTCGTTGATCTACTCTGAGAGGATTTGGCAGGTTCACTTCCTATTCTAGGCAAAGCGAAGAAACGTAAGACCTTTTGCTGTTGCTCAGGGTAACAGTTCAATAACCTCTATTCATTCCATTCCATCTCGACAACAAATCTGCCACTTAAGCCTTCCAAGTCCACCTGATAAAAGCCGGGTGTATCTTTTGTTACTGTAAAGGCCACCCTCTGGCTTCTACCTGGGCCCAGACTCACTTCCTCAATGCTCTCGGCGACACCTTTTACTTTCAATACCACACTATAGGTGCCAGCGACCTCGCCGGTGTTGGTTGCCGCGGCACTGACCGTGATGCTGTCTCCCTGCTTGACCCGGTCAGGTGCGATGACCAGGTTGCTCACAGAGAAGTGTGCTGGTATTAGGGCGATAACACTAAATGTGCCTGCCAAGCCATCCATCTCTGCGTAATAGTTTCCGGCATCCTTGGTTACGGTGAAAATGGTAGGTTGGCTTGCTCCAGGAGCCAGGGTTAACTCGGTAATGCCTTCGACTACGCCACCGATTCGTAATACCACGCTATATTTGCTTGATTCTGTACCGTTATTGGCTACTATGGCACTGATGGTTACAGATTCTCCTTCTTTCACTTGATTGGGAGTGATGGTTAGGTTGCTCACGGAGAACGCCGCCCTGGCTGTGGGTGCTGCACGTGGGGCTGCCATTGGCCCTGGCGGTGGAAATGCAGTTGGTGTCGGGCCCGCGGTTGGCATTGGAGTCGGCGTTGGAAACGGAGTTGGAGCCGGGGTCGGGGTTGGGGTTGGAGCTGCCGGCAGTGGTCCTCGCCTACCCGTCCCTCTTGTCTTGGGGACTGCGCCAGCTTGTTGTTTGCGGGGTGGTATGGCGGCCAGCACTATGATGAACAGAACCAATACACTGACTATCCCGCCAACAATTACCCATAAGTACGGAGGGAACACGTCCCAAAAAGACCTTGTTACGGTAAAATAACCGGGGCGGCCATTCACGTCTACTATGTAATCACCGGCCACATCTTTAGCAACTGTGAAAGTAACTGTTTGGCTTCCGTCAGCTGCCAGGTCTACTATTTCCTTGGTAGCCTCAACTTCATCATCTATCTTCAACACCAGGGTGTGAGAGCCCGGTGCATCTCCAGTGTTCGTTACCGTAGCAGTGATAGTGACGGTTTCTCCCTCTTTGACGGAGTCTGGGCTAATTGTCACGCTAGTTACCTTAATATCAGCCTGTGCGCCGACTGAAGTGGTAACAGCCAGAATAAGAGCTACAATCAAAGTTGCTGGCGCTAGCCAAAGTGCTTTTTTCATCCTCTTCTCCTGTGATCCAGTTAGGGTTGAGGTGCCTAATACTCTACGCTAAAATTGGCTATAAATCAATAGGCTAATACGGAAATCCTCTAATGGCCCCGCTTTTTGTCATGTTGAGCCCTATTGTGGGTGGAAGGCGACCTACGGACTATCCTTGTCTGAGCTCCAGTTAAGTAGCGATAGTAAAGAACCCCGTGAGTGTATTCGCTTCGATGAAGCTCGGGATGATGTGGACAATGCTGCCGCATTGAAGGGAAGTCCTACCCAGGGGCATATTCTCAGGCATTCTACATGCCCCCTGGCTTCAGCTACGGAGAACCCGAACTGAGTCCAGAAGTTCGATTGACAAGCGTTCTAGGTGTGGGCTTGATGAATCTGTAGCCGAGCCCCCGCTCAGTAGTGAGCATGTTGGGTTGGCTTGGGTCGTCTTCTAATTTGTTCCTGAGACGTTGAATATAGACCTTGAGATATTCGGTGGCATCAGAGTACTCATCACCCCAGATTCTCTCTAGCAGGTAGCGGTGGCTTAGTGTCTTGCCTTCGTTTCTGACCAAATGATAAAGCAGGTTAGCCTCGATCGGGGTAAGCTTTACTGCCTCGTCTTTTCGGTACACACAAGGGGCGGCAAAGTCGATTTTGAGCTCTGGGCTGATGACTACCTCTTCGGCGTCTTTGAGCTGGGGCATTGTGGTGCGGCGGAGAACAGCTCTTACCCGTGCCAGAAGCTCCGCGTGGTTGAACGGTTTAACTATATAATCGTCAGCACCTAGTTCCAATCCCTTTACCTTGTCTATTTCATCGCCTCTGACGGTGAGGATGATTGTGGGCACGTCGGAGAAGCTGCGGATATCATGGAGCACAGTGAATCCGTGAATATCAGGCAAGCCAAGGTCGAGGATAACTATGTCCGGCGATTCAGCCTCAACCATTTCTAAGCCCGTGTTGCCATTGATGGCTGATACGACACTTATTTCGGGCCAGCGTAGCTCGAAGCATAGAGAAATGGCCTCGATGATTTGAGGGCTATCCTCGATTATCAATATTTTCATTTAGCTTTAGAATTCAACAACAGAGGGAGTTCAGAGTTTAGGACTCGGGGCTTAGGACT
>CAZOQG010000068.1:4162-9176 GCA_964582065.1 uncultured Dehalococcoidales bacterium
TTAGGACTCGGGGCTTAGGACTTTGGACCTGGGACTTAATGGCGTCCAATTTGCTCCTCTTGGCTGCTCGTCACTCCCCAACGGGCAGGGAAAAGGCAAAAGTGTTACCTTTGCCTTGTTCACTTTCCATCCATATTCTACCGCCGTGGAGCTCCACTAGGTGCTTACACAGAGCCAGGCCCAAGCCTACCCCAGGAATATGTTCTCTATTGGCGGCTTTCAGCCGATAGTAAGGTTGGAAGACTTTATCTTGCTCTTCCAGCGGTATGCTGGGGCCGCTGTCTTGAACCTCGATGACTATGTAGCCGTTCTGCTCGTCTGCCGATAGGGATATACTGCCGCCCTGGGGCGTGAACTTGGCCGCGTTGGACAACAGGTTAACCAGAACTTGTTCTATCCTTAGAGAGTCAGCGATGATGTTGGGGAGGCGAGGCGGCAGGTTTAGAGTCAGAGATTGGCCTCGGCTACGGACGATCGGCGATAGCTGGTCGACGACGCCATATACAATGGCATTTATCTCCGTTGGCTCAAGTTCCAAGTGGAAGCCCTCAGCTTCTAATTTGGCCAAGTCCAGGAGCTCTGATGCCCGAGCTTCGAGGTTATAAGCCGAAGCCAAGATGTTGCTAATGAGTTTGGTCTTAGGGTCATCGGGGGGGAGAGCCAACTCTTCGGCCAACAACCCGGCGGAGGTGATAATGGAGGTTAGCGGACTCTTTAATTCATGGGTCAAAAAAGAAATGAGCTCCAATGTTTGCTTGGCTCGAACCGGTGATTGTTCTCTTTGTAGATCACTTATGTTGTTCATGGTCTTCTAATAGAATGCTGTGGCAAGCAATTTGCCGGCCGGAAATTCATTAGGTCGCTGGATGCTAAGCCTCATCCGCATTTCCTTAACATTAGCAGGTCATCTATTCTGATGTCAATACTTTTGCCGGATTATTCTTGTCTATTTTTGTATCTGGCACCGGGCTATCAGGACTAAATTCTCATATTAAATTATGACCATTGGGTGATAGTTGAGCAGGCAAGGTGGTGCACATTGGCAGTAATACGCAGCCCCTCCATATACTGATTTCGGTATTTTGTCTAGTTGCTTGGTTTGCAATGGCTTTGTCAACAATGAGGTGCGGCTGGCAACCGAAAATAGCTTTGATGAACTTGGCATCAGGGCTATTGGAGAGGGGCGCATCAGTACTTTTGAAGTACCGATTCAGCTGTCGGCTTCGAAGTAGCGCTAATCAATACAGCTTAACGCGTGGATTATTAGACCTGTCTTCATCCGACTCTCGACCGGAATATCATGCTAGAGTTGTCTCAGAGCTCCTATGTGCCCTCGGGGGCTTTGTGTACATTGCCTACCTCGTTTTGACCCATACCCGCTCACCATCGGTTACGAATTCGATGGTTCCGTGATTTGAGGTTAGGTAGACCGTGTCGCTTCCCAGGCGCTGGGTTAGCCTGTCCAGCACCTCGGTATTAGGGAGCCCAAATCTGTTATTAGCGCCTACTGAAATCACTGCTACCTCAGGGTCAACTACAGCCAGAAATTCTGGGGAAGTGGAAGTCCGGCTGCCGTGGTGGGCCACTTTTAGTACTGTACTCTTGAGATTGGCTCGCCGGGCAATGAGGTCCCATTCAGCCTCTTGGCCAATGTCGGCAGTGAATAAGAAGCTTACCTTGTTCCAGTTCAGGCGCAACACAACGCCGTTGTTGTCAACATCATCGGAAGTGCCTTGAAGCAAGAGCGATGGAGGATGAAGCACCTCTATCTTTATTCCGTCTCCGAGGTCGATTTCTTGTTCAGCGTGAGCGATATTGTAGTGAATTTTTCTATCTTTAACTAATCTGAGCCACTGCTGATAAATGGCTGAGCTGTAGGCTATTCCCGGCTCCATGGCCTGTTGCACTTCATAGTTCTGGAGTACTTCTACCAGACCGGTGACATGGTCGGCTTGGGGTTGAGTTAGCACTAGCAAATTGATAGTCCTGTCCCAAAAAGGCAGCTTCTTGCCTAGCTCCAAGCTTATTGCTTTGGGGCTCGGCCCGCCATCGATGAGAATATCCTGGCCGTTTGGCGTCTGGATTAGGATAGCGTCTCCTTGCCCTACATCAAGTATACTTACGTGAAGCTTGTCATCAGGCATGTTTAGGATGGCTACCCAAACTAGGATGGATGCAATTAGGAGCGGAGAGACAACCCATTTCTTGGGTAGTCTGGAAGCAAGGTCTGGACCCTTGTTGGCCAAGTGGCGTACTTTGGAGGCTATCGGGGAAAGGAAGTCGGCTAATCGCCTTCGGTAAGTGATAATTGCCACGGCTGCCACCAGTAAAGCATAGTAACGCCATATTTGCCAAATATGGATGCTGCCTAGCTCAGCAGATGAGAATGGCAAGGCATCGAAGACTTGCACTACTAGGATTAGGTAGCTGAGGAAAAGCCAGGCTACCCAACCTAGAATCTGGGCCAGAAGCGGTGCAAGAAGGCCTACCATACTGACTAGAGCTGAAGTGATAATAATGCCTGGCAAGGCCAGCAAAGCTAGGAACGTAGCCGGTAGACCCACGAAGGAGACGAGGCCGAAATTGTAGGCGATGACCGGCAATGTAGCTAGAATGGCAGCTAACGTCACCGCAAAGCTATCAGCAGCAACATTACACGAAGATGCTACAGTCCCTTTTGTACTTATGGAGGCCGCAACTCTTTTCCTACCCCAAGCTTGAAAATGAGGGAAGAGGGAGACAAGCCCCGCCATAGCCAGGAAACTCAACTGGAAGCTGGTAGTCCATAGAATTTGGGGCTGAATTCCTACCATCACCGCTGCAGCGAAAGTCAGAGCAGTCAGAGCGGTCCGCTGCCTGCCAAGACGTTCTCCTATCAGGAACATTGTTCCCATGATTGCGCCACGGACTACGGGCGGATTCATGCCGGTAACCAAGGCATATAACCAAATGGCTGCAAGAGCTAGCCAGATATAGATGTAATATCGTCTGCCGAAGAGCCAGATTCCAGCGCTCAGGACTATGCCTATGATAATGCTGAGGTGGAGACCAGAGATGGCCAGCAGATGGGCAGTGCCGGTTCTTGAGAAAACTTCCCGTAGAGAAGGTGGTATGTCGCCTCTTTGGCCCAAAAAGACGCCTTGAGCTAGTGAGGCTTGTGGTTCGGGTAGAGCGAGGGAAAGGCTTTGGGAAAGGCGATTTCTCAATGAATAAATCCAAGCCAACGGTTTACAACCTTTGCCTGTATCCAACACTTCTATTTCGGGGTAATGTATGATTGAATAAATTCCTTGCCGCGCCAGGTAACTTTTGTAGTCAAAATCACCAAATTGCTGTGGTGTTTCCAGCTTGCCAGTCACTTTCAACATATCTCCGTAGTGGTATTCGTGATATCTAGGCACCCGTATGAGAGCTTTTCCTGAGATTTCGTTCCTGTGGCCATCCATTTGCAATTCTCTGGCTGAAATCTGGAAAATACAGGCCCTATCTCTTGTTTCAGGGTCCGTAGCTACCATTCCCTGAATTTCAACCACTCCACGGTCATTGTAGAATTGGAGGTGATGTTCATTGACCGTGGGTAGATTTGACTGGAAGCGAAGGCTGCCTCCAAGCAAGGCCAAAAGGCAAAAGCCGGCCAAGAGCAGAGGTTTTCTATATTGTGACAGGAATGGAATGAGGCACAGGGGGAGAAGACCCAGGAGGATAACGCCCAGCGGCAAGGCGATTCTTGAGCCTAGATAGATTCCTGCTACCCAAGCGCTGCTAAGATAAATGAGTGCCACGGGGTTTTCAGTCCTCGACTGTAATTAAGTCTCTTATTTTGTCCAAGGTAGAGGGGCCAATGCCATCGACATTGAGCAAATCCTCGATTCTGTGGAAAGGTCCATGTTGAGTGCGGTAGTCGACAATCGCTTGAGCTTTACCCTGCCCAATTCCGGGCAAGGCTTCAAGTAGCCAGGCTTCAGCCCGGCTTAGGTTTATCTTTTGTGGTGGATGGCTTTCGCCGACCTTGGGCACATGGATCTTAATGTGACTGAGGTCAGCATCAGGCATGGGGCCGGTAGCTTGGATAAGAGCATCTATGGTGTCATCACTCTTTGCAGGATAGAAGCCGGGACTAGCTACTGCCCCACCAATGTAAATTTCGCCGTGGTACTGAGGCGGAGTGGCTGAGGACAGGGAGATCTCGACAAGTTGGTGACTGCTCTCCTTGACCGCTAGCACTATACCACCACAAACGAGGCTGACCAGCAGAAAGGCGACGATGAATAACCATAATCTATCCAGGTGACTTGACATAATAACCCCCGAACTTCTATCTTATTTGTTCTGATAGTGATAGAATTTTAGCACATATGGTGAACTCAAAAACGATAAGTGTCAATCGTAAAGCCTATCACGATTATGATATTCTGGAAAGCCTGGAAGCTGGCATTGTCCTCACTGGCACTGAGATAAAGTCAATTCGGGCAGGCAGGGTAAATATTCGTGATGCCTATGCCAGGCCTGAAGGTGGTGAGCTGTGGCTGGTTAATGCCCACATTGCAGCATATGAAGCTGGCAGCCGCTATAATCACGAGCCAAACCGGCCGCGCAAGCTCTTGCTGCATCGTCGCCAAATCAATCAACTGGTAGGCATGGCAACCCGGAAAGGTTTGACTTTGGTGCCTTTGAAGTTATATATTAAAAGAGGGGTAGCCAAATTGGAGTTGGGTGTGGCTCGCGGTAAGAGACTTCACGACAAGAGAGAGGCAATGGCTCGTCGTGAAACAGATAGGGAAATAGAGCGGGCGTTGAAGAGAGAGAGCTAGGAAGCACCTTAAAAACTCAATTTTGGGGGCGCGTGGCTTCGACAGGGGCAGGCCTACAGGACAGCAAGTCGAGGTGCCATCTACCTCGTAAAACAGGTGGCAAAAGACAACTGCCGAAGAAGCAGTTCCAATCGCAGCCTAATTAGGGCTGCGCATCCAACCTGACCTCACCCCGATGGGTTGGGATTGGGTGCCGACAAGTC
>CAZOQG010000069.1:0-8983 GCA_964582065.1 uncultured Dehalococcoidales bacterium
GAGTTGGAGGAGCCAGCCCGGCATAGAATCAGCTACATATTTGGTATAAAGAGCTCGAGCTGCATGACGACCCAAGACTGAGAACAGGACATTAGGGCCAGCCTTGAATCTGGAGAGAACGGAATCAATCAAGTCCTTCACGGTTGCGTCACCGCTGACATAGGTAACTGCCATGCGAGCCAGAGGGCCGACCTCATAGACCTTGCCATCATATCGCGGCGCCTTTGCCCACGAGTAAGCCTCCTTTTTCCCGGGCTGAGGCTTGGTTTCCCCTTGTGTGGGATGCTTGCCAGTGCTCGAGTCAGCATACCACGAGTGTTTTACGTACTCCGCGATTTTGTTGGGGTCCAAAGCGCCAAGCTTGAGGTCGGTCGACACCGTCCCCTGCTTCAGAAGCCTTTTTCGCTTGGTCAGGTCGGGGTTACCGCCTTCGAGGTCGAAACTTCCGTAGGAAAGGAGGTTGCCACAGCCAGCGCCAATTTCAAAGTAATCAGGATATGCTTCGGCTACTGCCAAGACATCAGGGATATAGACATTATCGATAAAGTCCCTTAACTCATTCAGCCTCCACAGGAAAGACGCTATTTTATCCACCGTCACCGTCTCGGTAATGCCTCCGGGGACGACCCCCATGTTATGCGGCATCTTGCCACCGAAGATGGCCAGCATCTCTTGGGCCTTACTTCTCATCTCCAGGGCCTTAACATAGTGGGCCAAGGCATCTATATTCATCTGGTCGCTGAGGCGGTAATCGCCCTCGTAGCGGGGGACAAACGGAGCCAACTCTCCTCGCTGGATAAACTCCTTCACGGAGTTAAGGGTTGGGTCGTTGCCATCGTAGCCAGCTACCTTGGTTACATCGACATAATCCAGAGCCGTCAGGTGATAGAAATGTAGAATGTGGTCGGCAATATGAGCGGCTCCGAGGATAAGGTTGCGGGCAATTCGGCCGTTATCCGGTATCTTGTCGGCAATCCCGAAGGCGCTGTCCAGATTTAGCGTAGCTGCTATAGAATGGCTGGTAGGGCAGACTCCGCAGATGCGTTGGGTATACCTTTGAGCGTCTCGGGGGTCCCTATCCTGAAGGATAACTTCTATACCTCTGAATAGCACACCTGAACTCTGAGCTTCTTTCACCACCCCATTCTCGGTAATAACTTCTATTTTGAGATGTCCTTCGATACGGGTAATGGGGTCAACGGTAATCTTGGTCAATTCTTAAGCCTCCTTTCCTTGGAGCTTACCTATCGCCGGCAAGTTGGCATCATTTAGCTTTTGGTAGAAAGGTGCTACCAGGTCGGGGAACCCGGGCTCGCAACAGCCGATGCAGGGCGAACCGGCACCAATACACCAGTTCACTCCGTGGTTCCACATTCTCAAGGGACAATCGGCATAAGTAACCGGCCCCTTGCAGCCCAGCTCATTGAGGCATCCCGGCTCACCGAACTTCTTGGCGAATTTGCCTTCGTCGAAGTAGGCTCGCCGGGGGCAATTTTCGTGGATTAACTTGCCATAAAAGACCTTGGGACGTTTGTGTTCATCTAGCTCGTCCGGTTTGGGCAAGCCAGAAAGTAGCACCGAGGCAACCGTACCTATGAACCAGTCTGGGTGTGGTGGGCAACCGGGGACATTGATCAGCGGCTTTTCAATGCCGCGAGATTTCAAAAACTGGTCAGTACCGACGTAGCCACCGGGGTTAGGTTTGCCGGCAGCTATACCTCCAAAAGCAGCACACGTGCCCAGGGCGATGATTGCCAGAGCATCTTTGGCCAGCGCTTCGACCCGGGATGCCATGGGCACTGCTTTGCCATCTTTCTCACCCATTGTCCCGTAGACACCACCGTCTTTAGTAGGTATGGCGCCTTCAACCACCAGAATGTAGCCGCCTTTGTTTGTCTTGGGAGCCTCCTCGAGCACATCGAGTACGGCTTGTCCCTGCCCCGCCATTATGGTTGCCTGGAATCTCAGGTTCACGTGTTTGCAGGGGATAACTTCATCGATAAGAACATTCTTGATAGTTGGGCTAACTGAATTGAGGACTGAGACTGAACATCCGGTGCAGCTACCCGTCTGTATCCATACCACAGGATATTCTTGAACCTCCGCTTTTGCCATGAAACCTCCTTTCCAGGCGGTCGCCCGCTCTGCAAACTGAGTGTAGACGTTGCGGCCTTATATGTGCTTATACGCAACTAACAGGGCATAAAAAAGACTAATTCAACTGGTCCGATTTTCCCTCCCTGCCAATGGCTATTTTACAGATGTACAGTCGTCAACGCAAATAGGCTGACGGGAGAGGTGGGGTTGCTAATCTAATATAAAGGAATGCCTATTAGCCCACCACAATAGCCTGAAATCCTGAATCTTTGCTGATATCCTTTGAACTAAGGGCAATGGCTGGAACACGAGACAAGGCAGGGGCAGCCCTCAACAAAGCGAATTCGCTTTTCCAGTCAGGTCGTTATCGAGAAGCGCCCAAGCCCATGATGAAGCCCTGAAGCTTGAACTTGACGACCCTAAGGCATGGAACAACAATGGGGAAAATCAATTGCCTGATTTGAGTGCTTTTGCCAGCCAGGCGTAAATCCTACAGGTCTGCGAGCACGAATGCAAGACCCGGATGGAGGCTCCTGTTTCTAATATGGATTGCCCGAAATGCTGGTTTGTGGCATAATATAACAGCTCGTCACGAATATCGAAGGGTTCGGCATGTCGTGGGGGCCAAGGCTTGCGTTTGGCTGCCATTCTTAAGCTCGTGGAGGTGGAGCCAGACTCAGGCGATTTTTGTGCTGTTGGCACGCGATGTTGGCACCAGTCATCGTTCACGTGCAGTTTCGCAGAGTGTTGTGTTGCCGCTTTGGTCGTGCGGTAATGGCTTAGTCGGACAGGACGGGCGACTATTCATGTTGGAAACCGAGAACTAACTCAGCTTCCAAATAGAGAAAGGAGAACAAGTAGTGCATGCCACAATACAAAAGCCAGTTGACGAGCTTATGACCTACTTCAAGCCCGGAGAAAAGGTATTTGTCGTTGGATGTGACAACTGCGCGGCAAAATGCCACTCGGGAGGTAAACCGGAGGCCGAGGAAATGGCGAAGCGGTTGCAGAACAGAGGGGTAAATGTAATTGGATGGTGTGTTCCTCAGCCCCCGGGAATGTCACTCTGTAAGCTCTCCAATACGAAGAAGGTACTGCAGGAGGAATATGGCGAGCAGAGCAGAGAGGCGGATTCCTTCCTGGTCCTCGCCTGCGGTCAGGGCTTTCATACAGTGATAGACGCTACCGATGGTGGGCTTGTTCATCCCGGGTGCGACACAATCTTTGGCGGTGAAACTGTAGCCGATGACTTCATTACGGAGTATTGCTCTCTCTGCGGAGAGTGTGTTGTAGAGCTGACCGGCGGGCTGTGCCCGGTGACGCTGTGCGCAAAAAGCCTGCTTAATGGACCGTGTGGGGGAGCCAAGGACGGAAAGTGCGAGGTAGACCGAAACCGAGACTGTGGATGGCAGCTCATCTATGACCGACTCAAAGCCTTGGGACGGCTGGACCAGATGATGGGATATGTCGAGCCGAAGAACAATTCTAGGTGGAGTCGGCCACGGTCCCTTACTCTGGGAAAAGGAGAGGCAACCTTTGTCTCGTTGGGTGGCCCGAGCAAGATTGTCAGCCATGACTAAGAGAAGGCCAAATTATTCGAAGCGAGGAGCTAAAGATGAGCAAGCTTAGAGATGCAATACAGGCTAGGAGGTTCGTGGTATCTGGTGAGATTGGCCCACCCAAGGGCGTGGATATAGACAAATGCCTGGAAGACGCAGAGATGCTGCGCGAGCGGGTGATTGCCTATAACGTGACCGACTTGCAGAGTGCGGTGATGCGCATCGGCTCACTGGCCATTTCAGCAAAGCTAGTCGAGCGTGGTCTCGAACCAGTGTATCAGCTGACCTGTCGTGACCGCAATCGATTGGCATTGCAATCGGACCTGCTTAGCGCTTGGGTACTGGGCATCGAAAACGTACTCTGTCTTACCGGCGACCATCCCAACCTGGGAGACCACATCCAAGCAAAGCCAGTGTACGACCTCGATTCAGTACAGCTGCTGAAAGTTGCGAGCACGCTGAATCAGGGGAAGGATATGACTGGTCATGAGTTGGAGGGCAAACCGGACCTCTTCTTGGGCGCGGTTGTAACCCCGGGCGCAGACCCGCTAGAGCCCCAAATCATCAAGATGAAAAAGAAGATCGATGCCGGGGCTAGATTCTTCCAGACTCAGGCCGTTTTCGACCCAGAGCGATTTGAGACGTTCATAAACCAGGCACAGACATTCAAGGTCCCCATTATGGCAGGGGTCATCGTGCTCAAGAGCCCTGCCATGGCGAGGTTCATGAACCAGAATGTAGCTGGAGTTAGCGTGCCTGATAATCTTGTGGCTGAGATGGAGGATGTGGACAGGGAAGACCGCAAGAAGAAGGCGGTGGAAATCACTGCCCGCATTATACGGGAGGTGAAACCACTGTGCCAAGGCGTTCATATCATGGCACTGGGGTGGGAAGAGTTGGTGCCAGATATCATTCAGCAGGCTGGCCTCAGCTAGCCGGATGATTCTCGCTTGTAACAGGCTTAGCCGGAGGGGGTGTAACGCAAATGTCAAAAACGACTCATAAGATACTACTGATAGATGACGACTTGGATTTCCTCAACGCAACAGAGACCGTTCTCAGGTCAAAGAGCAACTACGAGGTCATCACCGCTACCGATGGGAACACTGGTTTGGCCAAGGCCAAGGAGGAGAAACCAGACTTGATCCTCCTTGACATTATCATGCCAGTAGAGGACGGATTTGCGGCTGCCAAGAAGCTAAAAGCTGACCCGGAGTTGCAGGATATCCCCGTGGTGCTGCTAACCAGCTTTTCGCAAAGGCTGGGTGAGACGAATCTTGCCGTGAGCCAAGGCTTGGACCTGGACGTAGAGGATTACCTAGAAAAACCTATAGAACCCCAGGCCCTGTTGCAGAAGGTGGAACAGGTACTTCAAAGGTAACGGACACATCACGCGCTGGGTGCGGGCCACCCAAGCAGGTTAAGCCGGAGACCTTTGACGGGCTCTATGTGTCAACATATTCTGGGCAATAATTCTCCGCTGAGCATGTCGACAATGCGTGAAGCCCCCAGCCTGGTTTTTATTATCACCCTGCCTTTGCGCTCCCCGGTTACCTCGCCGATGATACAGGCATCGACACCATAAGGATTTCGCTTCATGCTGGCCAAGATTTGGTCGGTATCCCGGGAATCGACTACAGCCACCAGCTTGCCTTCGTTGGCAACATAAAGCGGGTCGAAACCGAGAAGCTCACAGGCGGCACGCACACCGTCATGCACCGGTATCTCTTCCTCTTCTATCCTGATGCCTACCTCAGACTGTTTGGCAAATTCGTTAAGGGAGGTGGCTAAGCCGCCACGAGTTGGGTCACGAAGGCAGTGGACCCGTGTAGAGGCTTCGAGCATTTGCGACACCAATTCACTCAAGGGAGCACAGTCGCTTTGAACGGGCACTGAGAATTTCAGGCCCTCGCGCTGGCTCATCACTGCGATACCATGGTCACCGATAGCGCCGCTCAAGATAATCTTGTCACCTACTTGGGCATTAGCCCCGGAGATATCTATGCCTTGCGGGACGATTCCTATGCCAGAGGTGTTTATGAACAACTTGTCAGCACTGCCTCGATTCACCACCTTCGTATCGCCGGTGATTATCTTAACCTTGGCTTCTTCAGCCGCGGCTTTTATTGAGCCGATTACCTTCTTCAATTGCTCAAGAGACAAGCCTTCTTCTATGATCAGGGACAGGCTCAAGTATAGAGGTGTGGCTCCGCTCATAGCTAAATCGTTGATTGTGCCGCAGACGGCCAGCCTGCCGATGTCGCCGCCAAGGAAGAATATAGGGCTAACCACATAGCTGTCGGTAGTGAAGGCAAGACGACCGCTGACCTCGAAAACTGCCGAATCATCCAACTTGGCTAATAGGGGATTATCCAGAGGCGGCAAGACACTCTTTTCTATCAGGTCATGACTGAGCTTGCTGCCACTGCCATGGGCAAGCAGGATGGTTTCATCCATAATCATCTCCGTATTGATAATAGGCAGCGCAAGCACCTTCCGAAGAAACCATGCACGGCCCCACAGGATGTTCTGGCATACAAGCTTTGCCGAACAGCTTGCAGTCAGTGGGAATCTTCACACCACGGAGGATATCACCGCAGATGCAGCCTTTTGCTTCTCGGACCGGCTCTAGAGCTATTGGGAAGGCCTGCTCGGCATCAAAACGCTGGTACTCTTTCCTCAACCTCAGCCCGCTGGCCGGAACCGTACCCAGGCCTCGCCAATCGGCGCCACCAACTTGGAAGACTTTGTCCATTAGCTCCAGGGCCTTTGTATTACCCTCTGGCTTGACTCCGCGGCGATAGGCTATCTCCACCCGTGGCTTGCCGTTTTCGATTTGCTCCACCAGCATCTCTACAGAGAGCAGGATATCCACAGGCTCAAAGCCGGAGACAACACAGGCAATACCATAATCGCGGGGGATGAATTCATAGGGATGAGAACCAATTATGACGCTGACATGCCCGGGGCAAACAATGCCATCCAGCTTAATCTCACCGAGGTCAAGAAGAGCTTTCATTACTGGAGGACACAGCTTCAGTAGACAGAGAACACAAAAGTTGTCGAT
Source organism: uncultured Dehalococcoidales bacterium (assembly GCA_964582065.1). Lineage (GTDB taxonomy): Bacteria > Chloroflexota > Dehalococcoidia > GIF9 > UBA5629 > JACNFS01. Next base: position 6,724 of record CAZOQG010000069.1, read on the forward strand.
TCTTTCTTTTTCAGCTTGAAGAATGGAAGCGGCGATGGTTGGAGCCGTAGTCTCGAAGCCGATGCCGATAAAGATGACTGATTTCTCGGGGTTGTCTCTAGCGATTTGAAGGGCATCCTGAGTGGAATAGACTATTCGGATGTCGGCCTCTTCTGCCCTGGCCTGCTGCAGGCTGGAATAGCTGCCGGGGACTTTCATCATATCACCAAAGGTAGTGATGATAACATTTGGCAGCCGAGCCAGAGCAATAGCTTTATCTATATCCGCATTAGCCGTAACGCATACCGGGCAGCCTGGACCGGAGAGCATCTCCACAGTGGAGGGAAGAAGCTGGCGGATACCGTTTCTCATGATGGCCACAGTATGCCCGCCACAGAATTCCATTAACCTGGCTGGCCTGGTAGATAGCTGCTCTATTCTGCTTACCAGCTTCTTGCCCAGCTCAGCATCGCGGTATTCATCAATAAATCTCATCCGAACCCGCCAGCAGCCAACGTCTGTTGCGCCCTGCCTTGTCCTGATGGCCTACAGCGTCCTAGGTGTTCTTTCAGAAGGCTGGCTACTGACCCAACTTCTTAGATAGATTTTCCAGAGCTTCCTCGGCTAGACTGAGATGTAAGCTATTGGCCTCAGCCCACAGCCTATCATTGTCGCCGCCCCATGGCTCAAACCAAGCTGCCGCAAGTTTCTCGGTAAGCTCTTCATTGCCGATTTCGGCCAAACATGCACTTATCTTGACCCAAATCACACCGGCTCGCGTACGGAACTCAGAGTGCGTTATTTCCCCAAGTTCCCGTAGGTTGTAGTCCTTTTGATTCTCCAATCGGAGCAGCCCTATCTCAACCAATGGTTCCAAAGATGCCCACAATGCTTGCACAGGTTGTAATGGGTCCTGTAATGCTTTCTGTGCCGCTGCTGCCTCTTCTTGTGCCTTCGCTAGCTCTGCCGTTGTTTGCTCCAGTTCCATACTCACTTGAGCCAACTCAGATTTTAGCTGGTCATACTCTTCCTGAGAAACACCTGAGGTACAGCTAGTTGTGACAATTAACAAACAAATGGCCAGACCAATAGCTCCAAGAAGATTCCTCTGCTTCGAAAAAGTTCTGTTCATAGTCCCCTCCTCTTAAATTTGATAATAGCTCCGCTGGTCCTTATTCTACACTCATAACATCAGTATGTCATTCCTCCGGAACCATAATCGTGCCCACAACCCGTATCATGCAGTTAACCTTTGTTTTGCTTGAAAACCAAAGGCTACGAAGATAGGGCCATTGAGCGAACCTGCACGTTGTCCCCTCTGCAAGCCCACCAAGGCGACCTTAGAAGGGTGCACTACATTTGTAAGTTTGCGCCCTACTGTCCTCCAACGCCTGATGGACTGAATTGCCAGTTGGCTAGCTGAGACCTCACCTGTTCGGCCTGTTGTAGGTTGTGTATAATCTCATCGAGTAGGCCTATATACTCGGCAGATAGGCTCTGGAACTCCTCAAGATATTCATTTTCTAAATCTGCGCTGGAGTTGGCAATAGCCTCCTCTATTTCGTCCAACTGGAGCTTTGCAGTATTCCTATAATTTAAGGCAAAATATTCGGCCCCCCTCAATGTCGACTCAAGCTGTCTGTAGAGTTCTTGCCACTCGGATGCTCCAGGCTTCTCCGTCTTCTGCACAACCGTGTGCGATTCTCCAAAAGGACTCTCCGATCTGACCTTTTCCGCCATATCCAAACAATTGTCACAATACAGCAGTAGAAGCGTTGCTCTCTCTGTGGACGGCAGCATTTCCGATACGGGGGTCCACGCGCCGACAGCCCATATATCACCTTTCTCCTTCTCGACTATGCATATGCCAAGCGAGCAACACCCGGCTGGCGGTGCTTGGGAGCCGATATCGTCAAATCCACGCCAGGTGAAATCTTGAAGCTCCGAGGCAAGGGACTGCACATTTTTGATATGACCGACCATCTCGCCATGAAAGGCAAGAAACTCCGGCTCTTCAGACTGTGGTTCAGCCTGACTACACGCCACAATCAGGCTACCTGACAGGAGAGCTACCGTTGCCAGTAAAATTGTATAAGGTCTAAGTCCCGTTCTCATCTTACCGCTATCCCCGAATGCTGCGAATCACGCGTCTGCCGGGACAACACTCCAACCATAAGCCCAATGATGCGCATCTAAGACGGTCAGGTTAAGAGTGCCCTTCAATCTCCTCGGCATAATCACCCAGGCTTATCATCTCCCTCAGTAGATTCAGAGTTTCCTG
>CAZOQG010000070.1:0-8963 GCA_964582065.1 uncultured Dehalococcoidales bacterium
ATGCTTTCGCTGCCGAGGGACTCACGACCACATTACACTTTGACACCGACTGGACCCTGAATCTTCCCTATCTTAAGGATTTACCCAAAGGCAAGTGTATATGCGAACTTGATAGTACCACCGAAATCTTCAAGGCAAAGGAGATACTGAAGAACCACATGTGCATTATGGGAGATGTGCCGGCGTCTCTTCTTTCTATCGGCACAACTGAAGATGTTGTTGCATACTGCGAGAGATTGATAGACGTTATTGGTGAGGGAGGGGGCTTTATTCTCAGCACGGGGTGCGAGTGCCCTATAGATGCTAAGTTTGACAATGTCAAAGCAATGATTGACACAGCCAAGAATCATTTGCCTGCGCATTAGTTCTGAGTATGGAAATGGTCCCGAGGCCGTGGAGATATGCAAGGGATTTACCACGGGGTGAAGTAGATGATAGATGAGACGATGACCCCTAAGGAGAGAATTCGGGCTGCTGTTGACTTGGGCGTTCCCGATAGGGTTCCGGTGGTTCCTTTAATGGGCCAATTTGCTCTTCGGTATCAGGACGTGCCCCAAACTGAAGCCTACAGAAATCCCCCAAGAGCACTGCAAGCTCTCATTGATACCTTTGATGACCTTGGAGGTTATGACGCCGTGCTTGGAGCCAACTTGCTCTGGCCCAGGTATAGCTGGCGATTATCGGCGGCACCAACCCGGATGCGGTTTCCGGGCAAGGCAGGCGTCTCCGAGGACGCCCAGATTCAGGCGAAGGAACAGGAAATCATGACCGTGGAGGATTACGATACGATAATCAATCGTGGGTGGAACGGCTTTTGTGAGCAATTCCTGCCACGGGTGACGGGGCGTCCTCTTGAGAAAATAGATGCTCTTCAAAAGGCGATACTGGAAATATCTTTGGGCGACGCTAAGGCATGGAGTGAGCACGGGGTCAGTGTTCTGGGAGGTTCAACTACCTGGAGTTGTACCATGATACTCTCGGTATGTAGAACACTTACTCAGTTTACGCTTGATTTGTATCGCCAACCTGATAAGGTTGAGGCAGTCATGGATGCCATGGTCCCAGACCTGATTGAGAACACTATCAATGATATCAAGGTTACTGATAATCCTTGGGTTTTCTTCCCTCTGGAGCGGGGTTCCGGTTTCTATTACCCGATGAAGATTTTCGAGCGGTTTGGGTTCCCCTACCTCAAGAAAATGGTCGATGCTTTCGCTGCCGAGGGATTTACGACTATATTACACTTTGACACCGACTGGAGCCTGAATCTTCCCTATCTGAAAGACCTACCTCGAGGCAAGTGCATTTGCGAGCTTGATAGTACCACTGACATCTTCAAGGCAAAAGAAATATTGAAAGACCATATGTGCATCATGGGAGATGTGCCGCCGTCTCTCCTCTCTATCGGCACAACTGAAGATGTTGTTGCATACTGCGAGAGATTGATAGACATCGTCGGCAAAGAAGGGGGCTTTATTCTCAGCACTGGGTGCGAGTGCCCTATAGATGCCAGATTTGACAATGTCAAAGCAATGATTGATACCCCCAAGAATTACCTGCTTGCCAATTAGCTCTGAGTGTCAAGTCAATGGTAGAGGCGTGCAGTCGACGGCAAAGGGATTGCCGGACTGTCCCAAGAGGAGTGTCCCCGGATAACTGATATTTGGTGGCTCGCCGTTTGGTAACGTGCATCGGCTGTTCCGTGTTGTTTTGCAAATAGATGTTATGGTGACAGATAGGACTGTGAGCAAACATGCGGTAATCTTCGAGCCCTCGGGTAGGAGAGGCTACATTGAGGATGGCAAGACGCTTCTTGAGGCAGCTCAGGGGTTGGGCGAGGATATCGAATCTGTATGTGGCGGCAAGGCCGTCTGTGGTAAGTGCTTGGTCAAGGTTGATAAGGGGTTATTTACCAAACACGGCATAGAATCAAGGGGACAACTTCTTTCACCTCCGACGGAGAAAGAGATAGAGGTTCTATCCCGGCATGGTCTTAGTGACGAATACCGACTGGCTTGCAGTGCTAGAATCATTGGTGACGTTGTGGTGTTCGTTCCCGAGACGAGCCGGAGGACAAAGCAGGTTATCCGCAAGTCGATAACTGAAAGGGCCGTTCCGGTTAAGCCGGCCATCAGGAAATACTACTTGGAGCTGTCTCCGCCGACATTAGATGACCTTGCGGCAGACCATCAGCGGCTGATTGCTGAGCTTGGTCACTCTTTCGGCCTGGAGGAGGTTGGCATTGATTACGCAGCTCTTAGCGATTTGTCGTCTGTCCTGCGCAAGGGTAACTGGAAAGTAACCGTCACCGTTTGGATGGGTGGGGAGATTGTCAATGTCGAGCCGGGCTACGTTGATGGCAGCTACGGGCTAGCTGTTGACATTGGTACTACCACCGTGGCTGGATATCTGTGTGACCTGCGAACTGGTGAAGTGCTAGCTACGGAGGCTATCCTGAATCCGCAAGTAGCCTATGGCGAGGATGTGATATCACGCATCAACTATACCGTGACGGAGCCTGATGGACTAGCAACACTGAATAGGGCGATTATTGATGGCATAGACAAACTCGTTGTCAGTACCACCGAACAGGCAGGCCTTGCCCCAACTGATATCTCGGAGATGACTGTTGTTGGCAATACCGCCATGCATCATATTTTCCTCAACTTAGCCCCTGGATGTTTGGCCGAGTCACCGTTTGTGCCGACCATAAGCCAGCCACTTGATATTAGGAGCCGAGACCTGGGAATGAGACGGGGCACATCGGTGAATATACACATTCTACCTGTTGAAGCTGGCTTTGTTGGCGCTGACAATGTGGGCGTGCTTATTGCCGAGGAGCCTTATAATCAGGATGAGATGGTACTCATCATTGACATCGGTACCAACGGCGAACTGGTGATGGGCAATCGGGACAGGCTCGTTTGTGTTTCATGTGCTATGGGTCCTGCCTTTGAAGGCGCCAATATTAAGTTTGGCATGCGGGCTGCCCCGGGGGCGATCGAGCGTGTCCGGATAGACAGGCAGACGTTGGAGGTTAAATTCAAGGTCATAGGTAGCGAGGAGTGGAATACTGCATTATCCCAGGTCAATGCTAAGGGGATTTGTGGGTCAGGCATTATTGAAGCCATAGCTGAGATGGTCAAAGCCGGTGTTATTGAGTCAAGCGGTCGGTTTAACCGAGAGCTCACTTCCCCCCGGCTGATCACCACCGACGAGGGCCCGGCGTTCGTTATTGCCCGGGCCACTGAGACAGCGCTGGGCCGGGATATTAGCGTTTCCATCGACGATGTCAGAGCGGTACAGCTAGCCAAGGGAGCCATGCACGCCGGGGTCAGGATTCTGATGGACAAGCTGGGGGTAACCGAGTTGGATAACGTTATCCTGGCTGGTGCTTTCGGTAGCTATGTCAGCAAGGAGCATGCTCTTAGCATTGGGCTTTTCCCTGACTGTGCACTGGAGAAGGTCTACAGCGTGGGCAATGCCGCCGGTGATGGGGCCCGGCTCGCTTTGATAAACCTCGACAAAAGGCGAGAAGCTGAAGAGATAGCCAAGAAAGTAGAATATGTGGAACTCACCATCGAGCCTCAATTCCAGAAGTATTTTGTGGATGCCATGCGTTTTCCCCTCCCGTACAGACTTAACAATCACTGATTCACCTTGCTGCCCCGATAGGCTCTAACATATTTAGAGCAGAGCTCATCCGCTCACCGGGCCAAGGTGGCCGTATCTGTGGCTAACTAGTTGTTTATAGCTACTAGGGAAGTACGGTTGATTTCTTGACGGCGAGACTATAGGATTGGTGTGTAAATCCAGAACATGGCTGAGAGGAAGTGATAGCTTTCAACGAGTTGAAGGATGAGATGTCGGGGATGGTCAAAGGCAGAGGATTAATCCTCTGCGCAAAAAGCTTGTGGTCAGGCTATTCTATGTCGTCGAATAACAATGATGAGGTATCGTGATGAAGCAGTATACGGGAAAGGAGCGGGGTGAAGCAGCTTTTCACAGAGAATATGCCGACCGGGTGCCCTATCAACTTGATTTTGGTCCTCAGTATTCCAAAGAAATGGGTATGACCCCTCAAGACTATTTTGGCAACCTTGACACGGCGTATAGAGTAATGGCCGAGCAACTCAAAGCCTTGCCTTCAGATGTGGCTGTCGTTCCGCAGAATCTTTTTGTTTGGTGGGGAACATTGTCTAATCTCTTTAGATATAAGACGAGGTCAGAGGAAGTTACAATGGGAGGGCTCAAGGACAAGACCGCGCTGGCAGACATGGAGTATATAGGCCCGGAGGAGAGCCCGGGTGTAAATCAGGCGGTGCAATCATGCCAGCGAGCTGTAGCTACATTTGAAGAGAAAGCAACCAGGCCGCTACTGCCTGGACCATTTTCCGGTGCGACGCTGTTGCGGGGCACGGAGCAATTGGTTTTCGATGTTACTGATGACCCGGAGTTCGTGCATCAGCTAATGCGGTTAATGACTGAGGCTACTAAAGCTTGGGCTCTTGCTATGGCACAAACGGGTGTTACAGCGTTGGTTGTCGGCGATCCCCAGGCTAGTCTGAGCGTGATTTCCCCAAAGATTTACCGGGAATTCGTGTTTCCCTACCATAAGGAGATTTTCGATCATCTCAAGCAGAGTATTTCTACAGGCACGTATGTCGGTTTGCATATCTGTGGTTACCTTGACCCGATTATGGAGGACTTACTCTCGCTGGGGATCGATTACGTCGAACTGGATGCTCCTTCCTCCTTGAAGCGCATGGTTGAGGTCTCCCAGAAAAAGGTGGTGATTAGAGGCAACATTGGGGCCGAGCTATTCTTAGAGGGCACCAAGGAACAAATTGAGCAGGCAGTGAAGGACTGTATCGATACTGCTGGCGAAGGTAGTGCCTACATATTGTCCACAGGGTGTCAGATCCCGCTTGATACACCAATCCAAAGTGCCAGATATTATGCAGAAGCTGTAGCAAACTATGGGAGATATCAATCTAGCTAAATATGTTTTCTTTTCCAAGAAACGTGCGTAGTCGGTTTTTGGTATAGCCAGGAATTTGAAGTTTTCGCATATGAGTGCGGATAAGCAAAGGAGGTAATTGTGGCTCAACTATACAATGAGGAAGAGATGCAGCGGCACATTCAGAATATGGACATGGGTGATAGGTTCATAACCAAGCCTCGGGTGATTACCAGGACGGAGCTGGAACTCTATGCCATCAGTGCCGGAGATACTCATCCTATGTTTCTGAGCGAGGAGCATGCCAAGGCCGCTGGTTGGAAGAACCAGTTGGTGCCGGGGTTATTGACCTTTTCTATAGCCGTGGGTCTGCTCATACAGTCGGGATACATAAGTGATGTTATGGCCTTTATGGGCACGGACAAGGTCAGGTTTAACGCTCCGGTCTATCCCTACGATACTATCAGGGTGGAGACAGAAGTGCTTTCCAAGAAGCAAACCAAGGACGCAAATTGGATATGCAGCTACAAATGGATTGTAAGAAACCAGAATGGCGAGGCTGTTGCTGAAGGCGAGAACATATGAAAGTTCAAGGGATAGCGTTGCCGTTGGCAACGTAAACAGGCAAAGCCCGCCTTCTGTCACTGCAGGAAGCATAGGGACTAATTTGGGTGACACTGTTACAGAATTGCGGTGTGCCCACTTGGCGGTATGTAATAGGCAAGTTAAGATTATGAGGTGAAACAGCATGGCTGATTTGAAGTTGATTATAGAGAATGTAGTTGAAGGCAATGTGGAAAAAGTGAAGGAACTGACAAAGAATGCTATAGCTGATGGAGTGGCTGTAGCTATAATATTGGATGACGGACTGATTGCGGGCATGGGGGCAATTGGTGAGCAGTTTGAGCGAAGAGAAGCCTACGTACCTGAGCTTTTGCTATCAGCTAGAGCTATGCGTGCTGGCATGGAGCTACTGGAGCCATTATTGGTCAGCTCCGGAGTACAGCCCAAAGGCAAGGTCGTCCTGGGCACAGTAAAAGGTGATGTTCATAACATAGGGAAGGATTTAGTAGGGATAATGTTGAAGGGAGCTGGTTTCGACATCATTGACTTGGGAGTGGATGTCCCACCGGAAAAATTCACCGATGTGGTGGGAGAAGGGGGAGCAGGAATAGTTGGAATGTCAGGTCTTCTTACTACAACTTTGCCGTTCATGAAGACGACTATTGAAGCGCTCGATGCTGCGGGATTGAGGAGTCGGGTGAAGATAATGATTGGTGGGGCGGTGGTAACCCAGGATTACGCCGACAGAATTGGTGCTGATGCATATGCTGCTAACGCTGCTGAAGCTGTTAATAAGGCTAAGGAATTGCTAGGCTTGGAAGGAGGCAGCAAGTGACTACATATACTGGCAAAGACCGGATCGTTGCAGCGGTGAAGGGGCAATACGCTGACAGAGTCCCGACGACAGTTATGTTCGGGGCCTATGTTGCAAAGCTCGCAGGTTTCACTATGCCAGAGTTCTTTACCGACGCCGAGAAACACGCAAAAGCGCACGTTCGTGCCTATGAGATTGTCCACCCTGATACCATAACCATAACCGGGGATGTTTACCTTGACGCCGAAGCGTTTGGGGCTAAGGTTGAATTCCCTGAAGATGCCCCTCCTCACTTAGTGACTTCTGTACTTGAGGATAAAGCTAATCTAGGCAAGCTGAGTGTTCCTGACCCGGAGAAGGTTGGCCGCCTCTGCTGGTATCTGGAAGCCTGTGAGCGGGTCAAATCTGAGGTTAAGGATATCCCTGTGTCAGGGGCATCTGCCGGACCATGGACGTTAGCAGCGGACTTGAGGGGTTTGGAGAGGTTAATATTTGATACCGTGGATGACCCCGATTTTGTCCACGAGCTTATGAGGTTCAGTACTGAATGGATGAAGATATCTCTTGCCGCCATTCGGGAGACCGGCATAGGGGTAGGCATGGGAGAAGCCTCAGCGTCTTGTAGTGTCATCTCTCCCAAAATCTACAGGGCTTTCATTAAACCCTATCACGAAGAGATTAGTAATTACTTCAAGGAAAGGAAGCTTTATGTCAGTCTCCACATATGTGGCTACATTGACCCAATCATGGAAGATGTCCTGGAGACCGGCATTGGCATGATAAGCATCGACAGCCCGTCCTCGCTGGGGAGGTTGGTGGAGCTGGCTCAGGGCAAAGCGGTCATCATGGGCAACGTCCCTACTCTATTGTTCGCCGAAGGAACAAAACAACAGATGGAAGCTGCGGTAAAAGAATGTGTGGATACCGCGGCCAAAGGGAGCAAGTATATCTTGTGCTCTGGATGTGACATCCCCCTCAACTCAAATAGGGAAATTGTTGACTGCTTTATGGAGGCAGCTAACAAGTACGGGCGTTACAACTAGGTCAGTGCCGATTGCGGAAATGTGGCGGCCTTAAGGACTAACGAGACACCAACGTTGCCACAGGAAAAAGCGGGGAATGGTTCGGTTGCAGTCTTGCAATTGGTGGATTGCATTGCGGTAGCCGGATAGATGGAATAGGCAAACACGTTTAGGCCAATGGAGGTGAAGCATGTATGAGACTATATTGGTGGAGAAGAAGGACCGTGTAGCCACTGTGACGTTTAGCAGGCCAGACAAGATGAACTCGATAACTCCGCAGATGCAGAAGGAGCTGATCCAAGCGCTTGATGAACTGGAGGCTGATGATAGCATCACGGTCGTGATTCTCACTGGTGCCGGTCGTGCTTTCAGCGCTGGCTTCGATGTGTCTGTGATGAGCAGCAGTCCCCATCTTATCAGTATTGACGACATACCGAGGCTTGTGGCTTTCAGCAAGCCAACCATAGCTGCAGTGAACGGCTATGCTCTGGCCCAAGGATTTCAGATATCGCTGGCATGCGATTTCATCGTGGCCTCGGAAAAGGCGGTCTTCGGTGGCATCGGCGCTCGCATTAATGAACTATGTTCCTACGCTGTGTTTGCACTTCCCCGCGTGGTGGGGAGGACTAAAGCGTCCGAGCTATTGTTTACCGCCGAGCATATAAGTGGGGAGGAGGCTTACAAAATCGGCCTGGCGACTAGAGTGGTGCCTGCCGAACAGCTCATGCCGGCAGCCCTGGAGCTTGCAGGCAGGATGAAGGATAATGCCCCTCTGACGCTGAAATACACTAAGCAGGCTTTGAGGAAAGGGGAGTACACCGGCGAGGACCTGGACTGGGTAAAGGAGATTGTCCTGAAGCTAGTGGATACGGAGGACCACAAGGAAGCTTTCGCGGCTGTCATAGAGAAAAGGAAGCCCGTGTTCAAGGGCAGATAACACCGGCTAGCCTGCTGCCGACGTCTCCTTGAGACCTCTCTACGCTTATTTTATTTCCTCGGTTCTTCTATAGGGACATTTGGCTACACCACAGTGTGTGCAGCGGTTGAACTGCTCCAGGGCCTCGCTCACGCCCAAACCAGCACAAAAGGAGACAGATTTCTTGGGTATCATCATAAGCTGGTCATTAAGACGAACTCCTATTCTCTCCGCCGGCATGATGCTGAAAATCAAACGCTGGTCGGTCAAAGGCCACGCGGCATAGCCCGGGCTGAGCCCGGGGCCCACTTTCATTCCCGAATTCCAAGCCTTTTCGCACGTAAAACGACGGACCTGATCAGTTGCACTACCCAGAGCCACCGAACCGGCAATATCCAGGATTAGTGCAGCTGCATGCTCTCCCTTCTTGGAAAGTGCCAGAATCCTTTCTTCCAAGGCTCCGCCAATGGTGCACAAAGCAACGGCTAAAGATTGACTGCCCTGCCACCAGCCAGCTATTTCCCTGCCCACATGCAGCCGGAGGTCACCCTCCAGTCTTATTTCGCCCTCCTCTACTCCAACGACTTCGACTTCACGGTAAATTGCCCTGGGCTTGGCCAACTCCTGAGCTGCCTCAATCTCTTCGGTCGTGATTTCGCGAATGCTAGCCTTCAGCTCCCTATCGCC
>CAZOQG010000071.1:0-8955 GCA_964582065.1 uncultured Dehalococcoidales bacterium
TGAAGATACTTCTTTTGCTAGTGTTTGTCAAGTGTGTGTAAGCGTCCAGGAAGCTCGGAGATATTGTCTACAATAGCATGCGCCTTCGGCGAGAGAGGGGTTGTTTATTTGTTGGGAAAGCAATTCAGCCAGTGCCGGCGCAGGTTTGGTTGCGCGGGCGGCCCCGCTTGCATAGCTGGCGCTGGGGTGGTGAGTCCCTGAGCCAGACTTCTGAGAGCTGGGTATGCGCAAAGCCAAAGGCGCGCTGAACGTGTCTTGCACTGAGGGCGAAGCGTGCGGCTAGCTGGCCGGGGGTTAAGCCGGCGACATGGTTGAGGAGCGCCAGCGTCTTTGCCCTGAGGAGATTGGCAAGGGTTTCTTCTCCCCAGGGGACTTGCTCGGTGAGGCAGAGAGGGAAGGGGCACTCCAGACATGAGGGGAAGAGCCCGCAGCCCTGGTCTCGGTAGATGGCGGGGTAAGAGACAGCCTGGGGTCTGTTGGTAACCGCCTGAGCCTGGGTAGTGCGGATAGTGAGTGCTGGATGATGCTAGTCATTGCGGATACCTCCCATAGCTTTCTTGGGCGCCCAATCGGCTGCTGCCTGGACAACCAGGGCGAGGCTGGTAAGGTAGTCATCATGGCCGTCCCCGGGGTCAACAAAGAAGTTAAGCGTCTGGTTGGGTCTGAAGACCTGCTTGGCTTTCTCAAGCTCAAACATGAGCTCCTTGTAGTGGTCTGAGCCGTCCTGCTTGTACAGCTTCAGCCTTCTCCCGCTGAAGCCCAAGCAAAGGGTTCTTGCCTACAAGAACCTGGGCAGGCATATGAAGTCACACATACTTAATCTGAGGTTTTCTGTCTTTGCTACAGAACCATATTGTCTATGAGCCTCGTGTTGCCAAATCTAACTGCCAGGGAAGCCAGCGCTGGTCTATCGATTTCCGATAGCTCTTCCAGAGTCTCAGCGTCGGCAATGCTGACATAGTCAATCTTGGCTAGTGGCTCCTTGCTAATGAGAGAAGCCATTTCCTGACGCAGGCTCTCAGCGTTCTTCTCGCCCTTCTCCCACAAGCCCTGAGCCATGGTAAGGGCCTTGAACAAGACAGCAGCCGCTTGACGTTCTTGAGCGTTAAGGTAGACGTTGCGGCTGCTCATTGCCAGGCCATCGCTTTCCCGAACAGTAGGTACGACTATGATTTGCAAATTCATGTTGAGGTCGGCAACCATTTTCTTGATGACTGTCGCCTGCTGAGCATCTTTTTGACCAAAATAGGCTCGGGTAGGCTCAACAATGTTGAATAGCTTGGCAACTACGGTGGTAACTCCCTTGAAGTGCCCTGGACGACGACTGCCTTCAAGCGGCTCAGTAAGTTTCCCCACTTCAACCCAGCTACTAAATGCCTCAGGGTAAATCTCTTTATCCGACGGCATGAAGACAATGTCGGTGCGCTCCTTTTCCAGTAGAAGCAGGTCACGCTCTGTTTCACGGGGATAGGCACTGAAGTCTTCGGCCGGACCGAATTGGGTAGGATTGACGAAAATGCTCACTACGACCACCGAGTTCTCATCTCGAGCTCGCTTAACCAAAGCTAAGTGACCTTCGTGAAGGTAACCCATGGTGGGGACAAAGCCTACTGAACCCAGGCTCCGCACCCTGAAGCTTTTCATCTCGGCAATTGTTCTGGCTATTTCCACGATTGCTCAGGAGCCAGCCAATTGTTCGAGCAAGCTCTCATCTATGGTGGAGCTATGTTCTGCGGTGGGGAAGCTACCGGACTTGACTTCACCCATATAGTCAGCGATGGCAGTCCTGATACTGCCGGCCAGCTTGGCATACTGTTTGGCATGTTTGGGCACAAAATCGGCAAACAGACCCAGAAGGTCGCTAATTACCTGAACCTGACCATCGCAGTCGGGACCCGCGCCGATGCCGATAGTGGGGACGCCCACCTTTTGCGTAATCAGCTTGGAAAGCGGTGCCGGCACCAATTCAAGAACAATAGCGAAGGCACCAGCTTGTTCCAGGGCACGAGCATCCATGAGCAATCGCTCAGCAGCCTCCGGGGTTTTGCCCTGCACTTTGTGACCCCCCAACTGGTGAACAGATTGTGGAGTTAGGCCAATGTGCCCCATAACGGGGATTCCGCAATCGACAATCCGCTTCACTGTCTCGGCAACAGTTACACCTCCCTCCAGCTTGACCGCTTGAGATCCCCCCTCCTGAATAAACCGGGCGGCATTGCACAAGGCGTCGGAGATATTGGTATGATAGGTCATAAATGGCATATCACCTATTACCAGGGCTTGTTTGGTACCCCTGACCACCGCCTTGGTGTGGTGAATCATCTCATCCATAGTTACTGGAATGGTTGATTCATAGCCTAGCACTACCATGCCCAGGCTATCGCCAACCAGAATCAATGGCACGCCAGCCTCATCCACCAGTTTAGCCGTGGGATAGTCATAGGCAGTAAGCATGACTATCTTCTGTTTCTCTACCTTCATTTCCTTTATTTGATTGGCGGTGACTCGCATTTTTCACTCCTCCTTACCATCTGTAAACAGCCCTTCTCTTTACAGCGTTGATAACAAATCTTTTGTCCAATCTCTTGTGCCCTTGGTGTCAATGATTCGGTTTTCTGAATTCACGTATACTAGTCTTGGCGTGGCTGTGGCAGCTTCGTCATCAGTAACCACATGGTAAGACAGGATAATCACGATATCACCCTTAGCCACGAGTCTGGCGGCAGCACCATTAAGACAGATTTCTCCCGAGCCTCTTTCCCCTTCAATCACGTAGGTATGGAATCTGGCGCCGTTGCTGATGTTCAATACATCAACTTTTTCGTAAAGGAGTAAGTCCGCTGCTTCCATCAAATCCTTGTCAATGGTTATGCTGCCCTCGTAGTCGACATTGCATTGGGTAACCCGAGCCCGATGGATCTTGCTCTTAAGCATTGTTCTCATGGTTATCCCCCTGTTTTCGGTTTCTTCTTAAGTAAGGCCTGTAGCTCTCCAGCCCTTTGCGAATCGATTTTCCCTTTAGCCACAGCAATCGGCACAGTCTGTAGCCCCAGCTCCTTGTAGATTTCAAGCAAAGACGGGCTTGCTTTTTCTAAGGCTTCCAGGTGTCTCGTTATGGTGCCCAGATCGCCTCGGGCAACGGGGCCGGTGAGACAGTTGGGCAAGCCGACATTCTCAATATTGCTCAGCGTACCTCGCAGCAACGGCATAAGAGCTTTAGTTGCTTGCGCTTGTGATACCCCGAAGGTTTGCCACAAATCCGTAGCTAACTTGACCAGAGTCACCAAGTAGTTGCAGGCAAACACGGCTGCCGCGTGATACAGCACCTTGTCGCCAGCCTTGAGCACCACCCAGTCACCTTCCAAAGCAACAGCCATATCCTTGAGTGCGGGCAACAGCGGTTCCGCAGCTTCAACAGCGAAGGTAGAACCGGGGATGTTGTCTATCGCTTGTTCAACACTGGCAAAAGTCTGTAACGGATGGAAACAGCCTGTATTAGCACCGTGCTGCTTGGCTGGTTCCAAAATGTCGACGGAGTGCGCACCGCTGCAGTGAACCACACTTTGCTTATCGTGCCACTGGACTTCGGCGGCCACCTTTGAAATAGCATCGTCAGGAGTGGTAATGAAAACAAGCTGAACTGTGTCAGCCAGTTCTTGGGCTGCTTTGCAGACCTGGCAGCCACTTAGCCTTCCAGCCAGTTTCTCTGCTGAAGTCACGCTCCGGCTGGATACCGCAATTACCTCGTATCCCTGCTTGGCAAGCCTCACAGCTAGAGCCGTACCTGTCGTCCCGGCACCTATGAAGCCTATCGTCACCACGTTCTTGTCCATCAGGTCACGTCCTTGATTGCTGGTATGCCGGCTATTGTCTCCGCTTGCTCAACTGCCCTGACTATGGCATCAGCCACCACCTCAGCAGCCACCGAGCCAAGTACGGTGATATCGCCTGTCTTTTCGCCCAAAGAAAGAGCAAATATGGTATCACCGTCATGCATAGTATGGCAGGGGTTGATAGCCCGAGCGATGCCGTCTTGCGCCATCTGCGCCAGTTTATTCACCTGCTCCTTGTTTAGACTAGCGTTGGTTGCCACTACTCCGAGAGTGGTATTACTCGGGAGGGAATCTTGCCCGCCGTCGCCTTGTTTTAGCAGTTCAACAGTGCTAAGGAAGCCTTTATTCTGCTCATGCCGAGGACCAGCCACGATTTCCCCGGTTTTACGGTCAATGACATCTCCGACAGCATTAACCACGACCAGGGCAGCAATAACAACACCGCCGTCGATTTCTTCGCTGGCTGTGCCCAGACCGCTCTTAGTTGCTCTTTCTATTCCCAGTATTTTGCCTACCGTAGCCCCGGTGCCAGCACCTACACAGCCTTCGGCTACTTCCTTGTCGCCGGCGGCCAGGCAAGCCTTATAGCCCTCTTCAATCCCAGGCCTCACCTTCGAGCTACCTACGCCCAAATCAAAGATAACGGCTGCAGGCACTATGGGCACTTTAGTCACAGAAGTTTCATAACCAATCCCTCGTTCCTCAAGGTATCGCATCACCCCACCCGCTGCATCCAGTGCAAAGGCACTACCGCCGCTCAGAAGAACGGCATGGACTTTTTCTACTAGGTTCATCGGTCGAAGCAGGTCAGTCTCTCTGGTTCCTGGTGCCGAGCCTCTGACATCGACGCCAGCTATCGCCCCACTCTCACACAAAATCACAGTGCAGCCGGTGACTGCCTCCTTATCGGTATAATGCCCTACCTTGATTCCAGGGATGTCAGTTATGGCGTTATACATGAGCGAAAAAAACAAAGCCCTCCCAGCTATAGCTGAGAAGGCTTAATACCAGATTAATACTATTTCCCGTCTCGGTCATGTCTGATCCAAGCGGCCGCTGTTATCTGCCCAAACGCTCACCGCCTTATGGTCGATGGCAGTTATAATGATAAGAGATTCTCTCCGTTTTGTCAACAATAAACCGGGAGGCCTACTGCCAGCGATGTGGAGCAGAGCCGGACGAAGTCAGTAGGGAATGCCACCTGACCCCGCGACGGCTTGAGTGGAAGGCAGGAAACCTACCGCCGTGTTACTCCCGCCAACACTATTTCCCTTTGAAAGTCGGCTTCCTTTTCTCCAAAAAGGCTCTTACTCCCTCCTCGTGATCTTCTGCCGGCAAGAGAATATTATATGCCAAGGTCTCATACCGTAATTGAGTATGGATATCCGCCTCCGAGCCCTGGTAGAGTCCCTCCTTAGCCATTCGCATAGCTACAGGCGCTCCTTGGGCTATGGTTTTTGCCAATTCATAAGTCGCCGCCTTTAACTCAGCCGCCGGCACGACCTCGTTAACCAGCCCTATTTCCTTAGCTTCTGTGGCTCCAATAGATTTGCCGGTAAAGACCAGCTCGCAGGCCTTGGCTAATCCTATCAGGCGGGTTAGCGAATAAGTTGAGCCGAATTCTGGGATGAGACCAAGTCGCACAAAAGGTACCGAGAACATGGCATCTTCCGAAGCGATTCTCAAGTCGCACTGCAACGGAAGCGTCACGCCTATGCCAACGGCGTGCCCGCTTATCGAGGCAATCACCGGTTTTGGCATATTTCTAAGCTGTAAACAGCACTTATGCAACCAGCCAATGATGTCAAACGTTTCTTGACCACGCTTCCTTTGTTCTATCCCTTTCAAGAATAGGTCTTTGACGTCAGCTCCAGCCCAGAAGGCACGACCAGCGCCGGTGATAATCAGTACTCTTACATCATTATCCTGTTCCACCTGGGCAAACGCATCAAGCAATTCAGCAGCCATCGTCTCATTGAGAGCGTTAAGCTTTTCTGGACGGCTAAGGGTGAGAGTCGCAATGCCTTCGGCTTTGTCCAAAATGATTGTAGAATATGCCATTGTGTTTTACCTCCCTCTCATTCCAAATTTGAAAACAATCACCGGGTGAGAGGATTTCAACTCCTTGGCTTGCAGACCTAAGCCAAGGCCTGAAAGAAGCGACATCCTGTAGACCTTTTTCTTCTCACAAGGATAAACTGGCAGGCATTTGCTGTCAAGCATACCGTATCATGCGTTATTGCTCATGCTCTGGACGCCTGGAGTCAAATTCAGTAGCCTTAGATGAGCAATCGAAAAGTGAAGCCGGTTTGATGAGTGCACCAACGAGGAATGACACTGCCGCAACGGTCAGGCTGGTGAACGAGTTAATGTTGTTCAGTCATTTGGCAAGCAATCCAAAGCTGAGTCAGATGGGGTGGAGCGGGAGACGGGACTCGAACCCGCGACAGCCTGCTTGGAAGGCAGGAACTCTACCACTGAGTTACTCCCGCCAGAATCGTAGCCATTTTAGCCCAAAATCCCAGCTTCGTCAAAAAAGGTGACCGAACGGCCAGCGCCGGTCGCAGCCTGCCGAATCCGTGCCAGGAGGATGGCCAAAGCTAGAAGACTATAGACATGGTTACCGGCAGTGTGGCCTACCTCGAGCGCTTCGCTGTGCCGCACGTCTACAGCATGGGCTGAAACCCACTATCCCTCAACGATTTCTTAACAGTATGCTGCAAAGAAAAACAAGAATCAGGATTCCTTATCTTTCTCGAGTATATAATCCCGGGCAATTTTCAGAGCCGCTTCGACCATTTCCGGTTCAATATGTCTGGTCAGGTCATTCGGGGTATGATATACCAAGCCTTCATCAAATTGGCTGATATCAAAACTGATGCCAGCCATGTTGGTGGCCTCCACGCCGATTTTGCCGAACTCGGCCGCGTCGGTGCTCCCGGCACCAAAGGGCATGCCCGAGATTTTGGCCGGATAGCCGAGTGATTTTGCAATATCGACGCAATCCTGCGCCATTTCATGGGAAAGTCTCACCGATGTATTCAGATCGTTATCGAGAAAATTGAGGTCTCTCACTTTGTAAAGGGTATCGATATTCAAGACATAAGTCTTCGTGCGCAGTAATTCGCCGCTGTGTTTTTTGCAGAACGCTCGCGAGCCCCGCAGACCCGCTTCTTCGGCATCGAAAGATGCCACCATTAGCCGAGTATGTCGCAAGGGATTTATGCCTGCTTGGTTAGCATCGTGAAAAAGCTTTGCCGTCTCGTTCGCAATTGCCACGGCAATCATATTATCGCCTGCAGCAGGAGATACTTCTCCGGTGGTAAAAAATGCCAACGGAAGCAAGAAGACACTGCCAGCTACCAGTATCAAAGGTACCCACGGATGGGCCCACTCAGGAGTCGGGATGTGAAATATGGCCAAGATGGTTCCTATTAGAGAAACCAGGAAACCAAGCACTAAGAATAGTATCCCCCCATTGATGAATTTAGCATAATATTTTGGGGTACGGGCAATAAGTTGAAAGACATACGCGGCGTCATGATGTGCGCTGATGATGACTTGTTGCTTTGCCTCCCCTTCTGGTTCAATAGCTCCGAAGACGTTATGCCCTACGGCTTTGGGAAACAACGGGTCGAATATTTCCCAATAGCGCACGAATTGGGAATAAAACACGAAAATTCCCAGTGAGTACCCGATAAATGCAGGCAAAGGAAACTGCAAATACAGCAAAGTGGAGCAGACAATGTAAAGGACTACTAGCCCCGGGATATATTTCAAGAAACTCTTCGGGTGAACGGTGAAATCCTCCATTTTCACCGAATCGGGGTCACAGTTTTTGGCAAATTCCTTTTTTATCCGGTTTGCGGCATCTCGGCAGGCTTCCGTTCCTGCCAGGCGGCCAGGGTATTGTTCTACGACTTCATCGGTAAAATCGAAGACACGTTTTACGTGAGTTCTATTTATTTCTAAACCGGAATTTGCCATGTCAAGCTGCTGCGTCCATGTTAAACGCCTGATGGCTGGTTGTCAAAGCGTCTGACAAGTCCAAAACCAACTCTTACAGCCTTCTTCGCGCTCATGGACCAACGCTATTTTGGCAAAAGGCTCTCGCCGATGCTTTGGTCCTGTGTCGCTAGCCTCTGGCTTGGCCCTCAAGATTCTTCTTTTTTGCATAACGCGACTTGCCACATTCTTTGCAGAACCTTATCATGAATACGGAACAACCGAGATGTTTATCACAATGCTGGAATTCTGCAGAATTCCCTGAGCGTCAATGAAAAGGGTTCAGGCAATGGAATTAGATTCGTTACGGCCATATCTAATCGAAGAATTCCAAAAATGGGTTCAAGAACAGCGACGTTTTCACTTGACTAATGCCCGGCCGTTATCGGACGAGGAAAGGTCGCGGTTCGTCGGGTATTTTGAGAAGAGAATCCTCGATTTGGTTCGGGTAGCGAGCGTAGAACGCATTCTGAATCCTGACTTTTACGATGACATGGTGAAGTCAGGTCTACCTATTCCTCTCGATTTCAGTAAAGCCATCGGCCTTACTCTTGTCGACTGTGTTCTTATTCGGCAGGAGCTTTGGTCTGACCCTCCCTCAGCGATTTCCACTCTATTTCACGAGATGGTTCACGTCGTCCAGATCGATATATTGGGTCTGAGAAAGCACATTGAGTTATACGCTGATAATTTGGTCCAGAATGGTTACCAATATCACAGCGTTCTGTTCGAGAGACAAGCTTATACGCTTGCTAGCAGGTTTGCTAGAGGAGAGCCCTCATTTTCAGTCAGCGGGATCGTCAAGCAAGAGTTAGAACGCGCCGAGTACCATGTGACATCTGACAGCGAACCCTAAATACAATATATCCTCTTGTGTGACGGGGAAGCCCGCGGTATCATTGCCAGCAGTAAGACAGTAAAGGGAATAGAAGTGAGTGCATCGAAAGATAGAACCGATAAAACGAAAGAGAATCCCAGTCAAAAAGGTCACTGTGTTGCAGCGTAACTTTGAGTTAACTGACTAAACTCAGCTCTCGTCTATTCCAGTTTCATGTGCAACCGACCTCAGCGTGCCTTCAGAGTAAAGGCTTCTTGTAGTGGGCATGGTTGTAATTGT
>CAZOQG010000072.1:0-8858 GCA_964582065.1 uncultured Dehalococcoidales bacterium
TGAGTGCTACCTGGTCATCTCTGTACCTTAGTAAATTCTCAGCAAAGTTCAGTCTCGCCCCAATAAACCATTTAGCACCAGGCATTTTGCCAGCATCATCAACAACAGTATCATAACCCTTCGACGCCTTAATGCCAGCGAAGTCCCACACGGCAGCCCAGAAATCGGGTATTTTACTTATCGACCAGTCATACAGTTCATCATAAGAGCTGAATTTCTGCCCATACTCCTTGTTGACATAATCTATGAACTTAGTTACGTTGGTGCTCTTCTTTCGCTCCTCCGATGGTTCCCATAGTAACTCTGCCATGATAACCTCCTTTGTCTGGTAGTCATCAAGCGATACCGGAATCACTAACAGGTTCTTGACATTCCAATCATGCAGCCCAGATATAATTCGAAGCCCCTTTATCGTGGTACCCGCCGTGGGATGTCAGTTCAAGTTACTTCGCCAGCTGCTCCTTCTTCTCCCTAGCCAGAAATCGAGCCAGTCTATCAAGTTTGAAGATGGTGTTGAACTCCAGATTCTTACTTATCCAGAGTTTCTTCATTATCACCGAGTCAGTGATAGCGCCCCGATACATCAAGCCATCAAGGAGAGTTCTAGGGTCTTCGCATGCCATAATGAAGTCGGGAGACGCCAACTTCTTTTCTTCAATCGTGAAATCGCCATTCTCGATATACATGGCAAACTCGCCGGCCTTTGTCTTCACCGCAATATTTCTTTTCCAGCCCTCAATAGCCTTGCGCGCACGCTTCGACTTGCTCATCTCAGCAGCCAGAGCTTCCATCTCGCTAAGAGACTCTTTGTACACGGTCATATCTTCATCACTGGGCTTAGAGAATTCGGGCTCTTTTGGGGCTTCCCAGTTCAGTTCGGATTCTTGGAGTCCCTTCTTACTTATCTGCTGGGCAGTGAGTTCAGAAGTGGGCACACAGTAGATGTCTGATATCTCTCCCACACGCCTATCTCTGAAAATCACCTTTACCTCAGTGCCCTTATTGATTAGTCCTGGCACTAATATGCCCGTTGTGGTGTAGAGCATAACGCTCAAGGCGGTATCCGCTCCGTTCAGTATTACCCGCCCCCTGCCAAACGGGGCCTTCTCCAGAAACATGGAAGTGGCGAAGTAAGTAATTGGTGGTGTAGTGTTCATCTTGCCTACCTGATCGACTTCGACTAGCTTGGTGGGTTCGAAGTCGCAATCGGGGCAATGAGTCACCATCGGGGGAATCCTGACAATACCACACTTTGGGCATGTGCAACCCAAGATCTTCTTTTCATCTTTAATACCCAAGAAAAAAGGTGAAAGCTCCCCCAGAGCTCGCTCGTAAAAAGTGAACATGGCATCATTCTGCAATAAGTAGTCTTCATTATCAATGGTGACTACTCTGCTTCTGACCTCTGGAATGTACTCGTCAGGTATGACCTTCTGTTTCTTCTCTGCCATTACCGAACCTCCTTGGTTAATTCTTTATTCATGCTCTAATATTGAGCACGCCGTGTATTGGGCAACAGTGCTTCCGGTGCCATGTACCAGAGCTCTCTTGAGATTCCTTTTGATCAGCTCATTTCTGGCTGACCAGGCGGACATTATGTTGCTCGCACCCACGGCATGCCCACAGTAGATGAGACCGCCACAAGGGTTAACCAAAAGCCTACCCCCAGGTAACATAATACCTTCCTCAATAAGGGAATCAACCGTTTCATAAGGCACCAAGCCGAACTCCGCCAGACTGATTTCCAGCTGCTGAACGAAGGCATCATGAAGTTCCACGATATCTATAGCCTTGACAGGGTCCTTTATGCCAGCCATTTCATAAGCACGGTGGGATCCCAAATAATCAGACACAATATGAGACATGTTCTTCTGATTCTTACCGGCAAAGGAGTGTTCATTGGCTTCACCTAGGCCTGTTATCCAGACTATGGGTTTTCCGCTATTCTTGGCGATGGCTTTCGCCGTCTCCTCTTCAGCCAGGATTAGAGCTGCAGCGCCTTCAGTGTAAACACATATCTCCAGTTCCTTAAAGGGGTAGACTATATATCTGGAATTCATCACCTCCTCAGGGGTTACCTGATCAAACTGCCTCTGGGCGTAAGGATTACTCCTCACTTGTTTACTGAGTTGAGAGGATATTTGAGCGGTGACCTGTGGTTTCAGCGTACCGGGATATTCATCCATGTAGCCAAGAACCACCTCTGCATAGCTGTCCGAAGCACTCCAGCCTATCTTCTGTTCGAAGAAGCTGTCTCCGGACCAGCCGATGGTCTTAATAACCTCTGGGGTAGCTGACATGGAAAGGAAATCAAAACAATCGGTAGCCTTTTCCACCCCCAATACTAAAGCGACCTTGAACCTTTCTCCAGCTAAGTAAGCATGGGCCGCTGATATTGTATAGGCACCTGTTGCTCCACCACAACTTATGCGTATCCCAAATTTGTTTTGCATTCCAATGATGCCCTGCAGGGGATGCTCTGGGATGCAAGTTCTCTCAAAGATATCGTTGTAGATACCATAGAATACTGCATCTACATCCTTGATGGACATGGCCGCATCCCGCACTGCTTCTCTAGTAGCCATCTGAGCCAGCTCATAATAAGTCTTCTCATACCATTTGCCCTTGAATGGAGTCACCGCTGCACCCACAATTCCAACTTTTTTTGCCATGTATAGTCCTCCTTAAGATGTTGGTATTTCCTGGATCTAAGAACAATCGTCAGGCGAGCACCTAGGCTGCGCCTGCCCTCGATCTGGCATCCTAGCTTGTCACTCTCTCAAACTCTCCTGGGGACACACTAGATTCAGGATATTATATCCTTGAGGAGGAGAAAATCCAAGCGCCACTTACTGGCTTACTGATATCATCGAGCCATTGGCCGTCTTAGTGACATTAATCAGTACTGGAAACCTGTCCTTCAGTTCGTCGAGATGAGTAATAACGACTATCTTCTCGAAATCGTCCTGTATCGAGTTAATAGCCTCGACGACTCTTTCCCTTCCCGAACTGTCCTGAGTACCGAAGCCCTCGTCGATAATCAATATGGGTAGAGATGCTCCGGCTCGCTTGACTAGCAACCTAGAAAGAGCAATCCGCAAGGCAAGGTCGATCTGAAAGGCCTCGCCGCCGCTATACATCTCGTAATTACGGGTGCCTAGCTCGTCAGCAATCTTGATATCCAAAGTCTCGATAGTGTCACCTTTCTTACTCTTTTTTTCTCGCTGACTTTCCAGTGTCAACGACATTCGATTATCGGTCATCTTGGCGAGCAATCGATTAGCTTCTATTTGAATCTCAGGAAGCGCTTGCTCAATAAGCAAGGCCTGAATACCTTTCTTACTAAAAGCTTCGGCTAATTCCTGGTAGATCTTCTCCTCCTTCACAAACTCACGCAAAAGTCCCTCTTTTTCCTCCTTGCTTGTTTCCAATTCCGTGAAGTGTCGTAGCCTTTCTTGCAATGCGGCCAAATTGTCACGAACCTGGCGCTCGTCCCCGAGTAACGTCTGGTAAGCTTCCTCGGCTTTGGCTAGCTTGTCAGCTATGTCAGGCAGGACAACGACCTCAACTCTCAAATCGTCTTGCTTCTTCAAATCTGCTTGTATTATCGCACTGAGATTAGAGACGGTCTGCTCAGATTCGGCCAAGGCAGTCTTCTCTTCGTCGATAACCTTAGCTGCTGCATCCAACTCCTGCTTTAGACCTTCATATTTCTGGAGCCTTTCCAACTGCTGCTGCAAATGTTCATGCTCCTCCTTATCATATGCAAGTTCCACCTCTTCTTTCTCCAGTTGCAGAAGGGTCTGCTGTTCATGAAAAGCATAATCCTTTCTTGACAAACTCTGTTCAAGTTCCCCTAGTCTAGTTTTTTCGTGAGCCAATTCTTTGCCAGCTTGTCTGGCATCAGCAAGTTCTTTTTCGATAATGCTTAGCTCTCTCTGGCGGCTGGCTCGCTCCCTGTCTACGAGAGATTCCGTTTCAGCCAATTCATTTCCCAGAGCCCCAAGTTCCAATCTCCTCCTGCCAAGCTCCTCGTTATTGTTCCGTTGACACTTGACTTTGTCTTTGGCTTCTGCGGCAAGTTTCTCCTGTATACGTTGCCACCCATCCACTCCGAGCTCAGTCTCGCACAAAGGGGAACGGACATCGCCTTGAGCTAATAGTCTGAGCTTTCCGTCCAAATCTGTGCTCTCCCTCTCAAGCTGGGTATTCATAGACTCCAAATAGCTGATTCGAGACACAATACCCTGAGACTGCTTCCTCTTTTCAGCTACTGCTTCCTCAGCCTTCGTTGACTCAGCGACACGATTACGCGCCTGGATTAACGCCTCTTCCAGCTGAGGTGCCCTCTCAAACTCAGCTTCATGCTCCGCAATTTTGCGTTGGGTTACCTCATGGTCTATAGTGAGCGCCTCACTCGCCAGCCTGATGACTTTGTCTAGACTATTTGTGCGTTCCTTCAAAGCAAGCACCTGACTCAACTTCCGGTTAGACTCATCATTCAGCCTCTTGATTTCCACCAAATCAGAATAACCTTTTTCTATCGCTTCGCTTTCTAGCAATACCTGTTCATATTCCACTATTCTTGCTTGGTGTTGGGTCTTTCTTGCTTGCCAACGTTCCATTTCCTGCTTTGCTTCGCTAAGGTGAACCTCGCTATTAGACAGTTGCTCCTTCTTCACCTCCAGAGATTCCTTTCGCCGACGCAAGGTGAAAACAGTTGCTTCCTCAACCTTTTTCCGTTCCTCAATTTGGCCAATTTCGTGTCGTACCCTTTCAGCCCTGTCCTCATACTCAGCTTTGTAAGCAAGTTGGCGTCCGATTTCATTTATAGTGCTCGCGAGTTCATCCGCCTTGGCTCTCCTCTCACCGGCCAAGTTCTTGGACCTCTTCTCAAGCTCGTCATAGCGAGAAAGGTCGAGGATGCTAGCGAGTATCTCTTTGCGTTCGCCAGGCCGCTTAATGCTAAACTCATCAGCGTGTCCCTGCCGCAAGAAAGCGCTATTCTTGAATGTCTCGTAATCCAAACGCAGGAGTTCGATTATTTTCTGGTGAGTTTCCGCCACAGAATTACCAGAAATCGGCTTGAAACCTCCATCGCTGGCTATTTGAAGTTCCAAGATGGTTTGACCGGCACGCAAGGGGCTAGGTTTCTTGACATGCTTTCGAAGAACACGGTACTGCTGTTCGCCAGCAGCAAACTCTAACTCTACCTCCATTTCGGACTGTCCTTGGTGAATCAAGTCGTCATCACTCTTTGCCCGAGATTTGCCCCATAGTGCCCACGTGATGGCATCGAGAATCGCTGATTTCCCGTTACCGTTGTCTCCGCAAAGACAAGCCACGTGAACCCCATCAAAAGACAACGGTGGAACATTGTCTCGGTAACACATGAAATTGTTAAGTGAAAGCTTGACCGGTATCACTTCTCTACACCTTTGCACCTGTCTCGGTGCAAGTTTCTGAAATGCACCGAAAGACCTCTCCAGGCGCAGACCATGCAGCCACAGGCAGCAGGCACTGGATGCTCTACAGGGGTTTGCCAAATTCCCAAATTGCCTATCCTGGTTGGCTCCTTGATCTTTATGAATTCTGGTTAAATACGTTGACTCTCTTTGAAATCTTTGTCAAGAGCTAGCAACATAAGAATCCCCTCGCCGTCCAACAAACAGTACTGCCTTCGCGGTAGTCTGCCCTGCCATGGAAATTCGAGAATTGCCAGAGCTGCCCATGAGCAGCGCTGTTCACATAATGTGCATCCGGCCCTAGAAGTCTAGTTCGTCTTTACTAGCAGTCAACTTAACAGCCTCTTCTTTCTTCGGACAGATTTCAATAAAATCACAGGTCCCACAGTAATTGTTTAGGATAGCTGGATACTCCCTCTCCATGAGTATTCTATCGACTAGGTCAATTATATAGGAAGTAGCGTGATCCAAATCTGCAGCAGTTGGCTCAAGAGTTCGGAACTCACCAGCTTCCAAATAAAGATAAGAGGCCTTGTTAACCGGCAAGCTTTGTTCCTTAGACAGGATAAGGGCATAAATATGGAGCTGAGTTTGGTTTATTTCGGCTGGTATTTTGCCAGTCTTGTAATCGATAATATGCAAACCGTAATCAGCTTCTTTGTCGATTCGGTCTATTTTGCCAATCAAAGTGACATCGGCAGAAAGTTCTACCCTGTGATAATCCTCTACCATAATGGGGATAACTGCTACGTCCTGACTCCGAGCGAACCAGCTCAACTGTTTGAGAGCTTTCTCAGCCCACCTCTTCTCATCCTCTATGTCACTAAAGCCGCGGCGATTGCGCCGCCATTTTTCGCGCAATAAATCCTCAAGTTTTGAGGGGCTTCGCTCGCTGACCGGGACAACAGAGAGAAAGTCCTTAAGTGCAGCGTGGACATGGTCGCCCATGGTGAGATAAGGCCGCGCTTTTCGGAAAACACTCTTAAGATCGTCAATGTAATGAAACTTGTATTGCCTCGGGCATTGCTGAAACATATTCAGCCTGAAGTGAGAAGCTCTGAACATTGTTGGACTGCCGCCAATGTAGTCTTTATCGTTTTCGCAACGCTGTTCTTATTTTATCATAATTGACTGCAAAGACTCCCCTAAGTAGAATACTGTGCGTGGGGTAAGTAATGTTTGAAGCTTTGACTGAGAAGTTGAGCAGCGTGCTGCGAAACCTTAGTAATAAGGGAAGGCTGAGTGAGAAAGAGATTGACGAGGCCTTGCGACAGATACGTTTAGCTCTTTTGGAAGCGGATGTTAACTTCAAGGTCGTGAAAAGCTTTCTAGCTCGGGTAAGAGAGCAGGCTTTGACTGCGAAAGTGTTGGAAAGTCTAGCCCCAGCCCAGCAAATTATGAAAATTGTCAATGAGGAATTCATAGCTATCTTGGGCGGAGAGCCTAGCCACCTGGAGACAGCCGACCGACCCCCTTCAACTGCCATGCTTGTCGGCTTGCAGGGGTCAGGAAAAACCACTACAGCGGCTAAGCTGGCTCTGTACCTTAGACATGCTGGGCAACGTCCTTTGTTGGTGGCTGCTGATACCCGCCGACCGGCTGCTGCGGGACAGTTGGTGATATTGGGCAAACAGTTGGATATCCCTGTCTACTGTGAAGATTCTGAGGTGGCACCGTTGACCGTCTGTCGTCGAGCCTTAAGGCGGGCTACGGAGATAGCAGCTACTTGGGTGCTCATTGATACGCAAGGGCGTCTGCACATTGATGAAACAATGATGAGGGAATTGGCTCAACTAAAAGCTGAAATTCGGCCTTCAGAGACATTACTGGTAGTTGACGCCATGACTGGGCAGGATGCGGTGAACGCTGCTGAGGAATTCAACAGGAGTATCGGGCTAAGTGGGCTCATTCTAACTAAGATGGATGGAGATGCTCGGGGTGGTGCCGCTCTTTCTATCAAGTTTGTCACTGGAGTACAAGTGAAATTTATTGGCAGCGGTGAAAAAACGAATGCGATTGAACTCTTTCACCCTGACCGGTTAGCATCACGCATCCTAGGCATGGGAGATATGCTTACCCTCATCGAGAAAGCGGAGAAGGCTTTTGATGAGCAGCATGCCAGAGAGTTAGAGAGAAAAATGCGCACCTCAGGGTCCGACCTTGAAGATCTTCTATGGCAATTGCGTCAGGTCGAGAAGATGGGTACACTGACTGAATTAGCCGAAATGCTGCCGGGCTTTTCAAAGCTTGTCCCGAGTGCCGTTGACGGAGGCGAGGGAAACCGGATGAGAAAAATGGAGGCCATCATCCTATCTATGACTCCCGAAGAGCGACACAACCCAACTATTATCAATGGCAGCCGACGACGACGTATTGCGCAGGGCAGCGGAACCACGACTAGAGACGTCAACCAATTGCTGAATCAATTCCACCAGATACAGAAGCTGACTAAAATGGTAGCCAAAGGGGGACTGCCCAAGAATTTGATGCGCATGTTGGGGCAATCAGGAAGGTTCTAGTCGGCACTCTTGATTAACCAAGAGGCAGTTAGCTTGCGGTCACTGATTTCAACATCAGTTATCTCCAAAGGTACGTCAGTCAATTTCAGTTTTACCATAATATCCAGCAGCTTTTCTACCCCGCCGTTCACAGCTTGTGGCAAGGGCAGCTTACCCAAATCAAAATCTTCTATTACTATTTCGAGATCACCATTCACAACCTGTATTCGCCCTATTGCCCCTGTTCTAGCTGCAACACCAGGAACATCCGCTACAGCGTAAATTAAGAAACGCCCCTCACGAAAGTTAACCAATATCTGGTCAAACGGCAAATCACCCTCGGCCAAAACCTCAACCAGCTTGGAATTGACTTCCTTCTCAGTGATTACCAAGGCTGTCTCTCTTTCTTCCCCAGCGATAACTGCCTCATGAATTTGAGTCTGGAGAACTTCAAACTTCTGGTCGAAACTCTCAGCAGCCTCAGCGGTTACCGCTACCGGCGTCATTTTCGCTTGAATCCAGGGACTGAGGGAGTAAAGATAATAACTCATAACTAGGGCGATAATGACCAAAATTCCGATGATGCCAAGAACGGTAATGCATCCCCTAATCAGCCTCATTTATTTCCCTCCTTACGGCGGCAGCGCCAAGCGAGTTCACTCCAGATAATCTTTCAGTTTTCGGCTTCGGCTGGGATGGCGCAACTTGCGCAACGCCTTAGCTTCAATCTGACGGATCCGCTCTCGCGTTACATTGAACTCCCTACCTACTTCCTCCAAAGTCCGGGCCCGTCCATCCTCCAATCCGAATCTAAGCATTATAACCCTTCTCTCCCTATCGGTGAGCTCAGACAGTACCTTGTTTAGTTGCAACTTAAGCAATTCTCGTGAGGCAG
>CAZOQG010000073.1:0-8339 GCA_964582065.1 uncultured Dehalococcoidales bacterium
TCTCCACGACCGCTGCCTTTGTTGCTGCCGGCGCCGGGCTTAAGGTGGCTAAGCATGGCAACCGTGCCATGAGCAGCCAGTGCGGCAGCGCTGACGTCCTGGAAGCTCTAGGCGTTAAGATAGACCTCAATGCTGAGCAAGTGCAGAGATGCCTACAGGAAGTAGGAATTGGTTTCATGTTCGCTCCGGCATTTCATCCAGCTATGAAATACGCGGCGGCTCCCCGGCGTGAAATCGGAATTCGCACCGTCTTTAATATACTTGGGCCACTTACCAGCCCGGCTGGAGCCAAATCCCAGGTGCTGGGCGTAGCCGACGAGTCGCTGGTAGAGAAAATGGCATTGGTGCTCCAGCACCTTGGCTGCCATCATGCTTTGGTAGTCCACGGAGGAGATGGATTAGACGAAATTACCATCTCAGGTAAAACTCAAGTCTGCGAACTCAAAGGCAGCCGTATTGAAAGCTACACTATCAGCCCTGAGGAACTTGGTTTGCCCAGTGCCGGTTCAGATAGCTTGAGGGGCGGCAGTG
Source organism: uncultured Dehalococcoidales bacterium (assembly GCA_964582065.1). Lineage (GTDB taxonomy): Bacteria > Chloroflexota > Dehalococcoidia > GIF9 > UBA5629 > JACNFS01. Next base: position 532 of record CAZOQG010000073.1, read on the forward strand.
CTCAAGGGAATGCGGAGTTGTTACGCAATATCTTGAGTGGTGCCTCAGGCCCCCAACGAGACGTGGTGTTGATGAACACGGCAGCAGTTCTATTAGCCGGAGATAAAGTAGAAAGGCTCCGAGAAGGGGTAGAATTGGCTCAGAAGATAATAGACAGTGGCCATGCCTTGAGCAAATTAGAGCAGCTAATCGAACTCAGCCAAAATTTGAGTTAAGGATAATGATTTTAGACCAGATAGTGTCGCATAACCGACGAGAGCTTGAATATAAAAAGCGCAGCTTCCCTATGGCCGAGTTGCAGAGGCTAGCGTCGGCGCAACCTCCAGCTCTCGACTTAGCTTCGGCTTTACGAGGCGATGGTATTCAGCTTATTGCTGAGGTGAAGAAAGCGTCGCCATCCAGGGGCATCATTCGTCCTGATTTTGACCCGGCAAAGATAGCCGCAATATATGCTGGCAATGGTGCCGCAGCTGTATCGGTATTAACCGAAGCTAAACACTTTCAGGGCAGCCTTGACCACCTCAGGGATATCAGGAAAACACTGCGCAAAAAGTTACCTCTGCTGAGAAAGGATTTCATTTTCGAACCCTACCAGATTTACGAATCCAGGGCATATGGTGCTGATAGCCTATTGCTCATCGTGGCTATCTTGGCAACGGAAAGGCTACAAGAGTTACTCAAGATAAGCTATGAACTGAACATGAGTTGTCTGGTAGAAGTGCATAATGAGGGCGAGGTTGAAATTGCCCTGAAGAGCGAAGCAAAGATTATCGGCATCAATAACCGTGACCTAACCACTTTTAATGTGGACATTGCTACCACTGAGCGGCTACGTCCGCTTATCCCGCCAGACCGAATAGTTGTCAGTGAAAGCGGCGTAAAAGAGAGAGCTGACATGGAGAGGTTGAGTCAGTTGGGTATTGATGCGGTCCTTGTTGGTGAGTCGCTAATGTCGGCTCCTGATATTGCAGCCAAGATGAGAGAGCTATTGTGACCAAGATTAAAATTTGCGGACTATCCGAGGTGCAGCATGCTTTGGCAGCGGCTGAAGCTGGTGCGGATTTCTTAGGGCTGGTCTTTGCCCCAAGCAGGCGGCAGGTATCAGCTGAAAAAGCACTGCAGGTGGTTGAAGCAGTCCGTGCTCTGAAACCTAGTCAGGTTGTGGTCGGTGTCTTTGTCAATTCAGCAGTTGATGAAGTGAACAGAATTGCCGATTATTGTCATCTGGACTGGGTACAGCTCAGTGGTGACGAAACTTGGCATTACTGCCAGCAAATTGAGAGACCGATTATCAAAACCGTCCATGTCTCAAATACCAGGACGTCCGAGGAAATCAGTTCTGAAATAGCGATTGGGCATCAGTTATTACCCCAAAAGGATTTTGTCTGCCTTCTCGATTCAAGGGTGGCAGACATTTACGGCGGTACAGGCCAAGCTTTTGATTGGCAATTAGCCAGGGAAGTATCAGCAACATTCCCTGTGCTCATAGCTGGAGGATTGAATCCGACCAATGTCGGACAGATGATAAGAGAAATTCAGCCCTGGGGAGTCGATATATCCAGTGGAGTAGAGACCAATGGCCAAAAAGATACAGCAAAAATCAGGGAATTCATTCAGGCAGTGAGGGCAGCGTCCAGATGAATTGCCCTCAGGAGAAATAATCATATGCTTGTTATCATGAAAAACGATGCAACAGAAGCGCAGGTGAAAGCGGTTATTCGTGAAATTGAAACCCTGGGCTACCGTGGTATTCCAATACCGGGTGCCCAGCGCACCGCTGTTTGTATAGTAGGGAACAAGGGGCCGGTTGAAGGCTCGTGCCTACTTGCTCTGGACGGTGTGAAAGAGACTATTCGTGTAACGAAACCTTACAAGCTTGTAAGCAGAGAAACACACCCGCAGCCTACAATCATAACCATTGGTAACATTATGATTGGTGGGGAAAAACCGGTAATTATGGCTGGGCCCTGCGCCATAGAAAGTGAAAAACAGGCACTTACCATAGCTAGCCTTGTGAAACAATATGGAGCGCAAGTCTTTCGTGGTGGTGCCTTTAAACCCAGGACTTCACCTTACAGCTTTCAAGGGCTGGGGGAGGACGGATTAAAAATACTCAAGAAGGTGCGTGAAGAGACAGGTTTGCTTATTATAACCGAGGCTATAGACCACACCAACATCGAACTCATCGAACAATATGCTGACATTATTCAACTGGGGGCCAGGAGCATGCAAAATTACTCCCTGCTCCGCCGAGCAGGGCACGCCACAAAGCCAATCCTGTTGAAGCGCGGTTTCGCAGCTACGATTGAAGAATTGCTAATGTCGGCTGAATACATTATGGCTGAGGGAAATACACAGATTATCCTGTGCGAACGTGGAATCAGAACCTTTTCCGATAATACCAGGAACACACTTGATTTAAGCGCTATACTTTCGATTAAAGAGGTTAGCCACTTACCAGTTGTGGTTGATCCCAGCCATGCTGCCGGCCGAAGAGAATATGTTATCCCTTTGGCAAAAGGAGCCATCGCAATAGGTGCCGATGGTATCTTGGTTGAAGTACACAATGACCCTTTGCACGCCTTATCTGATGGTATGCAGTCCCTGTATCCGGAACAATTTGCAGCATTGGTGGAAGAGATAAAGATTTTGACCAAGTAAGCGGAGCCGGGACTAAGGGTAGTTCAAAATATATAAAAAAGGAGATTTAGGTGTTACCCGACAATAGAGGATACTTCGGAACCTACGGAGGACGCTTTGTACCTGAGACCCTTGTGCCAGCACTAGATGAGCTAACAGCAGCCTATGATGAGGTCAAATCTGACGCTTCCTTCTGGGCTGAGTTTGACTCATTGTGCCGTGACTATTCGGGAAGACCGACCCCGCTCTATCTAGCTGAGAGGTTAAGCAACCACTGCGGCGGTGCGCAGATTTTTCTCAAGAGGGAAGACCTGGCACATACCGGTGCACACAAAATTAACAATGCACTGGGACAAGGCATCCTCGCCCGGAGAATGGGGAAGCAAAGAATCATAGCTGAGACTGGAGCCGGCCAGCACGGCGTAGCTACCGCTGCTGTTTGTGCCCTACTCGGATTGCAGTGTATTGTCTACATGGGCGAGGAAGATATGCGCCGCCAGTCACTTAATGTCTTCCGAATGAAATTAATGGGTGCCGAGGTAAGGCCTGTTTCCGGTGGCAGCCGAACACTGAAAGACGCCATCAACGAGGCGATGAGAGACTGGGTAACTAACGTCAGAGACAGCTATTACCTCCTGGGCTCGGTTGTGGGTCCCCATCCCTATCCTTCGATGGTGCGTGATTTTCAATCAGTAATCGGCAAAGAAGCCAGGGAACAGATTCTGGCAAGATGTAAACGTCTGCCCGATTATATAGTTGCTTGCGTTGGCGGTGGCAGTAATGCCATTGGTATTTTCTATCCCTTCTTGAACGACGAGAATGTCAGGCTTATCGGCGTGGAAGCTGCGGGGAAGGGACTAAGGACCGGTGAACATGCCGCATCACTTGTTGCAGGAAGAATAGGTGTTTTACATGGAGCAAAGTCCTATGTTCTTCAAGACAGCAACGGGCAGATTATGGAAACACACAGCATCTCTGCTGGGCTGGATTACCCCGGTGTTGGCCCTGAGCACAGCTACCTCAAGGACAGCGGGCGTGTTACCTACGTGGCAGTAAGCGATAAGGAGGCACTTGACGCCTTTAAACTTTTGTGCCGTACTGAGGGTATTCCCCCAGCTCTTGAGCCGGCTCACGCTGTATCCTATGTTGCCAAGCTGGCAGCTTCGTTAAGTAAAGAGCAAATTATCGTGGTCAACCTGTCCGGTCGCGGTGATAAAGACATGGATATCGTCGTCGAAGCACTGGGGATGAAGCAATGACTCATATCGCTTCTGTATTCAAGCGACCGGGCCACAAGGCCCTTATACCCTACGTTACCGTAGGTTATCCCAGCATTGAAGACACTTTGAAGGTGGTTCCGCTTCTTGCCAGTAGTGGCTGCGATATAGTGGAGTTGGGAATACCTTTCTCTGACCCTCTGGCTGACGGTGTCACCATACAAAAGGCGAGCTTTCACGCCTTGAAAAATGGAGTTACACCGAAGCTCTGTCTCGAGGTAGCCGAAGAGCTAAGCCAGAAAGTCAATATACCACTGGTTTTCATGACATATTTTAATCCAATATTTAGTTTCGGCCTGGAAGAATTCTGCAGCGCCTGTGCCAGGTCTGGTATCGGCGGTCTAATCATCCCCGACTTGCCACCCGACGAAGGCTCAGAACTAGAAGCCGTCACCCGGAGACATAACTTTGACCTCATTTATCTTCTGGCTCCAACCAGTGCTGAGGAGCGTATCAAACTTGTGGCAGATAGAGCCCGGGGGTTCATATACCTGGTTTCGGTAACCGGTGTTACAGGTGCGAGAGATAACCTTCCTCCAGAACTGGGCACTTTTGTCGCCAGGGTAAGGAAGGTAGCTAACCAACCACTATGCATTGGATTTGGAATATCTAACCCAGAGCAGGCAAGGCAGGTGGCACGAATAGCTGACGGGGTGATTGTAGGCAGTCGGATAATTCAGCTTATGGAGACTGATGACCTGGCATCAGTTGGAAACTTCATAAAAGAATTAAGGCATGCCCTTGATGAGTCCTCTGGCCAAGAGAAGTTATGAAGATAATGGCTAAGTGGCAACTGTCTTTCTAATCGCGCGCTTCACTTGCTAATTGCACACTTGTCTATTTTGTTTAGGGGCAGATGCATGACAGGCTGACATCTATGAGAGGTATCAAGTCCGGTGATTCGGATTTCCCGTTAGTCAGAAAACCGACGCTCAGAGTTCTCCCTCCAGGCGGTTGATGACCAGCCCGGTAGGCAACTTGGGATAGAAGTAGGTCGATTTTCCCGGCATTCTGTCGTGAGCATCGGCGATTGCCTTAATGGTTGTCCGCGGGATGGGATTCAGCAGAAACGCCAGTTGATATTCACCGCTTTCTACCTGTTTTCGGGCTTGCTCGCTATCAGGGGTATAAGCGAGGTTAGCGCTTTCACCTGGCGCTATCAGCTTCTCTATGATGAGATGCTGGAGGATGCTAACATCTAGCTTTTTGTAAATCTCAGAATGGTCCCTGGGCATTATTTCTTTGAGGGATACTGACTGGCGAAGTCTCAAACCTACAACCCTCCCCGACTCCAATCCCAGGACCCTTGAGGTTGCTCCTCTCACGTCCGGCAATCCGGTTTGGCCCAAGGGAACGGACTCTATCTCAAAAAACGTTTCTAGCTGCTTTCTGAGTCCGGTCAGAGTCCCAAAAGGTATGCCGCGCATCAGGCGGTGGAGAGGCAAAACCATAAGCCCGGGGTCAGAGAAGGCCACCAGCGTCATCATGACAAAATTGAAAGCTTGGTCGCCGACGGCCGATGAACTGCTTTGCTGCCTTTCATCCCGGTAAGCTAAAGCCGTTTCATAGCGATGATGTCCATCGGCGATGTAGATAGGTTTGGGAGCCAGGAAGTGACTGACTCTCTGGACGAATTCAGGTTCACTGGACATCCAAACCTTGTGCCTATCACCAGCTTGGGTAAAATCAAGCAGCGCCCTACGCTTTGTTTGCGAAATTAATAGTTTGGTGACTCTCTGCCCCGGGTCTTCGTAAAGGCCGAGCAGCGGGCTGAAGTTGGCGTTGCAGGCTCGCATCAGCTCTAGACGGTCACTCTTGATGCCCGGTACCGTATTTTCGTGGGGAAATACACCCTTGTTCTCCCACGGCTCCAGCCGGATACACACTGTCAACCCCAGACGCCTTCTTCTGGTATTTTGATAAGTGAAGCTGTGTTCGTGAACATAGAAAGAGGGTACAGGGTCGTCCTGCAGGATGCCCTCTTTTATCCACTGGTTGAAGGTGGCATTGGCTCGGCTATGCTTGTTATTGGTCTCCGTATCTTCGGGCAGCTTCAGCCCGTGCTCAAGGCGGATGACATTGTAATCGCTCTTCTCATAGTATGCTCTTTGCTCTTCGGGAGAAATGACATCGTAGGGAGGGCAGATAACTGATGCCAAATTACCAACCATTTTTTGATTGTAGCGTATCCCTGGAAAAGGACAGATTTCAGCCAACTCGGCTCCTCCTGAGAATATTTGTCAAATTCATAGCAACCTCTCCAGTCCGTGCCACCATGCCTCCTGCATTTTATCGATGGACAAGTCTATACAGCCCTTCAATGCCAACCGCTTGCCACCCACCGTGCCAAGTCTTGTTGCTGCTATCTGCCAACGAACAGCGAGCCTGTCCATTTTCCAGGTTGACTTTGGAGCTACCGAGACTATGATTCTAGATTGAGCCTCGCCGAAAAGGGCTGAATCCAGCCTTCCTTCTGTCCTCCAGTCGTGGCTGACAAAGCCAAGACCGTTGGCCAAGCAGCTTTCTGCCAGGGCAACACCCAGTCCGCCTTCGGAGCAATCGTGAGCTGAGTTGATAATGCCTCGCCTGATTGCTTCAAGGCAGCAACGATGTAGCCGTTTCTCCAACTCCAGGTCAACATAGGGGTTGCCCTTTATCATGCCGTGTACCAGTTCAAGATATTCGCTACTCCCAATGCTGCTATCAACCACCTTGCTATCTCCGAGCAAGAATACCAGGTCACCTTCATTCTTGAATCCGGAAGTGCAGTGCCTGGTTACATCATCGACAAGCCCCACCATTCCCACCACCGGAGTCGGGTATATGGCTTCGCCTTTAGTCTCGTTGTACAGGCTGACATTACCGCTGATAACAGGAATCCTCAGCTCTCGGCAGGCTCGCCCCATACCGGCAATGCATTCCTTTAATTGATAGTAAACGTCGGCTTTCTCTGGGTTGCCAAAATTGAGGCAGTTGGTAATAGCCAGAGGCTGAGCGCCGCTGCAGACGAGGTTTCGGGCTGCTTCAGCCACGGCGATGACACCGCCGAGATAAGGATTGACATAGCAATACCGGGCGTTACCATCAGTAGTCAGCGAGATAGCTTTCTTCGTTCCTTTGATGCGCAGTACGCCGGCATCGCTGCCGGGGAGAACTATGGTATTATCACCCACCTGGTGGTCATATTGGCGATATACGCAGTGCTTGCTGGCGATATTGGGTGATGCCAGCAAACGGAGAAGAGCAGAATTGGCTTTCTTTGGCGGCAAATCAGGAACGGAAGTTACATCAAAGGCCTGCAATTTTTCGAGCCAATGTGGCTTCTTTACTCGCTGCCGGTAGATGGGTGGTGAAGTCAGTAGACTTACCGGCACCTCAGCTACCACCTTTTCCCCTTCCTTGATTCTGGCCAGGCTGTCGCCGGTCACCAGGCCGATTATATCTGAGCGTAGCTCCCAGCGGTCAAACAGAGCCTTCACCTTGTCCTCGCAACCCTTCTTCACAACCACCAGCATTCTCTCTTGAGACTCCGACAGCATAATCTCGTAGGGGGTCATGCCTTTCTCCCGCCGGGGCACCTTGAGGACATCGATTTCGATACCTGCTCCTCCTCTGGCTGCCGATTCTATAGCTGAGCTGGTCAGCCCGGCAGCGCCCAAGTCCTGCATGCCGGCAATCCAATCGGTTTCGGCTAGCTCAAGACAGGCTTCGATGAGCAGTTTCTCCAGGAATGGATTACCCACCTGGACTGTTGACCTCAGCTCCCGCTCGTCTTCAAACGTCCTTGATGCCAGACCGGAGGCGCCGTGAAGTCCGTCACGACCGGTATCAGCTCCGACCAGCATCAGGAGGTTGCCTTCTCCACGGGCTCTTGCCCGAACCAGGTTTTTC
>CAZOQG010000074.1:0-8289 GCA_964582065.1 uncultured Dehalococcoidales bacterium
ATTCGGCTTGACTTTTGTTCCTCTGTTTGTAGCCATGGATGCCATTGGTGTTTTACCTATATTGCTTCCCCTGACACAGGACATGGAAGTTAGGGAGCGTAGGCGCGTGATACGGTTGGCTGTGTTGACTGCTTTGGGTTTGGGTTTAGGGTTTGTTGCCATAGGCAAAGGCATTTTCCTTTTTTTGGGCATTGAGGTTGCTGACTTTCTGATTGCCGGCGGGCTTATCCTCTTGCTCTTAGCCGCCAAAGATTTAATCACTGGCAAGATGATGGAGGCTGAGGCTTCGGTTGGGGCTGATATGATAGGTGTTGTCCCCTTGGGCACCCCTCTGGTAGTCGGGCCAGCGGTGCTTACTACTCTGTTGATACTCATTGACCTGTACTTCATTGTTATCGTGATAGTTTCTTTCATAATTAACCTGGCGATAGCTTGGCTGCTTTTTGCTCAGGCTAACCGTGTAGTGGCTTTTCTGGGCCAGGGGGGAGTCAGGGCAACATCTAAGGTAGTCGGTCTCTTCTTGGCAGCGATTGCCATAAAAATGATTCGTCAAGGTGTTCTGGGGATTTTGGGATGACCCTTTTGGGCTTTGCTCTGGACGTGGTTCATAACGAAGCTGCATTGAAAGACGGGAGAGCATCTTCTGGATGAAGCTTATCTTTATCCCTGGTAGCGGCAATACGGGCTTAGTATGGCATTATCAAGCTGAACATTTCGCCGACTCCGAAGCTATTAGCCTCCCCGGTCATCCTGAAGGCGAGCCTTGCACCAGCGTTGAAGGTTATGTGGATTGGCTTCATCAGCATGTCATAGATCAAAGTTTTTCTGAGCCTATTCTGATTGGCCATTCTTTGGGCGGCGCTGTCGCTCAGACATATGCTTTGAGCTACCCCGAGGATGTTAAAGGTCTTGTCCTTATTGGCACCGGAGCTAGATTGAGGGTGAGGCCTGACTTTCTCAGCTTGTTGGAAGCAGGCATTGACTACCCTCCTGCCTGGTTTAAGAGTTTCGTTCAACCCTTCTACGACCGAGTGGCCCCGGGGCTAAGAGAGAGGGTGGTTAACAAAGTGACTGAGGTAGGAGCTCGTGTGCAACTGAATGATTTCAGGTGCTGTGACAAGTTTGATATTATGGACAGAGTCCACCAGATTGATGTTCCAACCTTGGTTATTTGTGGCACTGAGGACGAGATGACACCGCCCAAATACTCTCAGTATTTAGCCACAAAAATCAGTGGCGCCAGGCTGGTCATTATTGATGGTAGCACTCACTTCGTCTTTATGGAAAAACCCGATGACGTCAACCGGGCCATTGAGGGATTTCTAGATAGCCTTTAGGGCCGTAGAACATCGGTCTGTTCTCGGGCCTTATTGAGATAAGAGGGCTTGGCTTTACAATCCGCCAATTTGCCCCGTCCCAAGGGTCTTACTACCTTAGTACCGCTTTGCCACAACATTCAGCATAGTACTTTTGGGCTATTGACATTGAAGCTGGGCCACTGTATACCTTACATACTTGGCTTAGTAAGCACCTTTGCTGTAGGCGACCACGTAGGTCAGGAAGTGCTTGGGATATGAAGAAGGCAAAGATAGCTAGGAGAATCTTTACAGTTGCCCTGCCCTTTTTGTTGATAGTGTCGTTGCTTGGCTTGCCCAATGGCGCGAACGTGTACCTTGGCACTGCTTCTGCCGCGTCTCCCGGTGAAAGCGATATCGACTTCACCAGGCCAAAGCGCAATCCCGTAGCAGATAATGCAACAGCAAAAAGTTTTCGGTTCCCCTTGGACGGAAGCTGGTCTGTTGCGCTGGATTTCGGGGACGCTACCGATTCGGGGACACAGCTGGGTGAGGACGTTTACCGGCCAGAGGGAACCCGGGTGTACTCGTCTGCAGACGGAATAGTGAGATTTGCTGGACAAGCTGATGGTTATGGTGCAGCCGCAGTTGTGGAGCATGTCACGGGAAGTGAAACTGTGTGCACGTTCTATGGTCATTTGAGCTTAAGATTAGGGTTAGAAGTTAGCCCCGGACTGGAGGTTTCGAAGGGCCAACTTATTGGTTATTTAGCATATGATGATGAGGACGGCGGAGACTGGAGTCCCCATCTCCATTTTGGGATTCGCAAAGGCCCCCATCAAGCCGGCTGGGACTATTATGATTGCGACCCTCCCGGAAATATTGCAGACTGGTATGATCCGACTGATTTCATAAGCGGCCATCAAGAGAAACCGCAGGAGGAGTCCCTGGTTAGCCCCTCTGATGGCTCTTACCAGGGCAGGGTGTACTGGCTTCAAAATGGCAATCTGTACTGGGTAACAGAGTATGTGGATAATGACTCCAACCTGGGGGCTACAATTGACGGCATGTCCTCACTCCCTGGGTGGGGATGGGATAAAATGAACGAATTCTCCTCAGACCTTTTGGTGTCCTACTCAGGATGGCCAGATGGTGTGGCCAGATTCATAGCCACGGATTCTGAATCAAACGGATTGTTGATCAGCGACAATAAGAGCGCAGACGTTTATCTGACTGACGACGGCAAAAAGTTGTGGTTCCCAGACTCAGCAGCGGTTGAATATGCAGGATACAGTATGGCGGACGTGATAATAGTCACTGAGGAGGTTGTTAACTTATTTCTTGAAACAAGCGATGATGCCGAGCAAATCGGTAGGTCGAGTACTGTTGTTGTTGCTCCTGGAGAGTCATTCAGCATTTGGGTTGCCACGAAGAATACCGGGACATCGGTATGGACAGAAGGACTTCAATATTGTCTGGGATGGCGTTCAGGACTTGAATCATTCCCCAATTCCGAGTCTCTCCAAAGGATTACTTTGGGCTTAAGCGACAACATCACGCCTGACGTGATAAAGCACTGGACCATGGAGGAAATAACAGCACCAAGCAGCCCTGGAACTTATACCATTGTCTGGCAAATGGTAAGGGAGAATGTGTATTGGTTTGGGGACAGCGCCAACATCCAAATTACAGTTGTCAAACGGACCGACCCACCGTATACACCATCCACGCCATCAGGGCCGAGATGCGGATATACTGAGACCTCTTATAGCTATTCTACATCGACGACTGACCCAGACGGTGATGAGATAAAATATACGTTTGATTGGGGTGATGGCACTAGTTCGGAGACCGATTATGTAAGCTCGGACACGCCTGTCAGGGCTTCGCACATTTGGAGCAACCCGGGGACGTATGATGTTAGGGCCAAGGCGACCGACAGCAACGGTGCTTCATCAGGGTGGTCAAGCCCTCAGACAGTTGTAATAGACTCACTACCCACATTGGGACCCTCGGCCCCAACCCTTATCTCCCCGGCTAATGGTTCCACAGTCCCTAGCACGTCTGTCACCTTCAAGTGGAACCCACGAGCCGGGGCAGACAAGTACTTTTTGGAGGTGAATACCAGTTCTTCCTGGGATGAAGAAACGAGGAAGTTCTATGGGGAAGTCGATGACGTTACCAAGACGATGGGAGATATTTACTTGGTTGTCAGCGGCAACAAGAGGTGGTTTGCAGACAAAGCGGCGGTTGAAGATGCGGGGTATACGATGGCGGCTGTGACGGCCGACTTCTCTGACGATGGCACCACGTATTACTGGCGCGTGAAGGCTCGCAACACTAGTGGCTGGGGTTACTGGGCTGCAACCTGGAGCTTCATCAACATGAGTCAGCCCTCAGCTCCAACCCTTTCCTCTCCGGATGCTGCTGACAAAGTTGCCGGCAGAACTGTCACTTTTCAGTGGACGGCTCCCTCTGAGGAAACGGTGACCAAGTACTTGTTGGAGGTGTATACCGACCCCGATTTGGGTGAGGTAACGAGGAAGTTCTACGGCGATGTAGGCAATGTTACCGAATATTCGGACACGGGCTACCCCAACGATGGCACTGCGTATTACTGGCGGGTGAGGGCTGGCAATGATGCTGGGTGGGGCCCTCCTTCCTTGAGCCGGACCTTTATCAGTACGGCTCCAATCCTTTCTTCTCCGGCTGACCGTGCCTCAGCTTCCGGCACGTCTGTCACCTTCGAGTGGGAGGCCCTGGTGGGAGCGACCAAGTACTTGTTGGAGGTGAATGAGGACCCAGGCTGGGACGAAGAAAAAAGCAAGTTCTTTGACGATGTAGGTAATGTGACCGAATATGAGGATACAGGCTACCCCAACGATGGCATAGTGTATTACTGGCGGGTGAGGGCTGGCAATGATGCTGGGTGGATTTCTCGGTCTGAGACTTGGAGCTTTACCAATTCGAGTGTTGCAAAGCCCTCAGCTCCAACCCTCTCGTCTCCAAAGGAAACGGATGGCGTCACGGCACAAATCTCTGGCACGTCTGTCACCTTCACGTGGGGGGCTTCAACCGGGGCGAATAATTACTGGCTGGAGGTGAATACCAGTTCTTCTTGGGGAGAAGGAACAAGGAAATTCCTTGGTAATGTGGGGGACGTTACTCAGTATGAGGATACAGGGTACCCCGACAATGGCACCACGTATTACTGGCGGGTGAGGGCTTGCAACGCCAGCGGCTGCAGTTCCTGGTCTGAAGGCGAGAGCTTCATAAATACCAGCAGGCCGGCCCCTACGCTCACCTCTCCAGAGGACGGTGCTGAAGTTGCTGGCACGTCTGTCACCTTCACATGGGGGGCCTCAACTGGGGCGGATAACTACTGGCTGGAAGTGAATGCCAAGCCTGATTTGGATTTCAATACCAACCCTGATTTGCTGCTGGGCACCGGCCCTGATTATTGGGGCAAAGCAACCAGGATGTACCGGGGGGATGTGGGCAATGTTCTTAGTAAGATAGTGACTGGTTTTCCTGACGATGGCACCAAGTACTACTGGCGGGTAAGAGCGCGCAGCGATGCCGGGTGGAGTTGCTGGTCTGACAACCGCACCTTTACCAATGGGACTTTTACTGAGCTCTCGGCCCCAACGCTTTCCTCCCCGGCTGACGGCGCTACAGTTCCCGGCACGTCCGTCACCTTCACGTGGACAGCTTTAGCCGGGGCATATAGGTACCAGCTGGAAGTGAACAGCAGTTCTTTTTGGGAGAAGAGAACAAGGAAATATCGCGGGAATGCGGATGACGTTACCAAGACGGTGACTCGTTTCTCCAACGATGGCACCAGGTATTACTGGCGGGTGAGGGCTCGCAACGCTGCCGGGTGGAGTGATTGGTCCCAAAGCCGGACACTTATTAACGGGCCACCGTGATCGTGGCTAATTCCTCAAAGACCAAATACGAAATCCTAACGAGACAAATCCCAAGTCCCGAGCTCTAAATGCTAAACATAAGGAAATTCCCCTTTTGAATTCTGGGATTTGGATTCGTCTAGAGCTTAGATATTCGGATTTAGGATCTCTTCCAAGAGGGTCAGGATCAGGGCGACCTTCTTCTCCTTGCTACCCCTTGGGTAACAATGATACGATTGCAGTGTTGCCTACAAACTGGCTGGTTAGCGGAGCTGGCCGGGCGGCATTTCGATGAGGATAGGCGTGATTTCCGATACCCATATGCGCTCACGTGAAGAAATACCCCCGGCGATGATCAGGGCGCTTTCAAATGTGGATTTGATAATCCACGCTGGCGATATTGCTACCCTGGAAGTTCTTGAGGAACTGAGGCGGCTGGGCGAGGTGAAAGCGGTTCGGGGCAATATGGATTCGGCTGAGCTCAGAACTCTGCTTCCAGAGAAGGAGCTGATTGTAATTGGGGGCAAGAAGATAGGGATTAGTCATGGCTCAGGCAGTCCGTGGGGAATAGAGCACAGGGTGAGAGGACTGTTCGATGAGGTGGATGTCATTATATACGGCCATAGCCATGAGGCGAGAAATGAGCAAATCGGAAGCATCCTCTTCTTTAATCCGGGCCTGGGAAGGAGTTCCCTTGGTATCTTGACAGTCGGGAAAGATGTCAAAGGAGAGATAATAAAGCTTTAACGCTACAGGAGGGAAAATGGCTAAGCTGTGGGATGAGCTTTCAGCTCTAGATAGACCGGAGATTCTGCAATTTGTTTTCTACCCTCGCAGGGACTTTGCGGAGAAGCCGAGAGTACCTAATGCTATGGCCTGCTCTATCCCTGTTGACGATGGCGTTTCTATTTCCTGCCGCTTTTTTCCCGGCAATGACAAGCATCCCAATATTCTGTTCTTTCATGGCAATGGTGAGATAGCCAGCGATTATGATGACATCGGCTCTATCTACAATCAGATTGGGCTCAATCTCTTTGTGGCTGATTATAGAGGCTACGGTATGAGTGGAGGCAAGCCCACACTGACTAACATGATAAAAGATGCCCATCCAATCTTTGAGGGCTTTAAGCAGGTGCTCAAAGAGAAGGAGTTTTCAGGGAATCTGTTTATCATGGGGCGCTCCCTGGGGAGCGCATCTGCTGTTGAGCTCGCCTGCCGTTACCAGAGTCAATTCAATGGGCTAATTGTAGAAAGTGGCTTTGCCAACATATTCAACCTATTCGAATATTTGGGTTTTCCGGCGACGGCTCTTGGCGTCACGGGGACTGAGACGCCTACCGGTCTTGAGCTTGTTCGGAAGATCTCCATTCCCACCCTGATTATGCACGGTGAGCATGACCACATTGTGCCTGTTCAGGAGGGCAAGTCGCTTTATGATAATATTGCCGCTGAAGACAAACGCTTGCTCATAATCCCCGGGGTTGACCACAATACCATTTTCTTGGGAGGCATGGAGCAGTACCTTCAAGCACTAAGGGACTTTGTTCTGGCTCATAGCTAGGAAGGCTCTCGATAACTAGCCCTTCTCCACGTTTGGTCTGTCTATCGGCAGTAAGTTGCCATTCTGCTCCCCCATCCTGTCATTGCGAGCGAGGCGAAGCAATCTCACACGGCTCAGGATGAACTCCGCAAAGGGGGGACGTTTCTAAAGAGATTCTTCGCCCCTAGGGCTCAGAATGACAAGGGACAGGATTGAGCTTGTCTATCAGGGGAGACTACGTCCGCCCTTTGTAAACCACTCGAAAGCGGAGCTTATCTTCTTAGCTTGGTGTAGCTGTGTTCAAACCTACAGCACTACTTCTCTGGACTGGGTTTGGCCTCGGCTTCTGCCTCTGCCTCTGCTGCTACTTCCTCAACCTCAGCTTCGACCGCCTCAACTTCGGCCTCTCGGCGGCTCTCGGTTACCTTGACTACCATCTGTTCTGGGTCGCCAAGCAGCGTTACTTCATCACTGAGGTGGATGTCTTTGACGTAGATCGCCTGGTCGGTCTCTACCAGGCCTGATAGGTCTACTTCGAAGCTGTGTGGTAACGCGTCGGGCAAGGCTTCGATAGGCAATGAATCGATGAGGCGAAGCAATGAGGTAATCCTATTCTTCAGCACCGGTGCCTCGCCGATGAAGACCAGGGGAACCTCCGCCTTTATCTTTTCGGTCATCTTAACCTGATAGAAGTCCACATGGAGCAGTTCATCAGTGAGCGGATTCCTTTGAACATCCCGGACTAGGACGTTTCTTGGCGTCTTTGAATCGCTGATCTTAAGGGAAATCAAGTCGGTCTTGCCCGCCTGAGCCAGCATCTGCGTGAATAGTTTGGCATCAACCTGTAGGGGGGTGGAATCGATTCCGTCTCCATACAGATTAGCCGGAATGATGCCTTCACGGCGCAGAAATCTTACTTTCTTGCCTGTTATTTCTCGCTTGGAGATTTCCAGTTCAGGGCGCTCCATCTTATTACCTCTCTCATTGAGCCAAGCAATAAAGCTTAGTGGTTTTTCAACTAGAAGTCAAATTTGTCTAGTTAGCTGCATATGCCCCTTATACCTTTTTCTCAAGCTCTTCGTAGGCTTTCTTGACCTCGTCTACCGAGGCTTCGTCTTCCAGAGTGGTCAAATCGCCGATCTTGCTGCCGCTGGCTACCGCTTTGAGGACTCGCCTCATGATTTTCCCACTCCGAGTCTTGGGTAATTTGGCTACGAAGTAGATTTCGTCAGGTGTGGCTACAGGCCCCAGCACTTGGCGTATATGCTGCTTTATGTTCCCCTTCAATTCCGCTGAAGGCAGTTCCGCCTGCTTGAGTGTGGCAAACACAACCACGCTTTCCCCTTTGACCGGGTCGGGCTTGCTGGTTACGGCTGCCTCAACCACGGATTCATGCGATACAGCAGCGTCTTCTATTTCTATTGTGCCTATTCTATGTCCGGCTATTTTGAGGACTTCATCGGCTCTGCCTAGTAGCCAGAAATAGCCATCCTTGTCTTTAATCGCATAGTCACCGGTGTAAAACATGCCAGGGAATTTAGACCAG
>CAZOQG010000075.1:0-8021 GCA_964582065.1 uncultured Dehalococcoidales bacterium
GGCGCAGGCTGAGCTTGCAAAATAGGTCCGGGAGACCTAGCCAAAGCATTATGCGGTTTGCCTCTCATTTCCGACCCGAACTTGATCGTGGGTATGGAGAGAGCTGAGGATGCTGGTGTATACAGGCTGAGTGACGATCTTGCTGTCATTCAGACCCTTGATTTCTTTACGCCGATTGTCGATGACCCCTACACGTTCGGGCAAGTTGCGGCGGCTAATGCCTTGAGCGATGTGTATGCCATGGGGGGAAAGCCTCTCACCGCAATGAACATTGTGTGCTTCCCGATAAAGAAGATGAGTATATCTATACTGCAAGAGATCCTGCGCGGTGGATTGGACAAGATGCGCGAGGCTGGAGTGGTTCTGGTGGGTGGGCACAGCGTGGAGGATCAAGAGCTAAAATATGGTATCTCCGTCACCGGGGTTATTCACCCCGCAAAAGTAGTCCTCAATACAGGAGCTAGGGCAGGCGATAAGCTTCTCTTGACCAAACCATTGGGTACGGGGATAATCAATACTGCACTCAAGGGTGATATGGCAGGTGAGGTAGCGGTTTCCAAGGCAATAAAGTGCATGGTCGCTCTGAACCGTAAGGCATCGGAGGTCATGATGGATATCGGGGTGAACGCATGCACCGATGTGACAGGTTTCGGCCTTCTAGGCCACGCCTGTGAGATGATTGAGGGATCCGATGTGGGCATGGTCATCTACTCTTCCTCGGTTCCGCTTCTTCCTGAGACGGAAGAGTATGCCCACATCGGACTTATCCCCGGGGGGACGATTCGTAATCGGGATTTTCGTCTTCCCATGATTGAGCGAGCTGCTGAGATATCTGACGAGATGTTGCTCATTTTGTTCGATGCCCAAACTTCAGGAGGGCTGCTTATCTCTGTGCCGGGGCGAGAGGCAGATAGGCTGCTCCAGAGAATGCATGAAGAGGGTATAGAGGAGGCGGCGATTATTGGGGAGGTAGTGGCGGAGCCGAAAGGTAAGATTGTCGTCAAGCGGGGAAAGAACTGATAGAGATAACCATCCCTGGCAGGAGAAACTATAAGTTCAAGCATCTAGTGCTCGACCTGAACGGCACTATCGCTGTGGATGGTGACATTATCGAAGGTGTGGAGGGCAGGCTTCACCAGATCAGCAGATTAGTGAACATATCCATTGTCACGGCTGATACACATGGCAGTGCCCAGCGGCTGGAAGAGGGACTCGATATCAATATATCCAGAATAGAGCCAGGCAGAGAGGATGCTCAAAAGCTTGCATTGGTGGAGCAACTGGGAAAAGAGAATACCATCTGCATAGGTAATGGCTCCAACGACGTCTCTATGTTGAGGGAATCTGCCCTTGGCATATGTGTAGTGGGCAGGGAGGGGTTGTCGTTTGAGGCGACAATGAGCTCTGATTTGATGGTTCTTGACATAAATGATGCCCTCGACTTATTGCTCAAACCCGATAGACTGGTGGCGACGCTGCGGAAGTAGCCCATCTGTATTCTAGCATTGTCCATGGCTGAAGAAGCAAAGCAAGCATGCTAACCTCCGGCTGCACTCTTCGATGAAATCTTCACCGCATCCCAGGCAGTCAGTCATCCCCATGCTCACCAAGCGTATGTGCCTTTCAGAAAAGCGAACAACTTGCTAGAATATGGTCATTGCCGAGGGTATGGGTGGCGAAACATGGTCTGGATTAGAAATCATCCAGGCTTACTGAACAGTGGGCAACGTGTTTATCGCTGATATGCCTCATTGGAATGAGCATGCTGCTTCGTTGGTTCGAAGGCAAGCTGGCAAGTTAAGCCAGGCAGCTTGGCTATTTAACTGAGAGGGCAGGTAGGAGGAAGATACATGGCAAAAAAGCACTTCCGTTGGGAGTCCGAAATGGTTGAGCGGATGTCTACCCAGGCTATCGAGGCCAAAATCAAGGCGCTTGCGCCTGAATTCGATCTCAATGAATTCATCTGTAAGACACAGCAATACATCTCCTACGAAGACCTAGCTGAAGAAGAATACTATCCACATGCCACATTCTCCGATATTGACGAAGACTTCATCCGGATAGCATGCGGTGAACTATGGAAGCGTCTGGTACCGAACAAAATGGCTGTGGAGCACCTGGCGGGCCGGTTTGACGACAAGCTTGACGAGATGGTGCAGGCAGCGAAAAGGAAAGAGTTACGAAAACTCGCACAGCTAGGAGAGGCTGCCTTCGAGCTCATCTGCCCTCACATAATCGAGCAAACAACGGACCGCTATCGATTAAAGCAAGAGTTCTACGAGAAGTTTCGGAAAGCAGCTTTCTATGATGTTGATGGCTTTCTCGATGACTTGCTTCCTAACTTTGCCAATACCGGCGAGCATGCAAAGGTGCTGGAGATTGCGGAGATGCTGGCTACTGCCTTTGGTGACGACGTGTTTCTTGCCCACAAGTGTCGAAGCCTGTTTGCCACGGGAAAGCCAGAGGAGGGAGAGCAGTGTTTCCAGAGCATCATCACCCGCAACCCGGATCATGTTTGGTTTGTCATCTATGCTGGGGATTGCTTCGCTGAATATGACAAAAAGGATTATCCCAAGGCCGAGAGCTATTACCTGAAGGCACTTGATATAGTGAAGACCACATCACACCTGCCTGGAGTGGAGGGGGAGCTTCAGATGGTTTACGAAAAGCTCATTGGCCTGGCTAATGAGATGGCGAAACCCGATGACGCCGCCTATTATGAAGGCCTGCTTGATGCACTCCAGGCACCCTCCTCGACTCGGGTTATCGCACCCAAAGCTAAGGTTGGGCTAAATGATCCCTGCCCCTGCGGCAGCGGGAAGAAATACAAGAAGTGCTGCGGCCAGAGTGAAGCAAGGAAGGTCGAAGCTCCACCCTTTGACCGACGGCTAATGGAGCGGAGCTTGCTTGCCGTCGAACAGCTAGTTGGCGACAACAAGTTAGATTCTGCTGATGAAATAAACCAGTATCTCAGTCGTGTGATGAAGAATGGTAAGTCACCTCAGTGGATACCAAGGACACCACTGGAAAAAGCACAAAGCCTGGTATTTGAAGCACTTGAGACTTCCGGGAGAAAGAGGATTGAGCTTGCAAAGCAGGCCCTAGAAATATCCCCCGATTGTGCCGATGCCTATGTATTGCTAGCTGAAGAGCAGGCGAAAAGCCTGAAGGAGGCGTTTTCCCTGTACGACGCTGGAGTCAAAGCAGGGGAACGTGTCCTGGGGGGGAAGGTTTTTTTGGAGGAGGTCGGGCATTTCTGGGGAATGATAGAGACACGCCCCTACATGCGTGCCCGGGCCGGTCTTGCCCAGTGCCTGTGGGACCTGGGCAAACACAAGGAGGCTATAGAACACTATCGTGACATGCTCAGGCTTAACCCCAATGACAATCAGGGAATCCGCTATTTGTTAGCGGCGTGTCTGCTTGAACTGGGTGAAATCAGTGCCCTGCAGGAGTTATTGGGGCAGTATGATGAGCCTACAGCAGACTGGCTCTATACTGGAGCGCTGGTTGCTTTCCTTCAGCATGGCGACAGTTCTGAAGCTCGGCAGCAACTGCTAGAAGCGCTGGAGCACAATCGTCATGTCGTCCTCTATCTCCTCGGCGAGAAAAGATTGCCTAAGCAGCTACCGGACCGGGTGGGCTTTGGCGATGAGAGCGAGGCCATTGTTTACACTGCTGAGTTTGGTCCCGGCTGGCTTCAGGCTAAGGGTGCTATCAATTGGCTCAGGTTCGTGTGCCGCAACGAGCGGGCAATACGCCCAGACCAATCTAAGCCTCTGGATGTTCCTGAGGCGTTTCTCCGAGCTTTTGAATCCGAGGATGGGCAGGAGCCCACAAAGGATAACCCTGTAAATATCTACACGTTCAAGGTTAGCCTCAAGGGGTCTCCCAAGGTGTGGCGCAAGATTGAGATAAAAGGCAGCCAGACCCTTCATAACCTGCACAAGGCTATCTTCGAGGCCTATGAGCGCTACGACGAGCATCTTTATGCTTTCTTCTTGAGCAACAAGCCATGGGATAGTTCGTCAGAGTATGGGCTTCCTGACCCGGAAAGCAGTGCAAAAAACGCCAAGCGGGCGAGGATGGATTCACTGGGTTTACCGGTAAAGAAGAGGTTTCTCTATCTGTTTGACTTTGGAGATGAGTGGTGGCACTCGATTGAGCTCACCAGTATTAAGCAGCAGGAACCGAAAGGCAAGTACCCCCGTATAATAGAGAGCCAGGGTGAGGCTCCACTCCAATATGCTGACGATGACGAAGGTTAACTCACAATACCCGTCAGGTTTTTCTGGAGGCTAGCCACAGCTTCACGCTTTTGGGGCCCTTTTTGAGGATTACATCGGTGGCGGCTCTCGATACCAAAGGCTAAGGGGTAAACCCTAAGCACTAAGCACTGAATGCCAAACAATATTTATGCAAGCAGAGCTTGCGTAATGGGACGCCAACTGGCAACAATCCTGGAGCTTTATTGAATTGCTCGGCCTGGACGAATACGCCCAGATTCCTATTCGTAACTTAGATTCTTATGTTGGGGCGTTGGAATCCAAGCAGTTATTGGTGAGGTCAGGTCTGGGGCCTGACACTCACCAAAGTTTGTTTAGGGTTTAGATATTAGGATTTAGAATTTACCTCTTAGGTGAGGGTCACCTGAAGCGCGGTCACCCGTGGGCGGGTGACTCGCACGGGGAATTGCTGTAAAACCATTTGGTTACGTTGTTATCGCAATAAGCAAATGCATTGCACTGCAATAAGACTTTCTACAGTACCTGAATTAGAGTGATATCACCGCGGTTAACATCTTCTTTGCAGGCATTTTTAGCCTCACCGATAACAAAATGGCTATTTGTTACTGCACAATTAGATGGAAAGTGTAACCATACTATGTGGTCAATGGTGATTTAAAAGTGAACGGTCTAAAGTGCCTTCCTATAATACACATGAAAACTGTCAATTCCGATTTCGTTCTACCTTTCCAAGTACCAGATTAACCTGAAATCAGACTCCAGACTGGTTAGATTCAGCATCAAGGTCAAGGCGCATTTGCCTATCGTCTATAACTGACTTCCTTTGCCGATGACCAGAAGCAACCGGTACACCTTCTCCTCTTATCTCAAGGACCCTGTGGAATGCGGGATGTATCTCAACCTGGGGCGTGGGCCGTACTAGACTCCAGGTTTCTCGAAATGACCGGCCATCCGCAAATAAGCTCAATTGTCTTCCTGCTTGGACCAATCCTATAAAACCAATGCGAAATAATACGGAAGAAAGGTAGAGGGTATCGGGATTATCTGCGCCATACCATGTCTTGATGACATTACGATGTTTGGTCAGGATTACCTCTCCAAGTTTTTCATACTCCTGCCAGGCCATAATATGGCGCGCTTCTACAAATTCCAATAGGACATCATCAATTTTCGGATACACCGTTTTGTATTCGAGGCCAATTGAGCGAAACAGACTTTCGGAAAAATCAGCCTCGGCATCAAGAACATCTTCCGTTGTAACGATCTCATGTCCGTTCCTCTGGGCTTGGTCGATCGCCTTTTGGCAAAAGTCAAGGACATCTCGTGGTCGTGGGAGAACTCGCGAAATAATATAGTCATGCGTGACTTGATTTTGCACATGCGGACAAAATAGAGATAACCACGTATCATCATCGTCTTCGTTCTCTGTGCCAGCTCCTACTGCAATTCGCTCTGCGACCAGATGCTTGAGATTGGGGATTGTCCATTGCATCCTTAGTAGGTTTCTTTTCGGTAACTCCTCATCATGCTGCAGAAGGACTTCATACATATCTTCTCGAAGGAACAAAACTATCTTCAGACTGTCAAGGAAATAACGCTGCAGTTTGTCTACTTCCGCCAGCAGGCCCAGTAGGAGCCCAATTGACTCGCGTGACTCTGGACGCCAATGTTTGTCTAGGTCATCCACTGCAATGAAATACGAGATCTTCTCAGTTTTCGCAAAGTCTCGTAGCAACTCACCTACTTTGTGATGACGGAGCTGCAGCACTGTTGCCTCGATCTGCTGTTGTTTCTCATCTGCACTCATGTCCGCCCGAATACTTGACAAGTCTCTTAGTTTCCGTATCAAGCGACTGCCGAAGTCAAGATCGAGATTCTCACGCTCTGTTTGGTAAAAATCAAATAGAGAGGTGCGTGTACGATCGCTTGGGGATGAGTATAATCTCAAGGTAGACTCACCAAGGACTCGAATAATTTCAGTTAGGAAGACATAATTCCATGCTGTTTGATACACCAAATCTCGATGGGCAATGGCATACTCATCATCAAGAAAACCACCCATACGTTCCAGTTCGAAGTCATCTGGTGCAATGGTGAGCAAGATTGTATTCAGATTCTCTTGAAGCTCAGTCGTTACGGCTCGGAAGTTTGCACTTTTACCTGAGCCACGGCGGCCTATAAAGATAGAACGCCTAGCAGTAATTGCGTCATCATATTCCTTAGTGGGGACAAAGTATTCCATCAAGTTATAGTCCTGCAATGCATCAGGATGTCCTAAATACATTCCACGTAAGGCCCTTGCCTTTGTTTGCTTAGCAACAATCTGGCGTATGTCGGAGCGTTTGCTCACGATTTCCCGATTACGCTCGTCTAACCAAGATTCAGCAATTTTTTGTGCTTCGGACTCTGTATCAAAAGGTCGTAGAACAGTACCAAGATCGAGAATCGGAGGAGCTGGATTCTGTTGGAGAACAAGGATATGCTTACCCAAACCCAAGGCAAAGCCAGCCAATAGGGACACATTAGCATTTAGCTCTTCTGCATTTGTGTGATCCGTGCTAACGAAGGATGCTACTATGAGTTGAGCTTCACGAATCTTGCGTACCTGGGGAAGGAATTCATCATATACAGAGTCATTGGGGTCCATAGAAGTAGGCTTGAAAACACTTGTCTTAAGAACACGATCAATACGCTTTATTTGATCGGTAATTGTCTTTGGTTTCAAATGGTATACAGTGCCCGGGGTCTCCTGTCTATCAAATATTCCCGTGGATTCTAACATAGGGAGTATATGACTGGGTCTTTCAGAAACGTTTTTATATTCTGCCTGAACTTTGAATATGTGGTCATATATTCCTTCACGATTGGTGTAGTAGCACGATTCCAGCGTACTTAACAGTCTACGATCCCACCTCTTGCGGTTCTGATCAATTAGTAGTATTGGAAGACGTCCTACAGCCATAGCGTATCCTGTTTCCAGCAGGACATTAGCATTAGCTTCCGTAACTTCAGCTACAAGCATATCATGGCTGTGTATCCCTTTGCAGACTTTACAAAAGATCAGTTCCCCTTGGACGATGTCTTCCCACCGACGTCCATTGATTCCCCTGCTTGCAAGTTCGTCACGTAAGTGGCTGGAGAAGTCCTGCCAATGGCTGCCGGAAGGATAAGCAAAGAAGTAAGTGCCATCACCTTGGTAGGAGATCTTGTGCTCGCAGTGACTATCCTCAATGCCACAATACCGGCTTATTAGTGGTTGTTCCATAGTTCTGCTACTTATCTTAGTGAGAGCGAGTCGTTGCCGATCCAGTTTATTGATATTATATCATCACTGGGCAATTCGAAGATACATATGGCCTTCTGTATTGCCACTTTGACAGGATGGGCATTCACAATAAGAAGACTTTGCTCCTAGTTGCTGAGTCTCTGCACATTCTGACCAAAAGTGCAGGCGTGAAAAGAAGGACGGTTGCTTCTGACTACTTCGCAAGGTTACCCGCTATGAAAGAGCTTGCAGACAAGAAGCCCGTTCTTGAAAGCATACTCGGCTAGCAGAATAACGGTTCGGCCAACCGCCGCGGGGTAACAACGAAACTGACTTTTGTTCATTTTTTGCTGCTTCCCCTGAAGAAAGGGGAGGTGGCTCTTTTGTTACCACGTGATTAGCAATCTTGACGCTTTCTTAAGCAGTTGCTGGTTTATATGGCTCTTGTTGCCTAATTCCCTAGCCCGGCGAATGTCAGGCGTGAACTGCGAGCGATGATCTAGTTCAGA
>CAZOQG010000076.1:0-7987 GCA_964582065.1 uncultured Dehalococcoidales bacterium
AAGGCAACCTGTGTCCAGCCTAGCTCCCGGGCAGCCGCTGCCGGAAACGCAGCATCAAGGTCAGGAGTGGTGGTAAAAAGAATGCAAGCCACATCGCCTGTTTCCACCCCATTCGCTTCTACAATCTCCTGAAGCAATTCTTTGCTCGCAGCTACTATAGCCTCCCTGGTGTTTTCCGGCACCAGAGTAGCACCTCTTATGCCCCGGCACCACAAATCGTATCTGTCGCTCCCTTCATGGTTTAGACTAATAGCCTACTCTATTTGCCATTCATCGTCAAGAATCTCTTGCCTGACAACCAGCTGCCAAGTGAACTAAGAACAGACATAGCGGTTGTCTTGTGCTAAAAAGGAGTGTCGCGCAGGTTCATTGGGGGTCACAATGAAAGAGCAGTTACCCTATCTGGCATCGTGGCAATTATTACCCTGGCTGCAGGGAGAAGACAAAGGTTACCAAGCTGGCTACAAGACTGGTTATGAATCTGGCCTGAGAAAGGGTGGTAGTGGTTGCAACCTTCGAAACCCCACCTATCAGGAGATGAAGGGGTTCCTAGCCCAGGATACTACAAGTCCCAAGACATATATGACAGAAGAATTCACAGTGCACATATCGAGCCAGCTCACAGAGTTACGACTATGGTTGCTTCGGTATCAGAAAGCTGCTGGCCCCGGAGTGGCGTCCCGGGCATGGTCAGCAAATATCGCTGAGCGCCGTCTTTCCCACGGATACGAATACCATTCTCATCGGTGACAGCCAACGATTTTGCGCCGCTATCTGTCCACTCACCTACCAATCGGTCGGGCATAGCTATGCTGATCCCCTGCGTTCCATCTCGTATAGTCGTTACTCTGACTGTTATATTGACTTCACGACCTTGACTCATCATGCATCTCCCTACATACGTCCCAACTATTCTAGCATATTCCAAAGCTCCATGACACAAGCTAGGCCAAAGCAATCATACTCAGCCCACAACCAGCAATGGTTGGAAAAGCAGAATTTTACCCAAATCAAGCAATGTTAAGCCTTTCAAGGCTTGACAATCTGTGATACAATAACCACAAAACGGTGAGGGAGGTAGAATATGAAAGTTCGAGACGTTATGAACTGGAATGTGGTTACTGTATCAAGCGACACCCCCATAATGGAAGCCAGGAAAATCATGGACGCACACAATGTCCGTCGTTTGCCGGTAGTCGACAGAGGCAAGCTCGCAGGCATCGTAAGCAAAGAACGCATAGTTCGTGCAGGCCCTTCGGCAGCGACCAGCTTGAGTGTCTGGGAAATCAATTACCTTATGGCAAAGATGACAGTTAAAGAAATCATGTCAAAGGATGTGGTCACAGTTTCTCCCGATATGTCAGTGGAAAGCGCTGTCGGTCTGGCACAGAGCAAAGGCGTAGGTGCTTTGGTAGTGCAGGAAGACCATAACCTGGTAGGCATAGTCACTACCAACGATTTCTTCTACAAAATCCTGAATCCGGTATTGGGAATAGGCGTACCGGGCGCTCGTCTAGTTGTCTCCAACGGCGCTGAAGTTAAAGCTATGAAAGAAATTCTGGAGTGTGTTGGAAAGCAGGGAGCGAAGATAGTTGCCCTACATAGTATGCCACCGTTGGAAGGCAAAGAAGCCGACCTCTGCCTCCATCTTGATACTGAGGACGCAAGCCAAATCATCAAGGACCTAAAAAGCAAAGGCTACTCGACAGAAATAGTAGAGCGATAGAGAACTGAAGCTTGGCTCCAAAGTAATCAATCAGTTCAGTGACTTTGAAGCTAATGTGGCTCAATGTCTTCATTGGCGCCATCTCCGTTGGCTGCGTGCCCCTTCACCAGCGTAATTTTTCTCGTGCCCGATATGCCCTCGTTGACACCTATTGACAACAGGCTGCTGAAGTGCTAGTTTAAGCATAGTTATCCGAGGCACGAGGGGGCTCAGAATGGAAAGTATTGTCATCGTCACTGATAGTGCTAGCTGCCTACCCCGAGAAATCCAAAACGAATACGGAATTGAGATAGTACCCCTAAACATCCACAACCAGGATAAGACCTATCAAGACGGCATGAATATTACGCCCCAGCAGGTTTACTCTTTGCAGAGAGCTGATGAGACCCTTACAACCTCGGCGCCGCCACCTGGACTATTTATTGAAACCTTTCAACGTCTGGCCGAAAGGAGCAGGGAAATTATATGCCTCACAGTCGCCTCCAGCTATAGTGCTACCTTCTCCTCAATGCAATCCGCCATAGACACAGCCAAGGGACAATTGCCCAGGCTCCGAATTGAGCTTGTTGACTGCTTCACTGGCTCAGCGGCTCAAGCTATAATCGCCCTAATCGCGGCTCGCGCCTCCAGCTTGGGCAAGAACCTGAGCGAGGTCATGTCGAGAGTCCACCAGGCTATCCCCAAGGTTGAAATCACCTTAGTGCTTGACACGCTCAAATATCTGGAAAAAGGTGGCAGAGCTCCCAAGGCAGGTGTCTGGGCAACCTCTCTACTCAAGCTCAAACCAGTGGTAACCAACCGAGTGGGACATGCCCATCTCCTGGGAATGGTCAGAACCCGAAGTCAGGGCATCGAACGATTGGTTAAAGCTATCAGGCAAAAGGCAGGAATCAAGAAGCTGACCGCCATAGTCCTTCATAGCGACCTCGAACATGAAGCCGGGGAACTGGAACGTCGTCTTCTCAGTGAATTCGACTGCCAGGATATCTACGTCACCGAGGTCAGTGCGGTTGTTGCCGCCCACATAGGCCCCGGTGCTATTGGCATCGCCTCTTATGTTGATGATTAGCCATGAAACAGAGTTTCCTGATTTCGATTTCTCCGCTAAACTTAAGAGGAGGACCAAGTGGTTTTAGCTGACGTTGCCTTGGTAATAGGCGCTTATCTTCTCGGCTCAGTGCCTTACATGATTCTTCTGGGTCGTGCCAAAGGAATTGACCTGTCTCAGGAAGAGGACTTACATATTGCCCTGTGGCGTAAAGTAGGTCGCCTCGAGGGGTTATCCGGGGTACTGGTTGACATTCTGAAAGGAGTCATCCCTGTCCTCATTGGCTTCATTTTTCATTTCCACCTCGCCGTAATAGCTTTAGCCGGAGTGGCCGCTGTGGCTGGACAGATGTGGTCCGTGTTCCAGAAGTTCGATGCCGAAAGAGGCAATACTGCGGGCCTGGGTATGATTGTGGCCTTGACTGCGGGCGTCTCAATAACCCAGTCCCCACGAGCCTACCTGGTGCTGCTTTTCGCCCTCATCCCTGCCATCATGGGGTTCCTCATCAGGACCATCCCCCGCTTTATGGCCCCTGGTCAAACGGTCAGCGAACGTTTCATGCTCGGTGGGCCGATGAGTAACAGCTTGCCACTGGGAGTAGCTGTCGGTCTCGTCCTCGCGCCTCTGTCTTCATGGTGCCTCCAACAGCCCGTGGAGATGACACTGGGTCTACTGGCTCTTTTCGTTGCCATTATGGTGCGCCGCCTCACCGTCGGCCTCCGCGCCGACCTCGAGACAGCTACCAATGTCAGAAGTATACTGATTAACCGCCTTCTCTACGACCGCAGCTATCTCTAGGGAGGTAAATCATACCTTCTTCAGCACCGCCCACGGCTTCAGTCCTCTCATGCGCATAAAGAAAACCCGTATAGGCAGCTACAGCCGCATCACAGAGGTCGTGATTCCATTTGTCCAAATAAGGATTGCGACTATTCAGCAAGATGCTCAGCTTTTCCCTCAGCCAGTGTAGGCCCCAAGCCGTAGTCTTGGATGGAACAGGCTTGCCAAACAGCCGCACTTTGCTGGCGTAAGGATAAACTTCAATAACCGCACAGCCCTGCCGACTCAGTGCGCCTTTAAGTGAAATGCCCCGATGAACCATTCGTTTGATAATCGACTTCTTGGCAGTAAAATAGCACGGGATCGCCGCATGTACCAGCTCTCGCTCACACCATCGCCCCTTCCACGGTGATTTCGGCCGACAGCCACAGCTCTCCTCCAGACAACGTAACCCTAGAGGCAAGCTTAGCGGAGCGTCAATAGCTATTACCCGAGGTGAATTGATGCTTACCTGGGTGGCAATATCACTGTCACTATTCAACAGGCCATAGTAAACAACTTCAAGCCTGTCATTCAAACCAAGGCAGGCACTTGGCTTGGTCTCACTGGAAGTTAAATCAATGCCAAGAAACAAGTTAATTTGTGCCCACTGTCTTTAGTTGTCACCCTGAGCGACAATGTAAAAGTTAAACACAAAAATGCAAAATGACAAAGCACAATTCAAAGATGAATTCATACTTGCCACGAGTATTCTAACTCGAAACGGCAAGAAATAATTTTTGCATTTTATATTTGTCATTCTAGTTTTTGACTTTTAACCTTTAAGTTTCAGGTTAGCAAAAGTGAAGGGCTCAGAGCCATCAATCTTTATACTAATGACAGGAGAGGTTACTGACCAATCTCTATTTACCCAACCTTCTCAATATCTCCCTGGCAACCACCACGCCGCAGGCTGAAGCTTGAACCAGCCCTCGGCTAACCCCAGCGCCATCACCAACCGCGAACATATTGGGGATTTCCGTTTCCAGGCATGGGCTTAGCTCCAGCTGGCTGGAATAGAACTTGACTTCAATGCCATAAAGCAAGGTATGTCGAGATGCCACTCCAGGAGCCAGCTTACCCATTGCCTGAATCATCTCCACTATGCCCTTAAGATGGCGATATGGAAGGGCAAAACTCAGGTCCCCCGGCGTTGCCGCAGTTAGTGTAGGCTCAACAATGCTCCGCCTAATGCGAGCTGGCGTCGACCGATGACCATCCAGCAGGTCTCCCAAACGCTGCACCAGCACACCGCCGCTAAGAAGATTGGCGAGTCGCGCCAGATACTTTCCATAAGCAATGGGCTCATGAAATGGCTCGGTAAACGTGGTGCTCACCAGGATAGCGAAATTCGTGTTTCCGGTCTTACTTTCGGCATAGCTGCCGCCATTAACCGTAATCACCGGGTCAGCACCCCCGGTTGATTCCATAATCACTTCACCGCCCGGGCACATACAGAATGTCCTTATCCGGTCACCAAAACTCTTGGAATAGAACTCCAGCTTTGATTCATATAATACCGAGGTCAGTTCCTCAAGCACCGGTGCTGGCACCTCCACCCTGACACCGACATCAACCGGATTGCACTTCAGGCTTAGCTTCAGTCGACCAGCTTCCGTCGTCAACCATTCCGCTCCTTCTCTCCCCGGTGCCAAGATCAAATAGCGGCACTCCAGCCGCTCCCCACCAGTCGTTTCCACTCCCACCACTACCCCATTGTCAACTATGATGGTTGCTACCGCCTCACCCAACCTCACCTCCACTCCCCGAACAATAAAGTCCCGCATAGCTTTGAGCACTTGGCGTGAGCGCTCCGTCCCAATATGGCGCAATTTCACCGGAATCAGTCTTAAATCTGCCAGAGCTGCCCGTCGCCCAAGCTCACCCACGGCTTCACCAACACCATAGACCCTATCCGAGGCACCAAATCTGACGTAAACGCTGTCCACATAGTCAATAAGCTCCTGCATTCGATCATCTCCCAACACCTCACCCAAGCGACCACCCACTTCCGAAGACAAAGTCAGCTTGCCATCGCTGAAGGCACCGGCACCGCCAAGACCACTAACCAGATGACAGGGTGAGCAAGACACACACCGCTTGCCCTTCTCCTGAAGAGGGCACTTGCGAGCGTCAATATCTCTCCCCTTCTCCAGAAGCAGGACATTGGCGCCAGCGGTCTGGCATAGCTCCAAGGCAGCAAAAAGGCCTGCTGGCCCACCACCAACAATAATGACGTCATATTTGCGTGGAGGGTGCGAACTCGTAGGTTTCGTGGGGGATTGACTACGCCTTTTGGTCACTTTGGTATTGGCCTAATCGTTGGGCCGCTTTTCCGCTAATTGCCGCGACCAGCTAGCTAACAAAGTCCGTGGCCGCAGGATTTCATCAGCTGCTGAATAGGGGTCAACCTGCCCAGCTTCCACCATTGCCATATATCTGCTCATATCTTCGTCCCGCTCAATTAACCTCAACATCTCACCAGCAACTCTGCGCTCCACCATCTCCATGAATTCACGCCGCCGCTGTTCCTGGCGCCGCTGGGACAACCGACCGCTTTCTTCCAACGTCTGACGATGTTTCTCGATGTGCTCATATAGTTCCTGAATGCCCACGTCGTTGATGGCTTCAGTGGCCATCACCGGCACCTGCCACGAACCTTGCCTCGCATAAAGGTGGATCATCATCGTCAGTTCAGTAACCAGATTATCAGCTCCGGGGCGGTCGGCCTTATTGACCGCAAAAATGTCAGCGATCTCGAATAAGCCCGCCTTCATCGTCTGAATGGTATCACCAGCCTCAGGAGTTAAAATCACCACTGTGGTGTCTACATTTTCCATAATATCCAGCTCAGTCTGCCCTACGCCTACTGTCTCCACCAGGACGAAGTCTTTGCCAAAGGCGGTCAGCAGCTTGATGACACCGCTGGTACTTCGCGGTAACCCCCCCTGACTACCACGTGTCGCCATGCTACGGATGAAAACGCCATCATCAAGATAATGTTGCTGCATCCTTATCCTGTCGCCGAGCACAGCCCCACCAGTAAACGGGCTGGTAGGGTCAGCAGCAATTATACCCACTGTGAACCCCCGCTGCCTCATTAACGCCGTCAGTCGGTCGACCACGGTGCTCTTGCCTGCCCCGGGCGGCCCGGTCAAACCTATGCAATAGGCCTTACCCAAATGAGGATAAACCAGCTTCATCATCTCAGGCACTTCACCACCATCTCTCTCGACCTTTGTGATCAATCGCGCCAGAGCCAACACATCTCCCGCTAGCATGTCTTTCACCAGCTCCATCATAAGGAAACCTCACTCCTTGCGTTTTGTTTGAAAGGCAGACACCATTCTACGAGATTCAGCCTCACTGCGTCAAGAAACAAATGATTGACATTCCCCTATTGACCTGCTACACTGAACGCAGAGTGAACATAAAGTACTAATATGTGTTACCTATATCAATGAATAACGATTTGCAGGGTGGCCCATGGTTGAAGGACTCCAGAGAATAAAGGTAGTCATAGCTGACCAGCAGCCTTTGTTCCGCCAGGGGATACGCTCCACACTGAACCCGATAACTGATATTGAAATCTGTGGCGAAGTTGGCACCAGTCACGAGCTCTTATCGTCTCTAACCACTTTGTTCCCCGATGTTGTTCTCCTTGACATCGATTTGTCTGCCGATAGCGACTCAGACGTAGCCAAATTGGTGAAGCAGCAACTACCTAGTGTGGCAGTGGTACTCTTGACTCCCCAGCCCGACGATAATGAACTCTTTCAGGCAATTAAGTCTCGGGCAGCCGCCTATCTAAGGCGTGATGTCTCCTCCGATGAGATGGTCACCACAATTCGAAAAGCTGCCGCTGGCCAGCACCCCATAAATGACACTCTCCTCCGCCAGCCTCAGGTGGCTGATAAGGTGCTACAGCAGTTTCAAGACCTCTCCTGGGGAAAGGGAGTCGAAGCTTTTGTCTCCCCCCTGACTCCCAGGGAAACCGAAATCCTCACCTACATGGCGCAGGGCTATTTCAACAAACAGATTGCGGCCGCGCTTAATATCAGCGAACAGACCATCAAGAACCATATAACCTCCATACTGCGCAAACTCGATGCTAATGCTCGCACCGAGGCGGTCGTCACCGCTATCAAGAAAGGCCTGATCTCCCTGAGCTAGGAAGCTAGACAATCGCCCCAGTTCCTAAGCCGGCTGCATACCGACCAGCAATACTCATCTAACTAACGTAGCGCGACCTTTTAAGGTCGCCCAATTTGACTCCCCTGTCGCGCCGACCCAGGCGAGGCTAAAGCCTCGCACTACATGTTTTGTTTTGTGCCCTCCGACAATTCATCGTGCCCCCAGGAAGAGCTTGTGCTGGTAGCGGTGCTGCCTGGGGT
>CAZOQG010000077.1:0-7982 GCA_964582065.1 uncultured Dehalococcoidales bacterium
GGCACTGGTGGCCGCAGACATGCTTCGAGAAGAAGGCCACAAGGTAGGTGTTTTAGGCTTGCGAGTTTTCAGACCATTCCCTAAAGGGGATCTGGTGAAGGCATTGAGGAAATCGCGTCTTATCCTGGTTTTTGATAAAAACATCAGCTATGGGTTGGAAGGAGCTACCTGCTCAGAAATCAAGTCAGCTCTCTATGGAACTCATGTAAATGCAGTAATACGAAACTTCATCGTTGGATTGGGTGGACGCGATGTCAAAGCCAGAGAGCTGGCAGACGCAGTAAACAAATCGCTGCCGTTGCTGAAAGAAGGCGCTCTGACCAGCGAATATCCCGAATGGATATGTCATATTTGAGAGGGTTTGTATATTGAAAACCAACGCAGTCAACCTGACCGAAGTTGAGTATCTACTACCAGGCAACAGAACATGCCCTGGTTGTGCCCTATCTTTGGCCTATCGTCATATTCTAAAGGCGCTGGAAGGCCAGGTCATTGTCACGGTGCCGGCCAGTTGCCTCACAGTATTGCACGGCATGTATCCGATAACATCTGTCAATGTCCCCTGTGTAAATACCCCTTTTCCCTCCACAGGGGCATCGGCTACTGGCCTGGCCGCCGGGTTGAGAGCTCTGGGCAAAAAGGGATTGACTGTAGTTGCTATGGCCGGCGATGGAGGCACACATGATATAGGAATCCAGGCGCTGAGCGGCGCTGCTGAAAGACAGACCGATTTCATCTATATCTGCTACGATAATGAAGGCTACATGAACACCGGTAATCAACGCTCTGGTTCCACCCCCTTGGGCGCTCTTTCAGGTACTACGCCTATCCTGGGCAAGCAACAGAGCCAGAAAGATATCACGGCGATAATGGAAGCGCACGGCATCCCCTATGTTGCCACTGCCAATGCTTCCTATCCGCTGGACCTTTACGAAAAAGTCAGAAAAGCAAAGGCAATAGAGGGAACCAGGTTCATACACATATTCACTCCCTGTCCTCCGGGATGGCGCTTCCCCTTTAGCGACACCATCAGAATCGGTGAGCTGGCAGTACAAACCGGATTAGTTGTACTTTATGAGATTGAGCGCGGCGTCTTTCGTCTCACATCGGCTAGCGAATCCATTGCCCGACGAGGTAATCTAAGGCCACTGAGGGAATACTTAATGGAACAGGGAAGGTTCAGGAGCATTACCCAACAGCAGATTGATGAACTGCAAGACTGGGTAAACGTGCGATGGAAGCGTTACTTGAATCGGGCAACCAATTTGTAGCCTTCAGCCAATACCGCACAATTGGCGTTGAAGGCTGTCTCTCGAAAAGAATCAACTTCTCGCATATTGGGCCGATCGCAGAAAGCATCTATGAACTTGGCATTTACCTGGCTGATGCCTAGTATCAGGCAATCGCTGCGGTAACTTGCGTGTCAGCTGCGCTTGGTCGTACTCAGGAAGTCTGCTATAATCTCAAACATCGATTATGAATGGAGGCGAGTTCAATGAAACTGGAAAACGTTAGGCAAGTCGCGGTCCTAGGTGCCGGGGCAATGGGTTCTCAAATAGCCCAACTTCTGGCGTTTGTAGGAGGATACTCTGTTACAATTACCGATGTTAAGGACGAATTCATAAACAATGGAATCCAGTTTATAAAGGATGGGTTGAAAAGACATTTTGTTGACAAAGGGAAGATGACCCAAACACAGATGGATGAGGTGGTTGACCGCATCAAGGGAACTACAAGTATTCCTGACGCAACCAAGAATGCCCACTTTGTCATCGAAGCCGTATTTGAGAATCTGGATTTGAAGAAGAGCATTTTCAAACAGCTCGATGAGAATGCTCCCCCTGACGTCATCCTGGCTTCAAATACATCAGGGCTGAATCTCAGTGAGATGGCCGGCGCTACTAAGAGACCAGACAAAGTAGTCGGCATGCACTTCTTCAACCCTGTGGCTGTCATGAAGTTGGTCGAGGTGATCAAAGGGCCACTCACTTCTGGAGAAACAGTAGATATTGCGGTAGCACTATGCAAGAAGCTTGGCAAAGAGCCAGTGGTGTGTAAAGACTTCAGCTTCGGCTTCTTGGCTAACAGGGCCTACGTTGCGATGGCAAATGAAGCTGTACAGATGGTATGGGAGCGAGTTGCCTCTCCAGAAGAGATAGACAAGGCGCTGAAGTTGGGCTACAACCTTCCTATGGGACCACTTGAGCTCGGGGACTATACAGGGATGTGGGCTCTCAGTGTATCCTCAGAGCAGGACAGAATGGTAGAAGTCGGCCCGGAGAAAGGTCACCTGCATCCCCTGATAAGGATGATGGTGAGAGCTGGCTACACCGGAGGAAGAGGCAAGAAAGGCATCTACGACTTCTATAAAGAGGTGTTGTCTAGAGAATAGAAAGGAGTCGCTTCACCAGCAATGTGTGGTTCGTTGCTCCTACCTCTGGCTTCAGAAGGTGTACAGGCTGGAATGCGGTTGCCCTGCGATAAGTATTCGTCCCTTTAGGTTCTCGGTGTTGCGCTGCCCACAGGCTATACTCTTGATTGTCTTTGTTCACGCATACCTAACATCTCGTGGCGATGTGGTTCACACGTGGCGAATGCAATTGGCCACTGTTTCCTTTTGACGCTGTCGTTGCCTCCTTGACTTGATGCAAAACCCCAAACGGGTCAAGCTTGAAGGAGCAATTATGGCTGACATTATTGACGATAAGTTACAGGAGTGGATGCAGGGTAAGAGCCCCAGGGACGCAAGGATAGCTATCTACTATAGGATAAGAGATATACGGTATGCCGTAATTCCAGACCTCACTGGCCCTGAACAATGTGTGGACATGCTCAAAGCTAACAGAGGTTCGTGCACACCCAAACATCTCCTGCTGTGTCATATGTATCAAAGAATTGGACTGGAAGTGCTATATGCGGTCTATCCCTACAGATGGGACGAGTTTCAACTTTTCTATCCTCCGGAACTGAGGGAGCTAGCCAAAGCCATGCCCATAAGCTATCACCTTGCCTGCAAGGTGGATATAGATGGAAGGTTGGTTTTGGTTGACGCTACCCTGGACCCAGCACTACAAAAAGTCGGCCTTCCTGTGAACGAAGAATGGGATGGTATCAGAGATACCTTGCTCGCCGTGAATCCCTGTGGTGAGGAACAGCTATACCATCCTTCCGAAGCATATCTCATGCAGCCCCGCGTTGCCGATGAGAAATCACTGGCTTTTTACAATGAGCTTAACTCGTGGCTGGAAAAAGTAAGAGACTAACGTCTTAGTCGAAACATCGCACTTGGGCCCCCAAGTCTGATGAACGCTACTCTTTTTCTCGAAAACAGAAATGCTTTCAAAGAAAAGACCTGGTATCTTCCTACCTTACTTTCAGGGCCAGAGATTAAGTGATTTCCCCCAGGCTCTGATAAATATCTTGGATAAAGAGAATGTCCATTACTACGACGGCGTCTATCAACTTGCAAATGCTACCAATTATGTGCAGCCGGTGACTGAGGACATGTTGTCAAAGGTGCACTCAAAGGGCATGATAGACTTGGTGAAAGGCACTGGGTATTTCGAGGCGGCTTCGTACTCGGCTGGAGGAACTGTTCAGGCCGCTGAACAAATACGCCTGGGAAACATCGATAATGCCTTCATTTTCACAGGCTTTGGTGACCATCATGCTGGCAGAAGCTACTTTGGTGGGATGTGTTACTTTAACGGCGCTGCCGTAGCTATAGCTGCACTAAGAGAAAAGGGGGGAACAAGATTTGCCATAGTGGATACCGATAGCCATCATGGCGATGGCACCAGAGATATCTTCGGTCAAGATAAAGAAGTACTTCATATCTGCTTCTGCTCTCAGAATCACTGTGATGGTAATAACAATGTTGATGTTCGTGTCCCCCATGGAATAAATGATAAAGGTTACCTTCGAAGAGTCAGGCAGGCCTTCGTGCCTCGAGTGAGCACTTTTAATCCAGAACTCATATTCTGGGAGTTCGGCTACGATGCTACCCTAGGAGAATATGGGGACAAGGGATTGACAAAGGACTGTCATGTAGAAATCGCCAGAATAATCAAGTCCACCGCTGACACAGTCTGCCGCGGTAGACTAATAACTATCCTTTGCGGCGGCTCCAGGCGTGACCTGGCAACTTACATTTTTCCGAAGATCATCACCCTCATCGCTGAACAGGAGTAGTCCGTAGATCATGGCCAACCTGACTGCCGACCTCATCCTCTACAACGCCAACGTGCTAACCTTGGACCCTCATTCCCCCAAAGCCGAGCTAGTTGCTGTTCAGAACGGCAAGATAGTCAGGATATCAGGGAACGAGGCTATCAATGAACTGAGAGGTGCCGGAACGAAGGCTATAGATTGCCGCGGCAAGACAGTTCTTCCTGGCTTCAACGATGCCCATTGCCATCTGGTTGCCTTTGCTGAAAGCCTGCTTAGTCCCGATCTGAGCCCAGCTGCGGTGCATTCCATCTCCGACATTCAAGCCAAGCTTCGAAAACTATCTAAGGATTTGCCATTAGGAAGCTGGATAACAGCTAGGGGCTACAACGAGTTCTACCTGGCCGAGAAACGCCATCCTACACGCTGGGAACTGGATGAGGCTGCGGCTTCCCATCCTATCAAACTGACTCATCGTTCAGGACATGCTCATGTCCTGAACAGTCTGGCTCTGGCACTTGCTGGCATCTGCAACGAAACTCCCGAGCCACCTGGTGGTATGATCGAGCGAGATTTAGAAACCGGAGAGCCAAACGGCTTGCTTTATGGCATGAGCGATTATCTGGCAAAGGTACTGCCGCCCTTGGATGATAACGAGTTGGAACAGGGGATGGAACTGGCAAACGAAAGACTTCTGTCCTTGGGCATAACTTCGATACAGGACGCTTCTCCGCACAACGATCTCCGACGCTGGCAAATGTTCCAGCGCTGGAAGCGCCAGAGGAAGTTGCGACTTAGAGTCAATATGATGTTGGGAGCGGAAGCTCTCAGCCAGTGTCAAGAGCAAGGCTTCGCTTCCAGAACAGGCGATAGCCAACTCCGCCTGGGGGCAATAAAAATAATCCTGGACGAGACCAGAGGTCAGCTTAATCCCCCTCAGGTAGAGCTAAACCAGAAGGTATTTGAGATTCACCAATCGGGCTTACAAGTTGCTCTGCATGCCGTTGAGGAGACTACAGTAGAGGCGGCCTGCTCGGCTTTGGAATATGCTCTCCAGAAGTTACCTCGCGCAGGCCATCGCCATCGTGTCGAGCATTGCTCGGTATGCACGCCAGAAATGGCGAAACGACTAGCCTCGCTTGAGGCCGTTGTGGTTACCCAGCCAGCTTTCATCTACTACAGTGGCCAAAGGTATCTCAAAACAGTGCCACACGCGCAACTCAAGCATCTATATCCTGTAGCCACCCTTATTAAGGCTGGCCTCAAGGTGGCAGCCAGTTCAGACTGTCCAGTGGTGCCCCCAAATCCGCTAATCGGTATTTATGCCGCCGTTTCCCGAATGACAGACACTGGGCAATACTTCTTTCCTGAACAGAGTATATCGCCCTTACAAGGACTGCTGATGTATACCCAGTGCCCCGCTTATGCCTGTTTTGAAGAGGCTATTAAGGGCTCCATAGTGCCAGGCAAGCTTGCCGACCTTGTAGTATTGCGTGGTGACCCTACCGAAGTCGCCCTTAGGGATATTAAGGATTTAGAGGTTGAAATGAGTATAGTCGGCGGGCAAATCGTGTGGAGAAGAGGTTTCTAGGTAATGACGCCTTCCTCAATAATATATCAACTGAACTTGTCTTCGCCTGGACCCAACAATTCCCGATTGCTCCAATGCCTACAGGCGCTTAATCAGATGAGGGCAAAGGCCGCGGTTCTTGAAGTTCCATTTCCTGACCGCAGCAGGTAACCGCCCCTTCACCAGCCTTGGTACAGAGCACTTCGGTGCTGCAAACTGGGCATTTGAACCTCTTACCTAATTGATTCATCGTGCTGTCTCCTCATTTAGTTTGCCAAAGCCCACGTTTGATAGGGCTATTTCTTCAGTTCCATTGGCTGACCACAGCAGGTTAGTGTACCATCACCGGCTCTGGTAACAATAAACTCTAAGCCACACTTCTTGCAAACATATCTTTTGCCTATCTGATTGGCCATCCTCGTTTCAACCTCCTGAAGTATTCTAGTCTCAAAGGCTTTGGAAGCCAAAGCCTAAGACACTCCATATTGTTCGCGAAGTGTCTTTCTGAGCACTTTGCCAATAGAATTACGTGGCAGCGAATCAACAAATACTGCCGACCTGGGACGCTTGAAGCCTGCCAGCCTGGAGCGGCAATGTTCCATAATCTCTTCGGCGCTGGCAGCTTCCCCTTTCTTGAGTACTACAATAGCCCTGGGCTGTTGCCCCCACTCTGAGTCCGGCACACCGATTACTGCGGCCTCCTCTATCTTGGGATGAGAATGAAGCACATCCTCGACTTCCTCTGGTGAGATGTTTTCACCCCCTCTAATGATCATATCATCGCCACGACCAGCCAAGAATATATATCCCTCGTCATCTATCCATCCCCTGTCGCTGGTGATTAGCCATCCATCGGGGGTGAAGGCCTGCGCTGTCTTTTCTTCGTCATGCCAGTAGCCTGTCATTATCCGATGGCCTCTGGTCACAATCTCCCCGACCTCAAACGGAGGCAATTCTTTCCCCTCATCATCAACAATCTTCACCTCCACGTCGGGTAATGGCTTGCCGATTGACTGGGCAAGTCTCTTCAGCTTTTTCTCCTTTTCCTCTTCGGTTCCTTCAATAATGTGGTCTTCTGGGCCCAGAGTTGTTATTGTCGAGGCGGTTTCCGTTTGCCCAAAGGCATTAATGAATCTCACCCAGGGCATTACCTTCATAGCTTTGCTAATGACCTCAAGTGGCATCGAGGCTGCACCGTAGGTTATTACTTGTAGACTGCTCAAGTCATAGTCCTCAAACTCCGGGTAGTCTACAATAGTCTTTAGCATAGTTGGCACCAGCATTGCTCGGGTAGCTCGTTCCGATTGTACATTTTCAAGCCATTCCTTGACCTCAAATTGCCTCATTAATACTAGGGTTCGACCACCGTATATGGCAGCTAGCATCCCCTGAATGGCGGCTACATGATATAGAGGCACTGTCAAAAGGTTTCTCTCCTCTATATCTGGGCTGGCGGGGTCTACATTATCCAGAATATAACTAACGAACCCGTCATGCCTTAGCGGCACGCCTTTGGGTCGTCCGGTAGTTCCCGCAGTATACATCAGAATGGTGATATCCTCATCTCCTATGTCACACAACACTGCATCAGCAGATGACGAAGTGAGCAGGTCGTCATAGAAAAGCATATCTGCCTCTTTACTATCTATGGAAATGCATTGTTCAACAGTAGACAGATTAGGTAGCATGGCACGTGCCATGTCCAAGTATCTCTTGCCTACCAGCACGATTTTGGCTTCAGCATTGCCTATCATGTAGGTTAGCTCGTCGAGCTTGCCCCTGAAATTCAAAGGGACAAAAATGGCACCCAACTGAGCTGCAGCATAGTATGACTCAACAGATTCTGGGCAATTCACTTGAAGTATGGCCACACGGTCGCCTTTCTTGACTCCCAACTCGGCAAAAGCATTGCTCAACCTGTTGACCCGCTCTCTGATCTGAGCATAACTCCGCCTTGTGCCCTCGAAAACCGTTGCATGCCGGTCAGGACAGATAGCATTGGCGATGCTCAAGAAATCCGTTGTGTTCATCCCATCCCCTTTGCTCGGTGGTTATTGCAGCCTTCCATGACTTTGCCCACCTGCAATAATCAAATCACCAACAAGTATTGCTGAGGGCCAAACAAGGATGGTAGCGAAAATGCTGGACGGAGTCAAACGTCTGTACTGGTTCAGGTGACCAGTGACACATGGCCTCTCCTCTCGTCGTTGCGAGGCACATAGTGCCGCGGCAATCTCGGTGGGGT
>CAZOQG010000078.1:0-7911 GCA_964582065.1 uncultured Dehalococcoidales bacterium
AGTTGCTCGGAAAGCGATCCTCGCGAATGCGAGCTTTACCTGGTTGAAGGCGACTCAGCCGGAGGCTCAGCCAAGCAAGGTCGCGACCGCCGCTTCCAAGCCATTCTGCCGCTGCGAGGCAAGATTCTTAATGTGGAAAAGGCTCGCAAAGACAAGGTCTTCGAACACGAAGAGATTCGAGCCATCATCACCGCACTAGGGGCCGGCGTCGGCGACCAGCTAGACTTTTCCAGACTACGTTACCACCGCATAATCATCATGACTGATGCCGATGTCGACGGTTCCCATATCCGAACACTTCTTCTCACCTTCTTCTACCGCAATATGGTCGAGCTAGTCAGTCAAGGCCACCTGTTTATTGCCCAGCCACCTCTTTACTGTATCCGGGCAGGTAAGCAACGATTCTGGACATACTCGGAAAAGGAAAAAGACGCCAAACTCAAGGAATTGAAGGGCAACAAATCGGAACTCCAGCGCTATAAGGGACTGGGAGAAATGAGCGCGGAGCAACTATGGGAAACTACTATGAATCCAGCCTCGCGAACTCTGCTCAAGGTGGAAATTAGGGATGCTATGGCAGCCGACCATGTCTTCCATATGCTGATGGGCAGTGAAGTCCCGCCGCGAAAATCCTTCATCCAGGCCCACGCCAAAAGCGTGAGAAACCTGGACATCTAGCTTTCCAGATGCCGCCCAAAGTTCAGGAATGCTTCCAGCCGCCTTCCCCGGTAGTTTCTAGCGACCATGCCTCCGGAATCGGTGTCAATACAATGCTTTTCAGAGGGATGCGGGGGCGGGGCGGTGGGTCTTGGGCAGGATAACCAAGAGCTAGGAGGCTGACTACAGCTACAGTATGGGGAAGATTAAGCAGTTGATGCACCTTTTCAGGCTCAAACATATGTATCCAGCAAGTGCCAAGCCCAAAAGCCAGCGCGCCAAGTACAATGTGCTCCGTAGCTATGGCACTATTGAATTTGCACTGACCAAGATACACATATGGCTCATTGTCACCGGTGTCATCCCGAAGCGGTAGCGGAACATAGCTTGTGTCACCAATATCATCAAGAACGCCACTGATTCGCAGCTCCTTGAGGCGTTGAATAGTGGTTCCTGGTGCATAGGCAGTAAGGTCAACGCAGCAGACGATTATGCACGGAGCCAACTCGACAAAACGGAGCCCATACGCATGCTGCCTCAGCTTTTTCTTGATAGTCACGTCCTTCAGAATAATAAACCTCCACGGCTGAGAGTTGTGTGCCGAAGGTGCTAGGCGAGCACACTCCAAAAGCTCCGCGATAATGTCATCGGGCACCGGATCAGGCCTATACTCTCGAATGCTACGTCTACTCCTTATCGCCTCTATCACCGTCACCATTTGCTGTTTCTCCTTGCCGATATAACTTCTCTTCCTGTATATACTCCTCCACGCCTCCAGACACCAGATGCCGAATAGACAGCCCTTGAGCCACTCGCTGGCGAATATCTGAAGAACTGATGTCAATAGGCGGAATATCGAGTAAGACGACGCTTTCAGCTATTCCAGGAATAGACGCTTCAAGAGCCTCTAGGTCTGGTGAGCCACAGTCCGGCCTGGGAACAGCCACCAGCTGGCAGAGCTGAACCAGTTTGGTTGGCTCCTTCCACTGAGGAAGCTCAACCAAAGCATCCCAACCTAACAAGAAGAAAAACCTCGCTTCCGCGCCCAACTGCTGTTGCAGAATAGCTATAGTATCCACAGCATAAGACGGCCCGGAGCGGTCTACCTCAGTGGTCGAAAGCTCGAAACAAGGGTTAGCGGCAATGGCCCGCTTCACCATCTCTAAACGGTGCAGCACCGGAGTAATAGCCCTATCCGGCTTAAACACTGGCTGCCCAGCAGGAACAAAAAGCACTTGTGCCAGCCCAAGACTCAGCCTAGCCTCTTCAGCTATCATCAGATGCCCCAAATGGATAGGGTCAAAAGTCCCGCCCAGTACACCTATATCCATTTACGCCGCCTCGCCTTGGGCTTTGGCCGAAACACCTGTAGCGGTTTATCAGAGATAGTCTCTTCCTCTCCAGCCATGTCCACCATTTCAGCTACTGCACAGAGGAGCTCAGGCACACCCTGTCTGGTAACCGCCGAAATGAAGAAAACCGTCACCCCCACAGAGCCAAGCGTTTGCTTTAGCTCTGGCAGCCGAGCCTGAACCTCAGCCAAGTCTATTTTGTTCACTGCGACGATCTGGCGTTTTTGCGCCAAAGTTGGTTCATACAGAGCCAACTCTGTATTCAGGTTGTTCATGTCATCAGTCACAGACGGAGAGCTGCCGTCTAGTAGATGAAGTAAAACTCTGGTCCTTTCCACGTGGCGGAGAAAATCATGCCCAAGTCCTCTGCCAAGATGAGCACCGTCTATAAGTCCAGGGATTTCTGCCACAACAAACGTCTTCATCCCCACCTCAGCCACACCCAGAACTGGCTCACAGGTAGTGAAAGGATAATCAGCTATCTTCGGCTTCGCTTTCGACATAGCCGCCAAAAGAGTCGATTTGCCTACATTAGGATACCCAATAAGACCCACGTCGGCAATCAGTTTGAGATCGAGAATAAGGCGGCGCTCCTCTCCTCTTCCCCCCTTAGTAGCTATTCTAGGAGCCTGGTTTCTGGCTGTAGCAAAGTGAGGATTACCCAACCCACCATTGCCCCCCTTAGCCACCAAGACCTTCTGTCCCTGTTGGCTCAAGTCAGCCAGCAGCATTTCTTGCCCTTCTTCCTCGAGAGATATAATAGTCCCTAGAGCCACCATAATTACAAGGTCATCACCCCCAGCACCGTGCCTCTTCTGCTTACCTCCATTTTTCCCGGCTGCCGCCTTGAATCGCCGCTTATGCCTGAACTCTCCCAGAGTACTGACACCTCTATCAGTCGTAATATACACATTACCACCCGCACCACCGTCGCCTCCATCAGGACCACCAAATGGCACAAACTTCTCTCGCCGAAAGCCAGCCATGCCATCTCCACCATCCCCAGCTTTTGCTATAATTTCAACCCTATCCACTATTATATTATTCCCTATGTTAAGTAATGATAAGGAAAGTAATAATACTAATTAAGACAAGTGTCTAGGTGGATAAACCATGTCTTAATGAATATAACAGGGTGATACGGGAATCTGCTGCGGTTATACACACAATGGTGGAATTATGCACGATTTGGCGCTAGTTTTCCACAAGCGCTAAATCAAGCTGAAGGCCTTTTGGTGCTGAGGTGTTGACGAATCTCCTCGATTGACTTACTGAGTTGGGAGTTAATGGTGACTTCAGCGGCTATCTTTTCATAACCGTGTAGTATAGTTGTGTGGTCTCTGCCTCCTAGCATTCTGCCGATTTCAGCCAAGGCGGAGTGGTTGTGTTCCCGTAGCAAGTACATCGCAACCTGGCGAGGGAAAGCGGTTTTCTTATCTCTCCGTGTGCCTGTTAGCGCTTCAAGGGTAACGCCGTAGTAATTGGCTACGGCGTCCATAATGCGCTTGGGTGTGGCCATGGTTTCCTGTTGATTGTCGTTCTCTACCAGGTCTTGCACTGCCTCCGCGGCTACTTGGATGTCCAATTTTGCGCCGCTTAGCTTCGCGTAGGTGATTACCCTGTTCAAGGCACCTTCTAGCTCACGAACATTCTGCTGAAACTGTGTTGCTAGAAATTGCAATACTTCCGACGAGATGGACATCTTTAGCCGCCCTGCCTTATTCCCTAGGATGGTTAGCCGTGTTTCCAAATCGGGGGGCCGCATGTCGGCGATAAGGCCCCATTCAAAACGGGACCTCAGTCTTTTGGTGACTGCGGACATAGCTTTGGGGGAATGGTCGCTTG
The DNA here is from genome assembly GCA_964582065.1 of uncultured Dehalococcoidales bacterium. Classification (GTDB taxonomy): domain Bacteria; phylum Chloroflexota; class Dehalococcoidia; order GIF9; family UBA5629; genus JACNFS01. The sequence continues at coordinate 3,855 of CAZOQG010000078.1, forward strand.
TGATCACAATTTGGCAGTTGTTATCGTAGAGGTCGTTAAAAATGTGGAAGAAGCATTCCTGAGTTTGGGCTTTGCCGCTTAGGAACTGGATATCATCAACCAAGAGAACATCAGCGCTCCTAAACTTGTGGTGAAAGTCCTCAGTTTTCTGGTTCTTGAGGGCAATTACAAACTGGTTAGTAAATTGCTCAGCATTGACATAAAGTATGCGCGGGCGACTGGCCTTGAGTGCGTGTGCAATGGCATGCAGCAGATGTGTCTTGCCTACTCCGGTGTCACCGTAAATAAAAAGCGGATTGTAGGTACGTCCAGGCTCTTCGGCGACCTCCAAAGCGGCTGCATAAGCTAGGCGGTTGGACTCGCCGGTCACAAAGGTATTAAACGTATACGCTGCGTTAACCTTGGGTGGTGTGGTCAACTGCTTTGACCTTGAGCTTGTCCCTCCGTCAGCTTGGCAAGCGTGAGCTAGGTGGGTATCAGGTTGGCCGGGAAGCTGAATCAGAAATTGTACATGAAGATTTCCGCCGGTAATGCTGGCCAAGGTGCGTTCGATTACGGAATATAGGCGATTTGTTAACCATTCGGCGATGAAAACATTGGGAACGCCGACGACAAAAAGGTCATCTTGATAACTTATGCCTGTAGTATCCTTAAGCCAAGTATTATAATTTGGCTTGTTGACCTGGAGTTGAAGTTCTCCCAGAGCTGCTTCCCAGATTTCTTGTGCTGACCTCAATTCATCCCTTTACCAAAACGCTAGGCTTGTAACCCCGAGAAAGAAACTAGAAGCTCTACAGGGAGATATCGCGTATCAGTTTACCCATCCAACTACAATCAGCAGGGTGAGGACAAACCAAAAAGAATAAGGCAGAGCAACTCCGGAGACCTTCTTAGAGTAGCACAGCGGTCTTTGGGCGTGTCAAGGGGGTTTTTGACATAAGGGGGAAAATTGTTAAAATTGTGTGGCATGACGACACGACTTGTTTTTATGGGCACTCCGGAGTTCGCCGTTCCCAGCCTGGAGGCTTTGATGCGCGGCTCTTACCGGGTAGCCGCTGTATACACGCAGCCTGATAAAAAGGCCGGGCGAGGACAGCGGGTGGTTATGTGTCCGGTAAAGCAACTGGCGGCATCCCGGGGACTCCAGGTGATTCAACCAGATAGCTTGAAGGTTGCCAGCGCAGTTGACCGATTAGCTAGTTTCGTTCCTGAGCTGATTGTGGTGGCAGCCTTTGGACACATTCTCCCACCGGGAGTATTAGCTTTACCCAAATTTGGTTGCCTTAATGTCCACCCCTCGCTTCTGCCCCGATATCGAGGCTCATCGCCAATAGCCACGGCTATTTTGCAGGGCGATGAGGTTACGGGGGTCACTATTATGTTGATGGACGTCGGCCTGGATAGCGGCCCGATTCTGAGCCAGACAAACGTGTCAATATCTGCTGACGATACCACTGGTTCACTCACCGTCAAGCTGGCTCAGGCTGGTGCTCAATTGCTGATGGAGACGTTGCCCTCATGGCTTGAAGGACGCATCAAGCCACAACTTCAGGAGGAAGGTGCGGCTAGTTACACCAAAGTTATAGCTAAAGGGGATGGGGAGGTGGACTGGCAGCTTCCTGCCGTAGAACTGTGGTGGCGGGTCCGAGCCTTTAATCCCTGGCCAGGCTCCTACACATGGTGGCGGGGTAAGCGGTTGAAGCTCAGCAAGGTGGTTCCGCTAGATGCGGGAAAATCCGGCGAGCCCGGTAGGGTGATAGCCATGGCCCTGCCAGCGCCGGCGGCCATCGGAGTTAAAACCGCAGATGGAGTGTTGGGGCTACTTTGGGTTCAATTGGAGGGGAAGCGAGAAATGTCAGCAGAGGAATTCATACGAGGGCAGCGTGATTTCGTTGGCAGCCTTTTGCTTTGACTTTGTCTATCGTTTTGGCTAGAATTAAAATCTACGTAGGGAGTCCCGTGCAAGGAGGGGTGTAGACGATGTTTTTCTTTGACCCGCTTTGGTTTCTTATTATGCTACCCCCACTCATTTTTATGATTTATGCCCAGAGGAAGGTCAGTTCAGCTTTCAAAAAGTATTCTAAGATAGCTAACTCACAGCGTGTCACCGGGGCTGAAGCAGCCCGGACTTTGCTCAGGGCTAACGGCCTGAATAATGTCAAGGTTGAAGGCGTGAAAGGCAGACTGGGTGACCACTATGACCCAAGGAAGAAAGTGTTGCGGCTTTCGCCGGCGGTGGCCAACACGCCATCTGTAGCAGCTTTAGGAATTGTGGCTCATGAGGTAGGGCATGCGGTTCAGGACCAGGTTGGGTATGCTTTTCTCAGGTTCCGTACCTCTTTGGTGCCCGCGGCCAGCTTGGGCAGTAATCTCGGCTTCGTTTTTGTGATTTTGGGCTTTCTTATTTACCTGTTCAGTGGTAGCGAGTTTGGGTCCTATGCGGTCCTGGCAGGCATTTTCCTTTTTTCCCTGGCTGTGCTTTTCAGCCTGATCACCCTGCCTGTGGAGTTTAATGCCAGCAACCGGGCCAGGCAAATGCTGCGCAGCACGGGGATGGTTTCCGTTCAGGAGTACAATGGCGCCAGCGCTGTTCTGTCTGCTGCTGCCATGACCTATGTGGCCGCCACGCTCCAGGCAGTGGCTCAGCTCTTCTACTTCGTTCTGATGTTCATGGGCATGCGAAGATAGGTACTGTCACCGTCCGTGTTGGCAAGCCAGCCCCCTGAGATAAGGAAGTAAGTTTTTCAGGGGGCTTATTATTTGGGAAATTGGCAATTGAGAACTGCCCCGCTTATAATTCGGCTAAACAGCTCGAGTTTTCTATGGAGGTTATGTTTTGCCTGAAGACAAGAGTCTAGGCAGCTTTGCCGGGTTGAAAGGGATTGTTGCCAGGCTGCGAGCCCCGGATGGCTGCCCTTGGGACAGGAAACAAACCCATGCCTCGCTAAGACCGTACTTGATTGAGGAATGCTATGAGGTTTTGCAGGCCCTGGAGGAGGCGGCTCCGCAAAAGCTCTGTGATGAACTGGGCGACCTTCTGCTTCAGATTATGCTTCATGCTCAGATTGCCGCTGAGGATGGGGAATTCGAAATTGAGGATGTAGTCCGAGGCATCAGCAACAAGCTGATTCATCGTCACCCTCACGTTTTTGGCGGTGATAGAGTGAAGGATGCCGCGGAGGTAGAGCTAAACTGGGAGGCCTTGAAGCAGGAGGAGCGACAGGAAGGCGACTCGCTCTTATCGAGCGTACCGAAGCAGATGCCAGCTCTAGCCTACAGCCAGTCGATTCAGCGGCGGGTGGCTGGAGTCGGGTTCGACTGGGTGAAGGTAGCAGAAATCATAGACAAAGTGGCTGAGGAGGTAGCCGAGATTGAGCAAGCCCCTGACCAGCAGAAGATGGCCGAAGAATTCGGCGATTTGCTTTTTACTCTAGCTAACGTTGCCCGCAGGCTAAACATAGACTTGGAGACGGCGCTCCGGTCGGCTAACCAGCGCTTCTATCAGCGCTTTTCCTACATGGAAGAGGTTTGCCGCAAGCGAGGCGTTAGTTTCGGTAGTCTGTCTTTTGATGAGCAAAACGCCCTGTGGGAAGAGGCCAAGCAGTCCTGCTTCGATGAGTGAATTGGCTCTTCTATATCTAAACAAGGGTGGCGGGCGAGGCTAAAGTGCCACTGTCATTGTGAGGAGCATAAGCGATGAAGAAATCTCGGCAAAACCATACTGTCATTGCGAGCGAAGCGAAGCAATCTCGGTGGACGGGGGTGAGGTGAAACGAAGCACTCCCCCAGAGCCTCACCGACATTGCCGTGGCAATTGCGTGCCTCGCAATGGCAAAACGCGCCAAAGTACAATTGGGCAACTGAAATAGCCTTCTATCACTTCATAGTCCTGATTGTTTGCTGATTTGTGCCCGACGTCAGCAAAAACGGAACGCACCACAGATATCGGGTAGTGGATATTTTCTGGCGAGACCACAATATCGAACTTCTGCTGGGCATCATAGGTCGTACACTTTGCCCGGGCAGGTGAACAGAAGCCGGAGTGTGATTTGGGAGG
>CAZOQG010000079.1:0-7860 GCA_964582065.1 uncultured Dehalococcoidales bacterium
CGCAATGACACAAAAATCTGTGAATCTAGCTTAGCACCCTTGAGGTCAGCCTTTTAAATCTGCACTCATGGATTAAGGAACCTCAGGTCTGTTCGTTTATTTCCTCTCCCTTGATGGGAGAGGTTAGGGTGAGGGTGAGCTTCGGCCAGGTCAAAGACCTGTACCTGCATATTACTCCAAAGCAAAGCACGGGTTAATGGGACGCTAGACAAAATCTCCGCGGGCTGAAAATTCTGTGTTATAATATCTTTCAACGAGCTGAACTTCCCGAGGGAAAAAGAATTGGCTCCCGTTTCCATTAATTTGTGCAACCAGTCCTAAAAGGACCTATTCGATTCAAGTTCAGTCTGCAATACAAGGAGGCTTTTAATGTCTGGAATCATTTCCTACGGAGCTTATATCCCATTGTGGCGATTGAATCGAGACACCATAGCTGGTGCCTGGGGCAGGCGCTCTTTGGGTGGTGAACGAAGCGTAGCCAATCATGATGAAGATGCAGTCACCATGGCAGTGGAGGCCGCTTTTGATTGCCTTGTTGGCGCTGACCGTGACAGTGTAGACGGCTTGTATTTTGCTTCTACGACAGAGCCATTTCGGGAAAAGCAATGCTCGACCTTGGTGGCTGCTGCCGTCGATTTAAGCTCTGAGATTATCACTGCTGATCACAGCAATAGCTTGCGGGCAGGGACCACTGCCTTGAGAGCGGCACTGGATGCAGTTAATAGCGGCTCAGCTCAAAGCATGTTGGTTACCGCCTCTGATTGCCGCTTAGCCTATCCTCGTTCAGACTATGAGCAAAGCTTTGGTGATGCTGCGGTGGCTTTGTTGGTTAGCGACATCGGCAAACCAATCGCCACTATTGAAGCCAGTTATTCTATATCTAACGAGATGTACGATGTGTGGAGATTGGACAAGGACATTTATGTCCAGTCCTGGGAAGACCGCTTCATAATTGAGCATGGCTACACTGAAAATACACGTAAAGCAATCTCAAGTCTAATGAAAAAGGAGAACCTCTCCGCTGAGGCTATTAGTAAGCTCGTGCTCTATGCGCCCAGCGTCAGAGCTCAGCAACAGCTTGCTAGAAGCCTGGGCTTTGACCCGAAAACTCAACTTCAGGATTTGCTAATTGATAAGCTGGGAATCTGCGGCTGCGCTCATGCTTTGCTGATGTTGGTGGCAGCTTTAGAGGAAGCCAACGCAGGTGACACAGTCCTCCTGGCAAGCTACGGAGACGGCAGTGATGCCTTTCTTCTCCAGGTTACGGACGAGGTAGACAAAATCAAGCATAGCAGACGTGCGGTGAAAGGTTTTTTGGCTTCAAAGAAACCACTAGCTAGCTATGAAAGATACCTCAGTTACCGTGGATTATTGGAACCCCAGCCCGGTGAACCTTTCCGTCTCTTTCCATCAGCAAGCGTTAGCTGGCGAGAACGCAATTCATCTATCCGCCTTCATGGCAGTAGGTGCAAGAGTTGTGGACTCGTTACCTTTCCTATACAGAGGGTATGTTATGAGTGCCGGGCTAAAGACAATTATGAGGAGGTAAGGCTATCGGACAACAGGGGGAAGGTATTCACCTATTCCCTGGATAACCTGGCTGGCAGAAGCGATGACCCGGTAGTGCCACAAATAGTCATTGAATCTGAGTTAGACAATGCTAGAATATACAGCATGATGACGGACTGTGATACCGGCGAGATCAAAATTGGCATGCCAGTGGAAATGACATTTAGAAGAATTTACGAAGGAGCCGGCATGTACAACTATTTCTGGAAATGCCGCCCGGTAAGATAAGGAGAAAGTGCAGATGGAGAGCATAAAAGACAAAGTTGCTATAGTAGGCATGGGTTGTTCTAAGTTTGGGGAGCGCTGGGATGCAGGTCTTGATGATTTGGCTATAGAGGCTGCCTATGAAGCCTACGAGGATGCAGGCATTGGTCCAGGAGATATCCAGGCTTGCTGGTTTGGAACGGTAACCGCTCCAGCGATTGGCATAGGAGCTACCCATGCAGCCAACCCGCTGAAACTTCGCCGTATTCCCATAACTCGGGTGGAGAACTGGTGTGCTACCGGTCACGAGACTATAAGGAATGCCTGTTTTGGCGTGGCTTGCGGAATGTATGATATTGTGCTGGCTCTCGGCGTAGAAAAGCTGAAGGATACTGGTTTCCCTGGACTTGGCACCGGCCGAGGTATGGGGCCGGTGTTGGAGGCACGGCGCACTTCACCAGGCTCCTTCGCCCTTATTGCTACCAGGTATTTTCATACTTATGGACTAAGTCCCGAAGAAGGCAAGGCGACTATTGGCAAGATTGAAGTCAAGAATCATTACAATGGTAGCCTGTCCCCCAAAGCCCATTTTCATAATAGAATAACACTGGAGCAGGTGCTCAATGCTCCTATTATCGCCTGGCCTTTAGGGCTGTTTGATTGTTGTGGCAACAGTGACGGTGCAGCGGCAGCCATCCTGGTTCCAGCCAGCCAAGCTAAGAAATTCAGAGATGACCCCGTCTATATAAAAGGCTTAGGACAATCCTTCGATTGCCTGCTGCCTCATACTCGCCCTAAATTTGACTGGCTTACCTGGGACTCCCTAGGTGATTCTTCCCGTCAGGCCTATGAGCAAGCCGGGATAAGCAACCCGCGTGAGGAGCTTGACATTGCTGTAGTTCACGACTGCTTTTCCATCACCGAGCTTATCATTTATGAGAACTTTGGCTTCAGTGCTCCGGGCAAGGCCAAGGAAGACATTGATGCTGGTTTCTTTGAACTCACTGGAGGGCTACCGGTAAATACTGATGGTGGGTTGAAATGCTTCGGGCATCCGGTGGGGGCCAGCGGCCTGAGAATGACCTACGAAGTCTACAAGCAAATGCAGGGCAAGGCTCAAATGCCAGAGCGTCAGCTAAAGGATGTGAAGCTCGGCTTATCACACACCTTTGGTGGCCCTCCTCAGGTAAGCGCCGTGGCCGTTTTGGGCAGAGACCTGGGATAGGGTTAGATTTAGATTAAGGTTAAGCTTAAGCTTGGCCTCGGCAAACTCAGCGAAGAGATTCCATTGAAGAGGTGAAACATGTCGAAATATTGGGAAGACTACGAAGTAGGAGAAAAATTCGTAACACCGGGCAGGACCATAAGTGAGGGCATGCTAAATACGATAATCGGGCTTGCCGGTTTCACCTTGCCCTTATTCTGGGACGAAGAAGAAGCCAAGAAGACTGCCTTCGGAACAAGGATTGGCCCGGGAAGGATAACCCTCCTTTTTATGGGAGGGCTTGAGGAACAGAGTGGATTCTGGGACGAGGAGACCATGGTTGCCCTGGTTGGGATAGACAAGGTAAAGATTACAAGTCCGCTGAGAGCCGGAGACACCCTGAGGGTTTACGGGGAGGTAATCGAGAAGAGGGAAACCAAAAACCCTGACAGGGGGATCGTGGTGCACCGCAGCATTTGCAAGAATCAGAAGGGCGAGACAGTCGCCGAAACAGAAACAATCCACCTTGTAAAGAGAACCCCCAAGGGTGCGTAACCAAAGGTCGAGCTTGGCACCCTGATTCCTAATCAGACTGATGTATACTCGATTGCCAAGATCGGGTTAGAAGACCAAGAATTCCTTCTGGCTGCCGAAGACACGATGAAGCACATCGCGTATCTCGCCTAAAGTAGCATAAGCCTCCACACATTCGACGAAGGCGGGCATGGTATTATCGCTGCTGCGAGCTACTTCTTCCAGGCTCTTAAGCGTCTGGGTTAGTTTCGAATTGTCCCTCTTCTTTTTGACTTGAGATAGACACTCCACTTGCTTTCTTTCCCGCTCTGCGTCCAGTCGAGGTAAGCTCGGTATCTTAGGATAGGGGGAAACAAACTTGTTAACACCAACTACGGTCTTCTTGCCTTCTTCAACTTCCTTCTGATAACGATAAGAGCTTTCCTGAATTTCCCTTTGTTGAAACCCTTGCTCGATGGCGGCTACGGCACCACCGAGACTATCGATTTTGGCAATATACCGGTTTGCTTGTGTTTCCAGAGTGGCGGCAAGATTTTCCACAAAGTAGGAACCACCAACGGGGTCGACAACATCAGCAATGCCGCTTTCAAAGGCTAGGATTTGCTGGATGCGCAAAGCCATTTGCACTGACTCTTCTGTGGGAAGGCAAATAGCTTCGTCATAGCAAGCAACAGCCAGAGATTGCGTCCCACCTAGTACGGCGGCTAGCGCCTGGACAGTGGCCCTGACGATGTTATTCATGGGTTGCTGGGCTGGTAACGTTGACCCCCCGGTCTGAATATGGGTGCGGAACATCCAACTGCGTTCGTCTTTAGCCTTGAATCTCTCCTTCATTATCTGAGCCCACATTCTCCGAATTACTCTGAGCTTGGCAATCTCCTCAAAGAAGTTGTTGTTAGTCTGGAAAATCCACGAAAGTCTGCCGGCAAAGGCATCTACGTCTATCCCAGCACCTATGGCGGTTTCGACATAGGCAATGCCATTGGCCAAGGCAAAGGCAATCTCCTGAGCGGCTGTGGCACCGGCTTCTCTAATATGATAGCCACCCACGCTGATCGTGTTCCAGCGGGGAAGACACTGGCTGCAATAGGCGAAAATATCGGCGGTCAGGCGCATTGATGGCCGAGGCGGGAAAATATAGGTCCCCCGGGCAATGTATTCCTTCAGGATATCATTTTGCGTCGTCCCGTCCAGTTTGGCCAGGTCAATTCCCTGTTTCTTGGCTACAGCGATATACATGGCAAGAAGGATAGGAGCGGTGGCATTAATGGTCATCGAGGTGCTTATCTTGCCTAAAGGTATATCCTTAAACAGGATTTCCATATCCTGGAGAGTGTCAATGGCTACCCCGACCTTGCCAACCTCTCCACGAGCTAACAGGTGGTCGGAGTCATAACCTATCTGAGTTGGCAGGTCGAAAGCAACGCTCAAGCCAGTCTGCCCTTGCTCCAGGAGATAGCGATAGCGGCGGTTAGATTCTTCGGCGGTCCCATAGCCGGCATATTGGCGCATCGTCCATATCCTGCCCCGATACATCGTCGGTTGAATGCCGCGGGTAAACGGATATTCGCCGGGATAGCTCAAGGATGTGTGATAATCAGAGCTCTTGAGGTTCTCAGGGGTATAAACTGCGTCAATCGGAATGCCTGAAGTAGTCTCGAAATCCTCCTGTCTCTCAGGAAAGCGCTTCAATGTGGAGGACAAAGTAGTATCCCGCCATTCTTGCTTGCTCTTGCTTGTCACAGCTACTCTCTAGCCTCTGTTCTGGCGTTGCCGGCTTTGGGCGAGGCTAAAGCCTCGCACTACATGTTTGGTTGCTATCATCACGTCTGGTGCCGGTCACTCGCTTACGGGTAGTCTGCTCCCCAATGTCAGGTCAGGTCTGGGACCTGACACTCACGAGGTAGATCTGGGACCTGACACTCACGAGGTAGACTTCACCTCTATTTTCATGATTCGTTGGCGGGCATCTGCCCATGCGCGTTTGTTTATTAACCGTAGATTATGACTTTGAGCCCTTCCCCCGCAGGGCTCAGAATGACAGAAAACAGAGTTGCTAAACACCCTCCTACGACATCGCCTCGATATCTGGTGTCACCTGTTCTGGCTCAGGGAAGACATCATAGCTACATTAAACTCCTGCCGGTTAAGAGGCGGCACTGGCGCTCCCTCCCTTGGTTCCAGCTTCAGCGCGTCTGTGGGGCAGACCGACTTGCATACGCCACAGCCAATACAGCGCTCCTGAGACCGTACCACTGTGTCTCCCTCCATGGTGAGGGCATCCATCTGGCACATGTCCACGCAGGCGGCACAGCCGATGCACTCATCCTCATCGACGGTCATGATGAAGCCGGAACTGGCAGCCATGCTGGGAATGGCTGCATTCTTGATACTGCGTAGGATGCCGCAGTGGCAGCCACAGCAATTGCAGATGAAGTCGATGTAGTTGCCGATATTGCTGGAGCAATGTACGAGCCCCAGTTCCTCGCAGCGGCTGAATATGTCGAGCGCCTCCTCCTTGGACACGAGCCTTGCAAAGCCGCGCTCATCGAGGAACTTGGCGTTTGGGCCAAAGCTCATGCACACATCCTTGGGCTTGTCGCAGGGGTTGCCCAGCAACTCACCATGATGCCGGCAATAGCAGATGCTAACCGCTATGTAGTCAGCCTTGGAGACATACTCCGAAACTCTGTCGTAGGGATGAATCTCAACGCCTGCGGGGATCTCCTCCTCCACCGGGATCACCCTGGCAAAAGGGAAAGCGGTGAAGCCTGCGGGAGCGGTCGCCGTGTGCTGGTTGGCTGCGTTGAAGTAGTCCTCAAAGAGGCGAGCCAGCTTCCTGGCGCGGTCGTTCACTTCCCCCTTCATGAACTGCATCTCGAAGATACCGGGGACGAGCACCATCAGGCTGTAGATTCTCACCTCGCCGTGGTCGCGACTGACGACCAGTCCCTTGTCAATCATGGTTTCCAGAAGCTTCTCCACCTTCTTCGGGTCGCTGCCGATGTCCTTGGCAAGTACCTCTGCCGAAACGGCGTTCGGTGGCATGTTGGTGGCCAGCTCCGCCTCCTCGGGGGTGAAAAGCTCCTCCGCCAGGTCGAAGAACTCCCTGCACTTCAGGGCCGGCAGTGATCCCCCTATGGAGCTTAGCTTGTCGGCCAACTTCTCATAGACCGCCTTGGTCATGGTTTTCCTCCTTTACAGTTTGTTATTCAACTTCAATATTTCTTAGCCGGAGCTCTGTTCCACCTACAGTTTGGACATCTCCGCTCTGGCATTTTGGGCACACATAGCGATAGTCCTCGACGATGAAGGTCTCCCCACACTTCTTGCATGTCGCTGTTATGGGCGTTACCTCCAGGCCGAGATGGGCTCCGCTGGCAATGGTATTCTCCGCTATCAGGCCAAAACAGAAGGTTAGCTGCATAGGGACAATCCCCCTGAGTTCTCCCACTACCAAGTTGACCTTGGTAATTCTTCGGGCATTCTGCTTTTCAGCCGCAGCAACGGCGATATTGACTATGCTCTGGGCGATGGCCATCTCATGCACGTTTCAGGTTCCCGAATTTGGTTTGGTAGCGCTGGGTGAGCCACGATATCCAGGCTGGGATTCCCTCGCCCGTGGTGCAAGAAATATCTATGATCTCTATGTCAGGGTTGACCCTGCGCGCGTTGGCCTTTGCCTCCTCCAAATTGAAATTGGTGTTTTGTAGCAGATCGATCTTGTTGATGAGCATCAGCGTGGATTCGCGAAACATTAGTGGGTACTTGAGGGGCTTTTCATCCCCCTCGGTTACGCTTAGTATCATGATCTTGTCGTCCTCCCCCACCTTGAACTCGGCGGGGCAGACAAGGTTACCCACGTTTTCAATAATCACGATATCTATCTGGCTCAGGTCGAGGTGGGGCAGAGCGGAGGAAATCATATTGGCATCGAGGTGACAGGCGGAACCTGTGGTCAGTTGGACTACAGGGAGCTGGTGCCTTTCCAGTCGTTCTGAATCGCGGGTGGTTTCAATGTCTCCAACAATTACCCCCAGGCGAAGCTTGCCGCTGAACGCCTCGGCAGTCAGCTCTAGCAAGCACGTCTTGCCCGACCCTGCCGAACTCATCAGGTTAAGCACCAGGTTTCGGTGCTTATCGAAGACCTCCCTATTGGCGCTGGCGATGCGGTCATTAGCCTCAAGGATGTCGGTCATCACGCTGATTTTCATTTCCTATTTCCCCATGTGACCCTTTTGCCTGTACAGTTGGCATGCCAGTCTAACATCTCTCACGACGTGCCGCAAGAAATTGTACTGGTTCAGGTGATCAGTGACACATGGCCTCCTTTCTCTGATTTTGTTTAT
>CAZOQG010000080.1:0-7824 GCA_964582065.1 uncultured Dehalococcoidales bacterium
CGCGTTTTAGCACTTCTTCTTTATCGAAAGTATTGCGCATGGCACACACGCCACCGAAGCAAGCGCAATCACCCCAGGCCATCAGAATTTTGCAATTAGCCCTCAATTCCTTCAGTGTTTCCTCTTCTTCGGTATTGCCCACAGAGCCCTCTACTATACCAACATCCACCGGTGAGAACTCCTTTATGTCGGTTATAGGGCTTCTGGTGAACTCAACGAGCTTGGATATGTCGATTATCGCCTCGTCAATGTCCAAGAAGGACATATGACAACCAGAGCAGCATTCCAACCAAACCGTAGCTAGTTTAACCTTTGCCATAACGCCAACTCCTTGCAGTTACTTGCTTCTTAAGCGCGTTGAGATTTCCTGGATTGTCTCCCAATCCTGTTTTACCCCGCTAAGAGGCTGCAAAAGACGAGCGGCTGACTTGACCATGCCATCTAATGTTGTGTAGCTGCCCTCTCTTTCTGCCCAGGTCGGTGACGGCAAAACCACATTGGCCGTGGAAGTGATAGGAGATGAATAGCTGGCTTGCACAACCACAAATTCCATCCCCCTAAGGTAATCCAGCAATCTTGGCTCATCAACATAATCATCAGCAAGCAGGAGGTAGACAGCCTTTACGCCGTCTTTACCTATGCTGGTGAAGACAGGATTCTGTAGATCTGCCATACCTATATCCCAGGCTCCTCGACTATTTCCCTTAGGCTTCAGTGATATGATTCCTGGCTTCCCTCCGTCTTCGCTTCCGGAGATGGCTGCCAGGTTGAGGAGAGATGTTACCAATCCAGGATTTCTATACCGCAGGATGCCTTCCCCGTAGATGATGATACTGTGTTGAGACTTGGCGAGCATTTCAGCAGCCCTGTGCATGTCATCGGCATTGATTCCAGCTTCCTCACTGGCTCGGGTTACGTTAACATCCTTAACTGAGGATGCAATCTTCTTCATCTCCGTAGAACCTTTTGCGAAGCCTCCATCAATGATTGCCTTAGTCAAGGCGTTGACGGTTAGTTCCTCTTTATCTTCCGTTGGTTTCAACCATACAGATGTGCGGAAGGAAAAGGCATTCCGTATCGGGTCAATAAGCACGAGATTTGCCCCGTTCTTGGTCACCGCTCGTAGAGTATGAGAGCCAACTACAGGATGGGTTTCAAGCGGGTTGCAGCCGGCTAATAATAGACAATCGGCTTTGAGTATTTCCTGTAGCGAAGTCTCGATGCTCAATTTTGCTCCGTCTTGAAAGTTGGCAATACCCTGAGTAATAACTCGATAATCATCTCCATCAAGAGTGTCAACTAGATGACTGCCTATGGTGTCAGTAATAAATTGTCTAAATGCCTTCAGAGTTTCGTTGCAGGTTTGGCTTGAGGCTAAGCCAGCAATACTGTCGTTGCCACAGCGCGTTTTCAATTCGCTGAACTTCTTGCTTACCTTATTTAGGGCTTCATCTAAAGAGGAAGCCTCAAGCTGACCATGATCATTGCGCACCAAGGGGGTCGTAATCCTGTCATGCTTGTCATAGAGCTGACCAAAGCGTCCTTTATGACAAAGCAGCCCCCGGTCGTCGGCAAGCTCAGGACTGTCGATTCTTACTAACCTGTTGTCCTTGACCAGAGCATCAATTTCACAGCCAACCCCACATAGAGAGCAAACGCTATGGACTTTGGCGCATTCATCTGGCCTGCCTTGGTAAGCGCTGGACTTAGCGTATATCGCCCCGGTAGGGCAAACCTGAGCACAAGCTCCGCAAGAAATGCAAGATGATTCTCCTAACGGTTGATTGAGATCCGCGCAGACGAGAGTTTTCCAGCCGCGGTGACCAAAATCGAGTGCATGAACGCCAGTGATTTCATCGCACAACCTGATGCACCTGCCACACAGAATGCAGCGGTTATGGTCAATGACCAGATAGTCATTTACTGAGTCCACTGACAGTGAGGGCCAGGAATAGGGATAGCGTGTATTATCCATCTGATATTGATAAGCTAGATTTTGTAATTCACAATCACCACTGGCTACACAATAGGCACATAGGTGGTTACGCTCGGTGAAGAGAAGCTCCAGAATCAGACGGCGGTATTTCTCTAACTTCTCGGTATGTGTTTGTACTACCAAACCATCCCGTGCCGGGTAAGTACAGGCGGGGACCGGTCGTCTCTCCTTTTCAATTTCTACTACGCACAGGCGACAAGCACCGACATCGCTTAGTCCTCTAAAATGGCAAAGGGTTGGCACATCGATACCGTTAGCTTGACAGATGTCAAGAACAGTATCACCTTCGTTCCCCTTAACCTGCCTTTCGTTAATTGTCAAGGTTATTTCTGTCATCAGCTACCTCCAACTCCGGCAAGCGCCTTCTCCACTTTCACCGCGCATACCTTAAGCTCGGGGATCTTGGCTGTGGGATCAACCGCGGGATTAGTGACTACATTTGTAGGGTTCTCAGCGAAGTGGAAACTCATGCTAATCACCCCGGGTGGTGACGCTGATGTAACTTCGGCTCTGGCGGTCACTTCGCCCCGGCGGGAGGTTACTTTCACTACGTCGCCATTGCTTACTCCCAGAGCTTCAGCATCCACAGGGTTCATTTCCACCAGTTCTTCTTGTTTCAACACATTCAGCCCATTCACCCTCCGACTTAGAGTACCAGTATGATAGTGATAAAGGCTGCGCTCAGTAGTAAGTATCAACGGGTAGGCATCATCAGGCAATTCTGCCGGTGGCTTGTACTCTAAGGGTATGAACTTGCCTTTACCTCTCGGGAAACTAGCGGTGTGAAGGATAGGTGTTCCAGGGTGCTCTTTGGTGGGACAGGGCCATTGCAATCCCTCTTTTTCCAACCTCTCGTACGAGATGCCGCCATAGCTGGGGGTGAGGCGAGCGATCTCCTCCATAATCTGAGAAGGATGCTCGAAATCAAAGCCTTTGCCACCCATTTGCCGGGCAATCTGACAGGTGATCCACCAATCAGGTTGAGAGTTGCCGATAGGTTCGATAGCCTTGCGCACCCGCTGCACCCTCCGCTCAGTGTTGGTGAAAGTGCCATCCTTTTCGGCAAAGGTTGCTGCTGGGAGAACCACATGCGCAAGCCGGGCTGTCTCAGACAGGAAGACATCTTGGACTACTAGGAAGTCCAGCTTTTCCAGCGCCTCCTCAATATGCGTGATGTCGGGGTCGCTCAGCATAGGATTCTCACCAACAAGGTAAAGCGCCTTGACCTTTCCTTTGTTGGCAGCTTCGAAGATTTCAGTGAGGGTCAGCCCTGGCTCTTTGGGTAAGGTATGGTCCCAGGCAGCTTCGAATTTGTCTCTGGCTTTTTGGTCGTCTACCCGCTGGTAGCCTGTATAGACATCGGGCAATGCACCCAAGTCACAGGCACCTTGAACATTGTTCTGACCCCTGAGCGGATTAACACCAGTCGATGGCTTGCCAATGTTCCCGGTAAGCATGGCCAAGTTTGCCGTAGCTAGCACATTATCAGTGCCATGAGTATGCTGGGTGATTCCCATGGCGTAAAGGAGAGTAGCAGGTTTGGTGGTAGCATATAACCGGGCGGCTTCGGCTACTTGTTCACCAGGTACCCCTGTGGTGCGTTCCACAAAATCCAGATCAAAGAGCTTGAGGGACTTCTTGAAAGCATCGAAATTCTCGCAGCGCTCTTCTACAAAGGCAGAGTCCAATAGACCTTCGTCAACAATAACGCGCATCATGCCCATGAGCAAGGCCACGTCGGTGCCCGGTTGATGCCTGAGCCAGAGATGGCCGATACGGCAAAGGTCAATCTCCCGGGGGTTAGCCACGATGAGTTTCGCCCCATCTTGCACTGCCTTCCTTATTTTGAGCCCGATGACGGGATGGGTGGCAGTAGTATTTGTTCCGATAGCCAAAATGGTGGCAGCCCTGCTAATCTCATTGATAGAGTTGGTCATGGCACCGCTGCCGAAACTTTGGACCAAGCCCGCTACAGTTGGTGCATGGCACAGGCGAGCACAGTGGTCTATATTGTTGGTGCTCAGCACGGCGCGACCAAATTTCTGGACAAGGTAGTTCTCCTCATTGGTGCACTTTGCCGAGGAAATGACGGCAACCTCATCGCCTTTGTATTCGGCCAGTTTTTCGGCAATCAAGCCCAATGCCTCGTCCCACGTTGCCTCGACAAGCTCACCATTTCGCCTGATTAAGGGGGAGGTTAGCCGATCTGGGTGGTTGATGAACTCAAAGCCAAACTGCCCCTTGACACAGAGACTGCCTCTGTTTACTGGACTTCCAGTGTCACCATTTATGCCTACCACCTCGTCTCCACGGAGGGCGAGGTATATTCCACAACCAACACCGCAATAAGGACAGATTGTCTTGACCTGGTGAGTCGGCCACCTAGAGTCTTTCGGCATAAGTGCGCCTGTCGGGCATTTGGCAACACATTGCCCACAAGATTCACATATCGACTCCAAAATCGGGCCGTCACCGACAGTGATGATGTTGGACGAGAGCCCATCATTGAATACCTCCAGGGCGCCAAGGCCCTGAACCTCCTCGCAAACTCGCACGCACTTACCGCAGAGGATGCATTTGCTGGAATCGCGAACAAAGAAAGGGTTGCTAGAGTCAATGGAAGCTGGCCTTTCCAGCTTCTTGAACCGCTGTTGGCCAATGCCAACGTAGGCCGCAATTTCTTGTAGTTCACAGCGCTGATTCTTTGGGCATAGCAGGCAATTCTCGGGGTGGTCGGACAATAGTAGTTCAACAATACGGCGGCGCATTTCAGCTACACGAGGCGTATCGGCATGAACAACCATCCCTTCGGCCACAGGCGTGGTGCAGGACGCAGGTAGGCCCTCCACGCCCTCAATTTCCACGAGACAAAGTCGGCAACCTCCGTAAGGCTGCAAATCGGGGTCAGCGCAGAGCGTAGGGATGTAAACCCCTGCACTTTGTGCTGCCTCCAAGACTGTCGTTCCCTCTTCTGTTTCTACCTTAAGATTGTTAATTGTCAGGTTAATGTTCCCCATCTGTCATTACCTCGCTTGACATAAAGTATTCGCTAGACAGGTGCCCCAGCCTTGAGCGGGCAAACTGTGTGATGCGAGAGGAACTTCTCGCAGATATCGAATGGGCAGCGTTGATTAAGGATATGGTCCTCGTATTGGTTGCGAAAATGCTCAAGGGTGAACAGGACTATGTCGGGGGCAGTTTTGCCAACAGGGCATTCAGAGCCTATCTTTATGGTATCGCCAAGCTCAAGGAGTAGCTCTAGCATCTCGAGTTTGCCATTGCCGGTTGCAATATCGTGCAGAATATTTGCCATCTGGGCTATGCCCAAACGGCATGGTGGGCATTTGGTGCAGGATTCATTTTGAGCGGGGACTATCATTGAGAAACGGGCTAAATCGACAGCACAGCCTGAGGTTGCTAATCTATCGACGAGGCGCTCAGGGACAAGCTCAGGTAGAGCTGCCTTGAACGTCTCATAGCCACCAGCATCATAGCTGGCAACGGCCTCAAGGCAGGGCAGGCACTTGTCCTCCAGAGCATGATAAGCTACCAGTGTCCTGCAAACCCCCGCGGGGCATCTCTTGTCTACGATATGGGCCTCATATTCGTGTCGGAAGTGGCGTGCAGTAGATAGAACCGGGTTAGGCGCTGTTTGCCCCAAACCACATAGCGATGCTGAGGTGACCATTTCGGCCAATTCTGCCAGTGTGTCGAGATCCTCCGTTGCCCCCTTTCCCTGAGTAATCTTGGTCAGAATCTCAAGCATCTTTGGGATTCCCCCACGGCAGGGAGTGCATTTACCGCAGGACTCGTCCCTGGTGAACTCGAGAAAGAACTTGGCCACATCAACCATGCAGCTATCTTCATCCATTACCACGAGACCGCCAGAGCCCATAATTGCCCCTAGGGCAGTGACAGCTTCATAATCGACGGGAACGTCCATATGCTGGCTGGGAATGCAGCCTCCAGATGGTCCGCCTATTTGTACAGCCTTGAATTTCTTCCCTTCGGGTATGCCAGCACCGATATCAAACACGATTTTCCTCAAGCTGGTCCCCAATGGAACCTCAACCAGCCCGGTATTATTTATCTTTCCCACCAAGCTAAAGGTCTTTGTCCCCTTGCAGTTCTCATTGCCCACGCTGGCAAACCAATCAGCTCCGTTAAAGAGAATCTGGGGAATATTTGACCAGGTCTCCACGTTATTGATGGTAGTAGGCTTCCCAAAAAGCCCTTTGTTGGCTGGGAATGGTGGCCTCTGGCGTGGATTTCCCCGCTTTCCTTCAATAGAAATCAGAAGAGCGGTTTCTTCACCGCACACAAAAGCGCCAGCCCCAGGGAATATATCGATGGAGAAGCTAAAGGCCGTGCCTAGGATGTTTTCTCCTAGGAGACCATATTCTCGTGCCTGAGCGATAGCATGGCTTAAAGTCTCGATGGCAAGAGGATACTCGGCACGGACATAGGCATAGCCTTGGCGAACATTGCCTATGGCGTAGGCGCCAATGGCCATCCCTTCAATTACCGAATGGGGGTTGCCTTCCAGAACGGACCGGTTCATATAGGCACCTGGGTCGCCTTCGTCACCATTGCAGACTACGTATTTTTCTTCTGCCGGAGCGCTGCGAACAAATCCCCACTTCGTAGCTGTGGGAAAGCCTGCTCCTCCCCGTCCTCTCAAACCGGACTTCTTGATTTCCTCGAGTACCTCCTCCGGTTTCATATCGCTCAAAACCCTAGCCAGAGCTTGATAACCGTCTCGGGCAATATATTCTTCGATGCTCCATGGATCGATGAAGCCATTATTATGCAGCACTCTCCTCTTCTGTTCCAAATAGAAACTGATCTGGCTGTAACTCGGTATTGCCTTTCCAGTCACTGGATCGTGATAAACAAGGCTTTCTACTATTTCACCGTTCAGTATATGGTTTTCTACAATCTCTTCTATATCCTCCGGTTTGACTCTTGTATAGAGCGTATCCCCGGGATTGATTATAACTATAGGTCCCATCTCACAAAGACCATGGCACCCTGTTATGATGATCTTGACCCTGTCTTCTACCCCGTTTCTCTTGATGGACGCTTCAAAAGCCTCGGCTATTCCCCCTGCTCCTGATGCTGTGCAACTGCTGCCTCTGCAAAGTCTAACCTGAATTTCCGGTGCAGTCTCGACCTTAGTGGAGTCCTGGTCCTCACGCACACGAAAACGCGGTTCTGTGGCCGCTTTTATTTCTTGTAGATCCTGGATTGAGGAGATTCGCGCCATTCCTGTTGCCTCCTATTTATACGAACTCAGGATATCCTTTACCTCGCTACGCTTCACCTTCTTGTGAATATCATTCCCGATGGCCATCACTGGAGATAACCCGCAGCAGCCGAGGCATCTTACTGTCTCCAGAGAGAACTTACCGTCAGTGGTAATTCCCTCAGGCTCGAGGCCAGTATCCTTCTTCAAGGTATCGAGAATCCTTTGCCCTCCCTTGACATAGCAACTGGTGCCCATACAGACCTGGATGACATGCCTACCCTTGGGCACCATGGTAAAGAAATGATAGAAGCTGACTATGCCGTAGATTTCGCTTAGAGGCATTTTCAGGTCCCTGGAGATTGTCTTCAATACCGGCGGCGGCAGGTAGCCAAGAAGCCCCTGTGCCTGCTGTAGAACCCGAATCGGGGCACCAGATTGGCCACCGGTATCATCGATAACCCTTTGGGTCTGCTGAAAGATTCTGCCAGCAACCCCTCTACCCATCTCTGTTTGTGTTGGGGCAACTACATCTGCTTTTTCCAAATCAGGCCTCCTGGGTCTAAGTAATCTAGAATAGAAA
>CAZOQG010000081.1:0-7802 GCA_964582065.1 uncultured Dehalococcoidales bacterium
GACTTCGTCAAAGCCGTAGGCGCGTTTCATATCTCTGGATTTTGGAATAGCCATATTTATCTTTTCGGAGTGGTTGGTGTAGACTATAGCAAAGGCCGGGGTTTGGAGTCAAGCCAAGGCAGGGTCTGGTGCCGAAGGGCTAGACCTGTTTGCGGGGGTAGGTTATAATTGTGGCGGTTAAGTTGTGCCTGCTCTCTATATTGTGGCTACGCCGATTGGGAATTTGGAAGACGTTTCTTTGCGAGCTTTGCGTGTATTGAGCCAGGTGGAGTTGATTGCTGCCGAGGATACGCGCACTACCCGCCAACTGCTGAACGCTTATAGCATAAAAACTCCGCTGACTAGTTATCACGAGCACAGCAAACGAGCTAAGGTCGGTTACCTTTTGGATTGCCTTAAAGAAAAAGATGTGGCCCTGGTCTCGGAAGCTGGCATGCCGGGATTGAGTGACCCTGGTTATGAACTTATTGCAGCAGCTATTGAGCACGGTGTTCCTGTTGTGCCTGTTCCTGGTGCCTCGGCGCTGATTACGGCTGTCGTGGTTTCCGGATTACCGGCCGGTCAATTTCTTTACCTTGGCTTCTTGCCTCGCCGGCACGGAGACAGGCAACGGGTCCTCCGGGCTGTGGCTGATGAACCGTGGACTGTGGTTGCTTTTGAAGCTCCCCACCGGCTTTTGGAAACACTGAAAGATGCCCTGGAGATCTTTGGAGACAGGAAACTGGCGGTTTGCCGGGAGCTTACCAAGGTTCACGAGGAAGTCTTTAGAGGCAGGTTGAGCCAGGCAATAGAGCATTTTGCCCAACCAAAGGGTGAATTTACCTTGGTCATTGAAGGTAAGCCGAGGCAGAAGCCTGAGATTACTGAACAAGTTGAAACGGAACTATACGAGCTGTATCGGCAGGGGAGTGGTGCCAGGGAAGCAGTAGCTCGGTTGTCTGAAACCAGCGGTGTGTCAAAAAAGGAACTTTATCAAGCTTGGCTAAGGCTGGCTAAAGGAGAGTAACAATGCGTCGTGGTTGTATTGCTACAGGGGAAATCAAGTGTGATGGTTGTAACCGTGTAATCGGGGATGGGGAGCGATATTTGGTCATGGAAGAAGATGAAAAACAGTGTTTGTGCATCGACTGCTGTTTGAGCAAAGGCTACGCGGCCTATTTGGAACAAAAGGGTGAACGGGTGCTAACCTTTTTCCCACCAAAGCTAGATTCATCAGAGAATCTGAATGATAACAGTTTGACCGAAAAGCAGATTGATGTCTGAGCATGTTTTCATCGGCGTGGCCTGGCCTTATGCCAATGGTTCGCTTCATCTGGGGCAGATAGCTGGGGCTTACTTGCCCGCTGATATCTTTGCCCGCTATCACCGTCTTAAGGGTAATAAGGTATTGATGGTCTCGGGGAGCGATCAGCATGGAACGCCAATTACGCTGCGCGCTGAACAAGAGAATAAATCTCCTCAAGAGATAGTCTCGAGGTATCATCAGGAGTTTCTCGATTGCTGGCAGAAGCTGGGTATTTCCTATGATTTGTTTACTAGCACTGGCACCCCGAATCATGCTCAGGTGGCTCATGATATCTTCCTCGGCTTATTGGACAAAGGCTATATGTACAAGGATGCTGTGTCTCAAGCCTATTGCCCCCGCTGCCAGCGCTTTCTGCCCGACCGCTACGTTGAAGGCACCTGTCCCTATTGTCATTTTCCCCAGGCGCGGGGTGACCAGTGTGACGAATGTGGCAGGACTTTGAATCCTAGCGACCTTGTTGACCTTCGTTGCCGTCTTTGTTCTACAGTTCCTCGCTTTGAGGTTTCCGAGCATTTCTTCCTCCGCCTCAGTGCCTTTGAAGACAGATTGAAAGCCTGGGTAGAGGAGCAAACCCACTGGCGTCACAATGTGTTGAATTTTACCTTGGGTATTCTGAAGGGTGGGCTTAAGGATCGGGCAATAACTCGGGATATAGAGTGGGGAGTAACTGTCCCTCAAGCTGGCTTTGAACGGAAACGCATCTATGTCTGGTTTGAGGCAGTTATCGGTTATCTTTCGGCAAGCAAGGAATGGGCAATCAATAATGGCGACGGTGCGGCCTGGCAGCCTTTCTGGGGGAACGGAGCCAAAAGCTACTATTTTATCGGCAAAGACAACATACCTTTCCATACGCTTATATGGCCGGCAATGTTAATGGGCTACGGGGATCATAACCTTCCCTATGATGTCCCGGCCAATGAGTTCTTGACTATTGAAGGCAAGAGACTTTCCACGAGCCGCAACTGGGCGGTATGGCTTCCTGACTATTTGGAGAGGTATGCCCCAGACCCGCTGCGTTATGTCTTATCTATAAACATGCCGGAAACTTCGGATACTGACTTCTCGTGGCGTGAGTTTGTTCGCCGCAATAATGATGAGCTTGTGGCTACTTACGGCAATTTAGCCCATCGGGTTCTCACTTTTGCGAACCGTAATTTCGCTGGAGTAGTACCAGCCCCTGGAGAACTTGATAGTCACAGTCAGGAACTTCTCGGTAAGGCTCAGACCACGTTGGACAACGTTGATAGACTTCTTTATGGTTGTCATTTCAGGGAGAGCCTCAGGGGGGCCATGTCGTTAGCTCAGGAAGCTAACCGGTACCTTGAGGACAAAGCGCCCTGGAAAACAATTAAGCAGAACAGCCAAGCTTCAGCTACAGCTATTTATGTGGGGTTGTCAGTGCTTTCGGCTTTGAAGACTATTCTTTATCCATTTCTGCCTTTTAGCTCGCAGGAACTTCATAATCTTCTTGGCTTCGATGGTAAGCTTGAGGCATCCGGCTGGAGGATTCAATCGGTTGCGTCAGGGCAAAAGCTGCCACCTCCACAGCCGCTGTTTGATAAGCTGGATGAGAGCATTGTGGATGAAGAAAGTAGCCGTCTTGGAAGTGAGAAATTATAGTCTGCTACATGGTATCAAATGACCGGCTTCTCCCTTGAAAGGTGAGCCTTGGTGGGGGTTAGTTTCTCTCGGCCATTGATGTCCCCCCGCTAGAGGAAGAGAATCATAAGGAATCTTGCGGTTAACCATAAATGAATCTTAGTGATATCTATGAACCTATCGAAGACGACCTAGAGAAGGTCGAGCAAAGCCTAGAGGCGGTGGCCCATGTCGATGTTCCTTTGCTCGGCCAGTTGCTGGGATATGCCTTGACAGGCGGGGGCAAACGAATTCGGCCAGCACTAGCCTTGCTTTGCGGGAAATTTCATCTCTACGACCCCGCCCTCCTTGTGCCGATGGCAACTGCAGTGGAACTTCTCCATACGGCTACTCTGGTCCATGACGATATTGTGGACCGCTCACCAATCCGCCGTGGCAAGCCGACAGTTAGCTCTGCGTGGGGTGAAAACAGAGCATTACTGCTTGGTGATTACCTGTTTGCCAAGGCTGCTAGCGTCGCGGCCAGCACCGGGAACTTGAGGGTGATAGAACTATTTGCTCAGGCGCTTATGACTATTTCCGGCGGCGAGGTAAGACAAACCAGTATCGCCTTCGATTTGAAACAGGCTCGTGACTACTATTACCAGTGGATCAGTGCTAAGACAGCTTGTCTTTTCTCACTGGCAACTGAATCAGGCGCTATTCTAAGTCAGTCTCCTGAAAACGTGGTCGAGGCAACGAAAGACTACGGCCATAATCTTGGTATGGCCTTTCAGATTTTGGATGATGTTCTGGATTTTGTTGGTGAAGAGGCTGAAGTCGGCAAACCAGTGGGTTCTGATTTAGGTGAAGGCGCAGTGACTCTTCCTTCGATACTCTTTGCCGAGTCTCATCCTGAGGACAATCTGATAAAGAGTGTTATTGAGGACAGAGATACCGAAAGTGTGGCGTTGGCTGTAGAGAAGATTCGTAATTCACCGGTTATCGGTGAATGTTTGGCCATCGCTGCCGATTTCTCTTCCCGGGCCTGCCGGGCTGTGGGGAAGCTCCCTGATAATAGCTCTCGTCAGGCTTTGCTTCACCTGGCTACCTACATTATCCAGCGCCGGAAATAGAAACGGCTGTCACGTTCGGCTTTGTGCTGGGCCTTCGCCAGTTTCATAAATCTCTTTTTCCGTTGTAATTCCGCCTTGCTTGAGCCTATCGACAGCGTATTGGCAGGCTTGGAAAGCTTCTTGACGATGAGCTGCGGCTATGGCTACAACCAGGGCAATTTCGCCGACTCTTAGCTTGCCGATTCTGCGGCTGATAGCTACGTCGTGAAGCTGCCACTTTTGATTGATCTCGGAAACTACCTCATGCAGTCTTGGCTCAGCCTTTTTGTCGCGGGTCTCAATCTCCAAGAAGGCGACTTTCCTGCCTCGAGTTGTATTGCGCACCGTGCCGACGAAAGTAACGATAGCGCCGTAGTCGTCTTTCTTGACTTTGTCGATTATGAACTGTGGGGAAAGAGGTTTTGAGGTAATCTCAATCATGCAACTTCGGCAGCAGTTAGTGCTAAGCCTACAGCTGTGGCGATGTTAGGAAGCTGGTGCGGCTTCTAGCTCAGGCGATGGCAGCGGTTCTTTAACCAAAGCCTCAAATTCCGCCTCTTCGATAGTCTCCTTATCGATGAGACGTTCGGCGATGAGCTTCAGCCTTTCTTTATTCTCAGTCAGGATTTCCTTGGCAGTATCGTAGGCACGTTGAATAAGACCATGAACCTCTTTGTCAATCTCCTCGGCTATCTTCTCACTATAATTCCGCTGCTCGTGGATTTCACGACCGAGGAAGACGAGTTCCTCCCGGCGACCGAAGGTGCGAGGTCCTAGCTTTGTGCTCATTCCGTATTCGGTTACCATTTTTCGGGCAAGGCCAGTTGCCTTTTCCAGGTCGTTTTGGGCTCCGGTGGTTATTTCACCAAAGGCAATCTCTTCACCTGCTCGTCCGGCCAGGGTTACTACCAACATATCCTCAAACTGGGGACGTGTCCACAAATGGCGGTCTTCGGTGGGCAGAAAGCGTGTCCACCCTCCCATCATCCCTCGAGCCACAATAGAGATTTTGTGCACCGGGTCGGCGTTTGGCAGCATTTTGGAGGCCAGGGCATGCCCGGTTTCATGGTAGGCGATAAGCTCCTTTTCCTTCTGAGTTATCACCCGCCCTTTCTTTTCAGGCCCGGCGATAACGCGGTCAATGGAATCTTCTAATTCGCTGGTACGAATATCTTTGCGGCCATGCCTGGCTGCCAGAATAGCTGCCTCATTGATTAGGTTGGCTAAATCGGCGCCACTGAAGCCAGGAGTCTGTTTGGCAATTACTTCTAAAGAGACTTTTTTTGCCAGCGGCTTCCCCTTAGCGTGCACCTCAAGGATGGCTTTGCGACCATTGATATCCGGTTGGTCGATGATAACATGGCGGTCGAAGCGGCCAGGCCGCAACAATGCCGGGTCAAGGATATCAGGGCGGTTGGTAGCGGCGAGAACAATAACATTAACGCTGCTGTCGAAGCCGTCCATTTCCACCAATATCTGGTTCAAGGTTTGCTCCCGCTCGTCATGACCGCCACCTAGGCCGGCGCCACGATGTCTGCCGACGGCATCGATTTCGTCAACGAAGACAATGCACGGCGAATTGCGCTTGGCTTGGTCGAAAAGGTCCCTGACCCTGGAAGCACCGACACCGACAAACATCTCAACAAATTCGCTGCCGCTGATAGAGTAAAACGGGACTCCAGCCTGGCCAGCGGTAGCTTTGGCTATCAAGGTCTTGCCACAACCTGGTGGGCCTACCAGCAGTATGCCTCGTGGGATGCGGGCTCCTAATGCCAGGAATTTCTCAGGTGATTTGAGAAACTCGACTACCTCTTGGAGTTCTCCTTTGGCTTCATCAACCCCGGCGACGTCATCAAAGGTGATAGTAGGTTTGTCGCCAGCCGCCAGCCGTGCCCGGCTTTTAGCAAAATTGAAAGCTTGGGTATTAGCTCCTCGAGCTGAACGAAAGAGCCAGAAGAGCAGAGCACCGAATAACAGGAGGGGAATGAAGCTGATCATTATTCCTCCCCAGTCGAACCCGCCAGTTTTGACAACGAATTTTATCCCGCTTTGCCCAAGTCCTACCCCCGCCTCTTTCATGGTATCCATAAGTTCCTTGGTGCTGCCGACGAAAGATGCCCTGATTATGTTCTCATCGCCTCTTAAACCGATGAGTCTGGTTCCTTGCTGCTCAATGGTATCGATTTGCCCTTGCTTGGCTTGAGCGACAAAGGTGTAGAAATCCACTTCCTCAGGCCCCTTAGACATCGGCAGAAAGCTGAAAGCCAGGGCCAATATTGCCACTAGAATCAAAAGGTAGAATAAGCTACCTTGCCACCACTTGCCTTTCATACGTTACCTTTCCTTCACGAGTATTATATCAGAAGTCAGTGAATATATGAAATGAATTCGTCTCTGCCGGGTCTGGTCGACGTGAGTTCGCCTAGTGATGAGAAGCGGCTTTGTATGTTCGTAGTAGAAGCAATACGTCTTGCTCACGGTATTTGTCGGGGCTCTCGCAGACGACCAGCCCTTTGACCTTGTAATCACTCAGTGCTCGAACGAAGTCGGGATAATTGAAATCTGATTCTTCTAAGCTTAGATGCTTTATTTCTCCGTGCTTGCCATAGTCTATGCCTGAGACGTGAATGTGCATATTATCCAAGGCGTGTCTGCCCAGTTTGTTTTCCACTTGCTTGAGGGCAAATATGAATTCCTTGTAGGAATTGAACTTTCCAGTGCGAGCGTGCCAGTGAGCAAAATCTATACATGGAGCTACGCCTTCCACCTCGGCACTTAATTCGATCACCTCCTCCAGAGTTCCGAACTGGCTGGATTTGCCGGTGACTTCAGGTCTGATCCAGACTCGATTATCCTCGGCTCTCAACTGGCTGGTTATCTGCTGGAGTTGCTTCTTGACTCGCTCGTACACCTGGATTGGCGGGTCACCGAGATAGAAGGCGGCGTGGAAGACGATGCTTGTGGCGCCACATAAGGAAGCGATGCGGGCTGTGTGGAGCACTCGGTCCTGGCTGGCTCTTAGCTTCTCCGGCTCCCGAGCATTGAGATTTATGTAGTAGGGGCCGTGGGCAGAAAGTGCTATCTTCTTATTGTTAGCCACCTCAGCCACTGTTAGAGCAGTTTCTCTGCCCATGTAAACTCTTTGGACAAATTCCAGTTCCATGCAGCCTAAGCCCAGCTCGGCAACATACTTGATGCCCGCTATTGTTGAAGGCGGCTCGACGCTCTTGAGGATTCCAGCCGGTCCGAAAAGTAATTTCTCCATGAGGTTGGCTCTAATAACTCTGTTTGGCGCAATTATACTGAGGAGGAGGTCGAATTGCCACACAAACTAGCTAGATTCAGGACACATTTCGAAATGTGCTATAATTATTGGTGTGGTTGTTAGCGAAGCTGATCTGGAGGGATAAGTTCTGCAAGCTATAGAAGTTGCCCGGCGGGCGGTAGAGGCTGCCTCAGACAAGCAGGCCGACAATATCGTTATGCTGGATGCCAGACAGATTTGCTCTTTCGCTGATTATTTCGTTGTTTGTAGCGGCGACAGCACCCGCCAGATAGAAGCTATCTGGCAAGAGATTCGCGGAATATTGAAACAGGAAGGTGTCATTCCTTATCATAGCGAGGGTACGGCTGATTCAGGGTGGATTCTCCTCGATTTGGGAGATGTCATCGTCCACATCTTCTCTCCGTGGCATCGCGATTATTATCGGTTGGATGACTTATGGGATAAAGCCACGCCGATAATCAGGATCCAGTGATCCACCAGTAATAGTAAATCCTAAATCCGAATTTCTAAATTCTAA
>CAZOQG010000082.1:0-7700 GCA_964582065.1 uncultured Dehalococcoidales bacterium
CTCCGATGGCTTCTAAATCAGGTATACATCCTTTGGAGTTTGTGAAAAAGGCATCGTACTCGGAAAGGTCCGCTCCCTCGTAGTAATTGAATTTAAAGCCCCGGCTGACTGTATATTTTGGTAAGATAGTGGGCATGTCGCCGTCGTAGTAAGCTACGGGGATTCGGAACTCCCGTCTGATTTTTGAGGGGATTCCGGTAATATGGTTTAGAGGTATGCTCATTAACAAGAGAAGGTCGATGTCCCTCTCCTTTTCTAAAATGTGCACCAGATGCCTTTCCCACTTAGGCTTAATATAATGCTTTACGATTCGTGTGGCAATAGGCGAGAGCAAAGTCTTTTGGCTGGGTGATTTCCCACTGCTCTTTCTGCTTTCTAAATAGGAATTGTAAATGGTGCTTTCTTTGCTGCATGGGTTGTCATAGGTTCTCCACCATAGGCTTTCCACAGGCTTGCCCAGGTATGGAATAACAATAACCTCATTTCCTATTTCATACAAAGCTTTCAATAGTTGCCACCAGGCAGGTGTGCAGCCAAGCTTATTTTTGAGGTCAATTGTGGAGACTATCGCCAGGATCTTCATTTTTCTTATCTTTTGGCTAACATTCCATTAGCTATTGGCTTTAACCTCTTGTCTACTCTCAAGGCTTAAATACCATTCAATAGTTATCTTTAAGCCTTCCTCAAATTTTGTCTTGGCCCTGAATCCAAATTCCCTCTCTGCCCTGGAAGTATCCAGCCGTCTTCTTGGTTGCCCATCGGGCTTAGAAATGTCCCATGTTATTCGTCCTTTAAATCCAGTTAACATGGCAATTGAATCGGCTAAATCCTTGATAGAAATCTCAAAGCCAGAGCCAAGATTCACTGGCTCACTCTTATTGTATTTTTCCGTAGCTAGCACAATGCCTTCAGCAGCATCTTCCACATAAATAAACTCTCGCGTGGGCTTTCCTGTTCCCCACACTACTATCTCTTCGCTCCGGGCCTTAGCGGCATCAACACATTTCTTAATCAATGCCGGGATAACATGGGAGGATTGCGGGTCGAAGTTATCTCCGGGGCCATAAAGGTTAACAGGCAAAAGATAGATACCATTGAATCCGTATTGCTGTCTGTAGGCTTGGGCTTGAACTAGCAGCATCTTCTTGGCTAACCCGTAAGGTGCATTAGTTTCCTCAGGATAGCCATTCCATAAATCCTCTTCTTCAAAAGGGACGAGGGTGAACTTTGGGTAAGCACAAACGGTTCCAATGGCAACAAATTTATCAATGCCTGAGAGCCTTCCTTGCTCTATCAGTTGAATGCCCATCATCAAATTATCGTAGAAGAACCTCCCAGGATTTCCTTCATTGGCGCCGATACCACCGACAACAGCAGCAAGATGGATGACAATATCTGGCTTAGAATCTCTATAAAGCATCTTTACCGCTTCGTTATCAACCAAATTATAGTCTTTGCTTCTGGGAACAAAGATATTCTGGCAGCCTGATTCCCTCAGCTTTCTGACTACATATGTTCCCAGGAAACCAGCACCACCAGTTACGGTAATCCTCTTATCGGTGAGCCAGCTCATCCTCTGTCTCCAAGGGTTGTACTAAGCAATGCCCTGTCAACGGTGTTGAACCCATGCTTAGCCAAAATAGCTTTTCCCTCGCCCGGGGCTTTTAATCCTATCGCCTCCATGTCTGCATCAACCATAATTCTGACAAGCTCCTTGAAAGTGACCTTTGGCTTCCAGCCTAGCTTTTTTCTTGCCCTTGCTGGGTCTGCAAGTAAAAACTCGGTTTCAGTTGGTCTGAAGTATCGTGGGTCAATCTTTACATATTGCTTCCAGTCCAAACCTGCATAAGCGAAGGCTTCTTCCAGGAACTCTTTTACTGAATGGCACTCGCCGGAGCCGATTGCATAATCGTTTGGTTCATCCTGTTGGAGCATAAGCCACATTGCCTCGATATATTCTGGAGTGTAGCCCCAGTCCCTTTTAGCCTCGAGATTTCCCAGATGCAGATACTGCTGTTTCTCGGCAATAATGTGGGCAATAGCCCGAGTGATTTTTCGGGTTACAAATGTTTCGCCCCGTCGAGGGGACTCGTGATTGAACAGAATGCCATTACAGATAAACAGATTGTATCCGTCCCGGTAGTTCACAGCCATCCAGTAGGCATAAACTTTGGCTGCTGCATAGGGGCTTCTTGGTTGGAAGGTGGTGTTCTCGTTCTGAGGCGGCGGTGCAATACCGAACATTTCACTGCTAGATGCTTGATAGAACCTGGCTTTTACCCCGCTTCTTCTAAAGGTTTCCAAAAGTCTGGTAGTGCCCAGAGCCACGATATCCCCCGTATATTCTGGCATATCAAAGCTGACTCTTACATGGCTTTGTGCTCCGAGGTGGTAAATTTCATCTGGGGTAAGGTCATAAATTAAATTGGTTAGCTGGCTACTGTCGGAGAGGTCTCCATAGTGAAGGAGCAGTTTCGCCTCTGGCTCATGAGGGTCAACATACAGGTGTTCTATTCGAGAAGTGTTAAAGGTACTTGACCTTCGGATTAGTCCATGAACCTCATATCCTTTGGACAATAGCAACTCTGCTAGATAAGAGCCATCCTGCCCGGTAATGCCTGTGATGAGTGCTTTCTTAGCCATCTTCTTTCTCCTCGAGTCCTATTATACTTTTTAGCCTGACTGAACTCGTTCCTCAAGATGGAGCCTGCCTCCATTCCGGTTAGCACCAAGGCCTTCAGTCATCGGATTGAGGCTGGGTCTCGGAAGGTAGTGTGAGCGGCAAATTGACGCTTGCTTGATAACAGAACTCTTCTTTCTGGTGAACTGCTTCAATTCTGGGCTAGTCTTTTAGCTGAGATATAGCATTCAGTATTATCCCGGTGAATGTGCTGAATACTCCGACAAGAACCAGCAAGACTGATATCATGGCTCTGCCGGCTGGGACTCCACCCCCGCCCTGAGCAACGTCGATCACCCATATGCCCAGATAGATGCCGGCCGCTACCAGGACAACACCGGGTATCCCGAAGAATAACAGTGGCCTTCTCTCGGAAATCATAGCAAATATCCAGGTCAGTACTCCCGCGCCATGGCTTAATGGGTTGAGGGTTGAGCTGTCCTTAGTATAAATGGCTGATATAGGTACCTCCGTAATCTTGAGACCTTTCTCAGTAGCGGCGGCTATCATCTCTGT
The DNA here is from genome assembly GCA_964582065.1 of uncultured Dehalococcoidales bacterium. Lineage (GTDB taxonomy): Bacteria > Chloroflexota > Dehalococcoidia > GIF9 > UBA5629 > JACNFS01. The sequence continues at coordinate 3,197 of CAZOQG010000082.1, forward strand.
CTCGATAGCAAACCCTTTCTGCCTTAATTTAAGTTCAGCTATTGCCCTTGCGGAGAGCGCCCTGTAGCCACATTCTGAGTCAATAACCTTTTCCTTGGAGAGGATGCGGGAGAAATATGAGAGCACCCTCTGCCCAATGCGGCGGTAACGGGGGATTTTGCCTCTTTGCTGCTCCCTTGAGCCGATGGCAAGGTCGAAACCGTCGGAAATAATTGGCCTTATGAGGATAGGGATTTCGTCCGGATCGTGCTGGAAGTCTGCATCAAGGAGAATGAGGATATCGGGGTTCTTTTTTCTTGCCTCTGCCAGTATGCTTTGGATGGCTGCTCCTTTACCCTTGTTTTTATCGTGTCGAATCACGGTGGCACCGGCAAGGCTGGCTACACTGGAGGTGCTATCTGTGCTGCCATCGTCTACCACGATGACCTCATCTACATATTGTCTGGTCTTGAGCACTATCGTGCCAATATATTTCTCCTCATCGTAGGCAGGAATAGCGGCGATAAGCTTAAGTTTAGTCGGCAGTCGGTAGTCATTAGTCATCTTTGAGCTCTTTGCAAGTATTTTGTGAAGCCGGCAACGAGGCGAGCTACTTCACTGCTAAGTTCATAAATGTTATCAGACTCTTCCTTCGATATGTATTTTAAATCTTGAGCAGCGTAAAGCAGACTTTGCACTTCTGCGGTAGAGCCTAAAGCGATATATAGGAATTGGGCAAACTCTTTGTCAGTTTGCCTCGCGTATCCTTCGCTAATGTTACTCATTACTGAGACAGAAGCTCGCCTAAGTTGATCCTTTAAGCTATAATCCTTGGCAAAATCATCCTTATTTGGCACATTATAAATGCGAGTTACTAATTTCCTCGCTTTCTGCCAAGCTTGTATATCCTCAAACCTCTCTATCTTCATGTTAGACTGCTTGACTACTGACTATTGACTATCTCTATTTCACCGTCACTGACTTTGCCAGATTGCGGGGTCTATCTGGGTCACACCCCCGGCTAACTGCCATATGGTAGGCCAGGAGCTGAAGCGGAACTACGGTCACAAGAGGGTATAGAAGCTCATCAACCTTGGGGATCTTGACCCAAGAATCGTAAATCTCATTTTCGACGTCCGAGATAGCGACGATGTAAGCCCCGCGTGACCTAGCCTCTATAGCGTTGCTCAAGGTCTCACGGAAGGTATAGTCGTCAGGGCAGATTACGGCTACGGGCGTCTCTGGCTCGATAAGGGCTAAAGTGCCATGCTTGAGTTCACCAGCCGGCATGCCCTCAGCATGGATGTAGGAGATTTCCTTCAGCTTTAGAGCGCCTTCAGAAGCGATGGCAAAGTTGATTCCTCTGGCGATGTAGTAGAAGTCACGTTTGTCCTTCAAATTCCGGCTCAGTTCCTCAAGCCGGTCGTTGTTCCAGTTAATGGCTTTAGTCACTTCATGGCTGACGCTATTGAGGTCATTAACTGCTTTGTCGAAGGAGTTGACCATGGAAAAGGATAAGAGGTAGAAGACTACTAGCTGGCTGAGGAAGGACTTGGTAGCTGCCACACACAGCTCAGGGCCGCAATTAAGGTAGATGACGTGGTGGCTCATTTCAGACAACTGAGACTGGGGTCTATTGATGACAGAAATGACCTGCGCTCCAGCGTCTCTGGCCCTTTGCACTCCCTCGATAACATCGGCCGTCTCGCCGCTTTGAGAGACGGCTAAGACAACAGTGTTCTTATCCACAGAGTCAGCGAAATAGTGGAATTCAGAGGCCATAACCACATCGCAAAACTTCCTGCCGACTTTGGAGAACAGGTATCTGCCGACTAGAGCTGCATATCTGGAACTGCCACAAGCGGTGACTATGACTTGGCCAGCCCTGAGAATATCCAGGGCAATCTCGTTGAACAGATCTCTATCCTGGGTAGCAGCCGCCTCCAGCGTTTGGGGTTGTTCCATTATCTCTTTGAGCATGAAGAACCGGTAGCCTTGCTTATGGCTATCGCCCCATTTTGTCTCGATTTCTCTCGTTTCCTTAGTCAGCTTGTTGCCAGCAGCATCGAGGAACTCGCTCCTGTCTGCTGTGAGCACGGCTACTTCAGTGTCTGCCAAAGGCATTACTTGATTGGTCTGGCCTGAGAAAGCCAAAGCATCGCTGGCAGCAAAGTATCCGTGGTTGCCTATGCCAATAGCCAAAGGGCTGCCTTTCCTGGTGCCGACAAGTTTACCTGGGTCGCGGGACGATATGGCCAGGAAAGCGTATGAGCCTTCGAGTTTTGGAGCTATGGCCAAGACCGCTGCCTCGAGGGAACGTCCGTTTTTCATCTCATCTTCGATGAGATGAGGTATGACTTCAGTATCGGTTTCTGAAACGAAGCGATGTCCATTGCTGATAAGCTGTTGGCGAAGCTCCTGGTAGTTGTCAATTATGCCATTATGGACAATAGCCACCGTGTTGGCGGAATCACAATGCGGGTGAGCGTTAGCTGCGGTAACGCCGCCGTGAGTTGCCCAACGGGTGTGGCCAATGGCTATATTGCCGGGGAGTGAGCTCAGACTGTGCTTGGTTTCAATTTCATCAAGTTTACCTATGTCTTTTTTCACCAGCAACTGCCCATCGGACAGAGCGGCGATGCCGGCTGAGTCATAGCCGCGGTATTCAACGCGCCTTAGAGCTTCGACAGCAATCGGAGCTGCCGCTTGCTTGCCACAATAGCCAACAATGCCACACATACTAGTTAGTTAGCCTTCTAAACGGTCCTCGCCTTTTTCTCGCCCCCAGACCCTTTCTTCTATTTTACTCCAAATTGTCAATATTGCCGTTGTACCCTCAAGTCCGTAAGATTGCTTCGCTTCGCTCGCAATGACAAAGAGCCGTCTTTGCGAGGAGCGTGAGCGACGAAGCAGACTATGCAACTTTCACCCTACAACTAGAGGGAATTATACATAGATGCCGTTTGGTTAGCAAAGTTCACGTACTATCGGTATTTGCCAGGCCATGCCCTTCGCCAATATCTGCTTCAGGACCTTGCCTTGTTCTCTCCAGTCATTTTCGATAACATAAGCACTGTTTGGCGCTTGGAAATTGGTAATGTCCTGTTTGCCCATTACGAAGCAGGCAGGCAGGAAGTTAACATTTTACCTATTAGACGCAAACAACGGAGGTTCCTACCGTGGATACTCAGTGTAATACTTTCAAAGGAGGTGTTTCGAGTTGCAAAGAGACAAAAGGGCATCAAGTTGAGCCAGGAACAAGATAAGGGCGAGATAAGGGAATGTAAGAAAGGAGTGAATCATCGTGGCAGGTAAGGAACAGTTTATTCTACTGCAGAAACGTGACCAGATTGGATACATCACCTTCAACCGACCGGAAAAGCTAAATGCCATACGCTGGGAAGATTATATTTTGCTCGATGACCTGGTAAATGATTGTGAGGGAGACGACAACGTTAGGGTAATCATTTTGACTGGAAAGGGCAGGGCATTTTCGGCAGGGGATGATATAGAGGGCTACCCCGGATCTGGCGAGGAGAGTGTTATCAAAGGGGACCCAGGGATGGCGTTTGTCGTTGAAGGTAAATACTTAGAGGCACAGCTTTCGGGATATCAGATACCCTTGCAGAAAACATGCCTGACTCTATTAAACTCTGGGAAGGTCTCGATCGCGGCGGTAAACGGTGTCTGCTGGGCGCCTGAAATCTTGTATGCTATGGATTTCGTGATTGCTGCTGATGTTGCAACATTTGCCCAGGGAGATGTACGTAATGGTCTCTGCCCCGGTGGCGCTTCAACACAAATGTTGCCGCGACTGTTAGGCAGGCGCCGAGCGATCGAGTTTCTCCTTATGGCTGAAGAAATATCGGCGGAAGAGGCTTACAGGATAGGGTTAGTCAACAAGGTAGTTCCCCTTTCTCAACTTATGCCTGAAGCCGAGGCCTTGGCGAAGAAGATGATTGCTCATCCCCTCAGCTCAATTAAATTGGTGAAACAGGCTGTAACCAAGGCCCAGGATTTGCCACTCAGAGAAGGGCTTGAGATAGAGCAATGGTACAGTAGTATCTCGATACAAAGCGAAGCCTTTCAAACCTTCTATCAAGAATTCCTGGCCAGAAAAAAAGCTAAAGGCAAGTGATACTGTTTCAACACGTTGGTACGGAACCATGGGAATAGGAATGTGCCCACTCCATTACCAAGGCTGCTGTTGTGATGGTGAGCAAGTCCATGGTGCTTGAACTAGTGTAACGTTACGCATATAGGTTTGCACTATTGACAAGTGTCCTGTTCAAACCGGGACATAGGTTACACTTTAATCCGGGCACATGGGTGACCGCCCTTATTCACCTGCAGGCAAGGTGGTGAAGAACACAAATGTAGGGACAGCACCTTCAGGCCTGTCCGAAGCGCATGTCGCCGGTTCAGCGGACAGACCTAAAGGTGCTGTCCCTACAGTGCTGGGTCAGGTCAGGGCAGCCTGTCTCATTAGTTCTGGCAAGATGACAATTTGATTGAACAGGCATTT
>CAZOQG010000083.1:0-7209 GCA_964582065.1 uncultured Dehalococcoidales bacterium
CTGACTAGCTTTGCATTTGAAGGGTTATCCACGGATTAAGGGAGCCTACAGGGTCTTGACAAACAGCATAAAAGGTGTATAATACTACGTGAATGATAAATCAGTATACGAGTAGCATGAATCATGGATGTCACTCAAGTTGTTTGGAACACAGTTGGGGGCAAAATGCAAGCCCCCGTTTATTGTGTTGAAAGGGGGTGATAAAAAGTGGCCAAGACGCCTGGGAAGCCCAAGCCAAAAAGGTAGGCTAATTGGGCACAGCCTAGGGGGCGGGAAGGTTGTCTCCCCGCCCCTAGTACTCAGGGCGGGAATTATCGCCACTACTAGCAAAAAGATGGATAGAAGCAATGGTTCACTTAAAGGAGGTACAGTGATGACAGTGATGACTAAAAAGAATGTGGCTAGGTTATGGCTAGAAAATGTACCACAGGATAAGGTGTTTTGGTGCCATGATGGCAGGGTGGTGAGAAACATGGATGAGCTGGTTGCTGCTCTTCGGGATATGTCGGAGGAGACTTTTCGTTACCATGCTACCGGGGAAAAGAATGATTTTAGCGCTTGGGTAGGCGATGTCGTTGGCGACGTGACCCTGGCCAACCAGCTTAAAAAGGCCGCTGACTCTGCCACTTCTGCTCGTAAGGCGGAGTTGAGATTGGCCTGGCTCAAGCAAAGACTATAGGGGCTACAGTTGAATCTCGATTGTCTCCAAGGTGATTGGCAGTTTCAAAAAGGAGTAGGAAGACCCATGATTCAAGAACGGAAACACAGTACAAGATGGGTCGCGATAACCGCGGCTTCTGTGCTGGTTTTGACAGTTGCAACACTCACTACAGTGGCAGCTATATACGTTCCGCAGGTGGCTATATATGTGCCTATTATGGCCTTGGCTTTAGCATTGGCCCTGCAAAAGTACATGGCCAGCTTTTTTTCCTATTTTGTCATCACCTTCTCGAAGATCTATGACCTAGGGGATAGAATTCGCATTGGCAATATAAAAGGCGATGTGCGGCAGATAGGGCTGCTCACTACTACCTTGGAAGAAGTAGGCGAGGATGAGAAGCTGGGGGGTGAACTCACGGGGAGGCTATTGTACGTGCCCAACCTGATAATCCTGGACCAGCCGGTGCTGAACTACTCTAAGGATTGCTCTGTACATTATCAGACTATTTCCTCTGACTATATGTTTGACGAGGTGCGTATCCCCATCACCACTGATAGCAATGTGGAAAAGGCTGGTAAGTTGTTAGAAGGCATTTTGAAGAGCCAAGATGAGACTTATATGAATGAGGCTGGCAAGATGTTTCAGAATGGCTACCCCAGCTTCTTGGACGAAGCTTCCAATGGCCCCCGAGTGCTGGTTTATATCGAGCCAGATCACATCTGGATTAAAGGCAAGTTCGTAGCCCCGCTGCGAGGTCGTAATGACCTGAGGAGCAGGATATTGCTCCAGTTTCTCAAGGAGATAAATGATAGCTCAGATATAAAGCTGGCATAGGTAACTGCAGAAAAAGCAACTCGCCAGTCTGAGCAAGATATATTATGTCGTTCCATCCTCAATGACCAAAGACCTGATAACATATTTAGCCTTCATATTACATGAATAAGCATGCACATCTTCTTGATGAAGCCAAATACCCGCATGGACATTAATGTTGGAGGACACTGTGCGCCGCTGGCTTGATGTCAAAATCGGCCAAAGAATCATACTAGGGTTTGTTTTCGTTGCTGTGCTGACCCTGATAGTTGCAGGCGTATCTTTTCACTATATGAGGGATGTCGGCCAGAGAGTGGATCTGATAGCTGAACATGACAGGATTCTTCAGGTCAGTGCTTTAGAGCTTCAGAGTGCTGTTGATCAGGAGAGCAGAACTATACGTGGCTATCTACTCTCCGGTGACCAAAGATTCCTAGAGATGTTTTACCTGGCAAAGTCCGACTATTCAGAAGCGGGAACGAAGCTAGAAGGTCTAGTTCAATCTGAGGAAGACAAGAGAACTCTTTCAGATATCAACGCCTTGCATTTTAAGTTCTTACAGACCACTGAACAGGAGGTCATGCTCTATAAACAGGACTCACCCCAGTCAGCGATTTCTCTGTGGCAGAATCAGGGCAACAAGATAAGAGAGGACCTTTCTACCATGGTCACCAACTTTGTCGATCGACAGGAGGTGGTGATTGCTCAGCATGCCCAAGAAGCCAAAAATCAGCAAAATCAAGCATTTGCTATAGCAATGACTTTAGTTGGAGTGGCTTGGGTAATAGGTATAGCAGGTGGACTATGGATCAGTCGTAGCATCACCCGACCAATTGAGAACCTTATCTCTACAACCGAGGCTATCTCACGAGGAGATTCGAACGCCAGGGCATCCATACCAGGCAAGGACGAACTGGCGAGGCTTGGCAGTGCTATGAATCAGATGATAACCGAACTTGCTAAATCGAAAGAAACTACGGAACTTTTACTTGTGGAAACTCGCCGGAGGGCAGAGCAGCTTCGCACTATAAACGACGTAGGCCGTAAGATTAGTTCAATCCTGAGCCTTGAGGATCTGCTTCCATATGTGGTTAACTCCATCTGGAAGACCTTCAAATATTATAATGTCAACATCTTCATCCTCGATCCCGATTCAGCGAATCTCGTTCTGAAGGCTGGCACTGGAGGATACAAGGGTGCAGCGCCTATTGGATTATCATTGAAGTTGACGGAGGGTATGATCGGGTGGGTGGCCCAAACTGGCAAACCCTTGCTGATAAATGATGTAACTAAAGAACCAAGATACCTGCTTGTCGAAGAACTTGCCGATACCCTTTCTGAACTTGTTGTACCCATCAAGATAGGAGATAAAACTGTGGGAGTCCTAGATATCGAGAGCACCGAACTTGATGCCTTTGATGAAACAGACATGTCTACTGCCCAGACCTTGGCTGACCAAGTGGCAATTGCCATTGAAAATATCCGGCTTTACGAGCAAGCTCAGGAGCTAGCGGCTATCGAGGAGCGCCAGCGACTGGCCCGTGATCTGCATGATGCCGTGGCCCAAACACTCTTCTCAGCTAACATGATTGCCAATGTACTACCTCATTTGTGGGAACGGAATCCTGTTGAAGGGAAGCAGCATCTGGAGGAGTTGCGCAAGTTGACTCAGGGTGCATTAGCTGAAATGCGCATGCTGCTGCTAGAACTGCGCCCGACAGCTTTGACAGAGATTGGATTAAGTGACTTGGTACGTCAGTTGAGCGAGGCCATCACCAGCCGGACCCAAGTACCCATTACCTTAAAGACAGAGGGCGAATGCACTCTAACACCCGACGTACAAGTTGCCCTGTACCACATTGCCCAAGAAGCGCTAAATAATATTGCAAAGCATGCCCGAGCCAGCGAGGCAACGGTGAGCCTACGCTGCCAATCGGAACGAGTGGAATTGCTGATCCATGACAACGGTTGCGGGTTCAATTCAGAAGGCACTTCCCCGGATCACCTCGGGCTGAGCATTATGAGCGATCGGGCCAAGGCTATTGGGGCCTCACTTAAGATCGAAAGCCAGGTTGGTTGTGGCACCCAGGTTGCAGTAGTCTGGCCAGATTTGCAACAAAAGGAGTCGCTATGACTGAGCTAACTTCTATTCGGGTTATAATCGTTGATGACCACGCCGTAGTACGAAGTGGACTATCGACTTTCCTCTCGGCCTTCGATGACTTAGAGCTGCTAGGTGAGGCTGCCAGCGGCGAGGATGCAGTGCGCCTATGCACCCAGACAAAGCCAGATGTAGTGTTGATGGATCTGGTGATGCCAGATATGGATGGCGTAGCTGCCACCAGTGCCATCCGGAAATGCTGCCCAGACACACAGGTCATTGCTCTGACCAGTTTTGGAGACCGCAAACTGGTGCAGGCTGCACTGAAAGCCGGGGCCAATGGTTACTTGCTTAAGGACATCTCGGCTGAGGAACTGGTGTCTGCTATTCGGAATGCTGTCACTGGTCGGCCCAGCTTATCTCCAGAGGCGACCATGGCGCTGATTCAGGTAGCAACAGAGGCGCCAGGGATAGAACTGGAGAGACCGATCTCTCCAGAGACTACTATCAAACTGTCAACAGCAGAGGATGCTCATAGAACACTCGAAAAGACTACGGTTACTGTGTCTGACCAAATACAGCAGGTGAAAAGAGACGCTGCGATATCTGCCTACCTGGGTGAAGATATTATTTCGGCAAAGCCGCTCTTTTGGGAGCCTGAAAAAGAGCAGCCACGCAAGCTGACTAATCCACACGTACTCATAGTTGGCACAAGTGGCTCAGGTAAGACTCAAACAACAATGGCCTTTGTCTACGAAATGTGGCGTCAAGGGGTTCCAAGCCTTATCCTCGATTTTCAAGGTGAGTATGCTGACCCTGAGGCGAGCAAATTCAGAGGCCAAACCTCGGGTAAGGTTATTGACACCCCAACGGGTTTACCTGTGAACCCCTTGGAGCTGCCTCTCGATGCCCGGGGTAAGCCTGACAACTATAAGAGGGTAGTCTGGCAAGTTTCGGAAATAATAGGGAACACCTTCCGACTCGGCCTGCAGCAAAGGCGGACATTGAAGAAGGTGATAGAGACAGCATATCAGGAAGCGGGGTTTACTGGTGATAGCTCTACTTGGAACCGCAGACCGCCCAAGTTTTCACAGCTGAAGCAGATCCTAGAATCTCAGGCTGGGGAGAGAGGCGGAGTTGCCGCTGGGCTTCTGAGCAGAATCGATGTAGTGTTTGATGTGGAGACATTTTGTGATACAGCGCCCAATCGTTTTGAGAACTTAACTGAAAAAGTGACGGCGGTCAACCTTTCGCGCTTGTTTAGTGATGAGCACAGACTTTTAGTAGCTAGGTTCCTCCTACAGAAAGTGTATAATCACATGCTCTTACGGGGCGAGTCACGAGATCTAAGGTTGTTCGTAGTTATAGATGAAGCACATCGCTTTTCATACGATGATGCTCTCTTGCGATTGATTAGAGAAGCCAGAAAATATGGGGTTGGAATCCTGCTTTCTTCACAGCAGCCTTCGGATTTCCCCGACACTGCTATTGAACTACCTGGGACTAAGGTCTTCTTGCAGCAAGGGCCGCATGGAGCTCGGAGTTTAGCCACACATCTTGAGTCAGCCGACACAAAGAAAAGATCCCAAATAGAAGACGAACTTCAAAAATTAGAGGTGGGACAAGCTTTCATTAAGAGTGACCACTTCTTGCCTTACGTGAAGGCACGCATGCAGCTATTCCACGAAAGGCTTAACAAATGAAAGTTGTCTATGTAAATGCCGTCACCCCACTCGAAATCGATCTTTCCTTTCATTTCCTCCATGCTCAGTGATTCATTCATTGCAGCCTCCATCGCCAAGACGGTATAGGCACAATGCGACAAAACATTTTCCCCTCCAGCTTCCTGTGGTGAGATTATTGCGCCGGTGCACTCCCATTGCCACCGTGAAAGTATAGTACGACTTGCAAACCGAGCAACCACGGCGTCAGCCAGGCCCAATCGAAATGTCAACCGCGACAGCATGCGGACAGCTTGAGCTGCCTGCCAGCACGGGTCACCGTACTGACAGCGATTTCACTCAAGGCGAGAACCCACAACCGAGACAAAGTCTTGAAGGCTTCAGTAGACAGCGGAACTACAAGCCGTTGGGATGAAAGGCACGCCACGGATGTTGTAAAATGGAGCCTGGCCGATAATGACCACCAATATGTTGCTTCCGAATGCCCAGACCGTGGCACACAGAAGCCTGCACATAGGCGAGCGGATTTCATGGTGGGCCATATTCGCCCGTAACCTGGTTATTCGCCATGGAGTCATGCAACTCCTCAAAGCTGCCAAGACACGTGCCATCGTTATACTTGCCAGGCTCGGTAGTCAGCCTCTAATCCACGTGATAGGAGATAGTCATGTCCAGGTTTTCAAAGGCATCAGTAAGTATGTCCTCATACACCGTCTTGGCCCCTCCACAGCATATAATCTCGGAAGAAAAGGCAGCACGACGAACTCTAACAGCCAGTTGTTCAGAATAATAGAGAACAGCAGCAGAAGAGATATCCTCGTTCTCGTGTTTGGCGAGATTGACTGCAGAATCCACATATACAATCAATACGAGAGGAATAAGCGAAAATTCACAATAAGTGAATTGATTGATAAGACGATAGCACGTTACGGAGATGTCCTGAAGCAATTGAGCCGGCTCGACATGAGGCTCGCAGTTTATGCCGTTCCCCCGGTTGGAACCGCTGAGAATGCTTACGGCTATCCCCACTATGCCACCAGAGAAATACGAGGCATGATAACCAGAGAATTCAACCAGAAACTGAAGCTACTGTGCAGACGGAAGGGGTACAAGTTCCTCGATATATACTCAGCGGTTTGCGACGAAAGGGGTTTTATGCCCGACGAATATGCTTTTGATGATACGCATTTGAACGGCAAGGTTGCAGGACTCATCGTAGACCGATTCAGCGACGAATTTGGGATTCACCTCGACCGGATTCCCTGGACAGTGGGATGGGCAGGTATGTTCCGGGAGGCCGTTTCCAAGCGGGTCAAGAAGCTTCACAGAACTACAGCCGAAGTGGCCAACTCGAACACATGATGCAACAACTCGACCACATCAAGGTCCACATGACACCTGCCCTGCACAGTGCTCCTTCCCAGCCATAACAACCGCCATACGATGGACACGCCTCCGCTATTTTTTCCTCAGCCTCTTAGTAACGCCTTGCACTATCTTGATAATCAGCCAAGGGATAACTCCCCCTGCCTCAGCGACGCCACCCACTCCACTATACCTTTTCGCATCCTTTTTTCCCCCTTTTTCACCCATAGCAACCTCCCAAACCTCGTCAAAGGACGCCTGCCTCCAAGCCACGCTGGGCGTCCTTTTTGGCTTTCACAAGGCTTACTCAAATTATCCATTCACGCGAAGCAGAATAGAATACCCCCGGTTGCGGATTAAGCCCGGCCGTATCTGACTGGTATGCCCGGGCCGTAATATCCGCCGTTTACGGAGCACCAGAACCAGCCGTGGCACCAAGACAAATAAAGCTAGAAGGCTAAGTCACCCAGAAGAAGGTGGCGTGGATTGCAATCCACGCCACCTTCTTTATTCCTAATCACACAATAGAGGTTTTTGTTACCTCGTGCGTATCTGACCACACGCTTCAGGAGAAAAACGAGGAATTG
>CAZOQG010000084.1:0-5835 GCA_964582065.1 uncultured Dehalococcoidales bacterium
GCTTCGTCGCTAATGCTCCTCGCAATGACGGACAGATATCTCGAGATTGCTTCGCTTCGCTCGCAATGACGAAAAGGGCCTCGCAAAGATAGTATGGGTTGGGATTGCTTCGCCGCTGATGCTTCTCGCAATGACATTGTTGAGCAATTCCTTATGCTTAGGATTTTCTAACCATGTGCAAATGTTTGAGACGTTACATATAGCGTCCTAGACGAAAGCCGAGATGCCTAGCATCTCACGACCGATGATTAGCTTGTGAATCTGAGTGGCGCCGTCGGGGAAAGTGAGGGTGCGGGCATCGCGGAAATAGCGCTCAACGGGGTATTCTTCAGAGATGCCATAGGCGCCGTGGATTTGGACAGCCTTGGAGGTTACGCCGATGGCCATTTCCGTGCTGAAGGCTTTGGCCATAGAGGCTTCTCTGAAGCAGATTTCACCCTTGCCTAGCAGGTAATAAGCCTGGAAGCAGAAGAACCGGGCTGCCTCGGTCATCATGACCATATCGGCAATCATTTCCTGAACGAGCTGAAAGCTGCCGATGGGGCGACCAAATTGTTTTCTCTCCTGAGCGTATTTGATGGCGGCGTCAATAGCGGCCTGAGCGAGCCCCACCGCTCCCATGCCCACGGATATTCGAATTGAGACAAGGTCGGTGAGTGCTATTCGGTAAGCATCACCCAGGGTGCCGACGAGGTTGCTTTTGGGAACCCGGCAATCCTCGAAGATTACCTCTGAGGTCGGGCAGGAACGACAGCCTAGTTTGGGCAGTTCCCTGGTGGTAAACGGGGATTGAGCCTTATCCACGATGAAGCAGGAAATGCCTTTGGCTCCCTTGCTTGGGTCGGTAGAGGCGAAGATGACAGCTATGTCAGCGATTCCGCCATTCGTTATCCAGGTCTTGGTGCCGTTTATTACGTAGTAATCTCCGTCATGTACGGCTGTAGTCTTGATATCCCGAGCCGCGGAGCCGACATCAGGTTCGGTCAATCCAAAACAGGTGATTTTTTCCAGGGACAGCACCTGCGGGATGAACTTCGCCTTTTGCTCAGCAGTGCCATCTTTCAATAGAATGGGGAGCAAGGCGCCATCTTGCATCATGAGTATCATGCCTAAGCTGAGATAAGCACGGGCCATCTCCTCGCCCAGAACACCGTAAGAGACAAGGTCGAGGCCTTGACCTCCATACTCTGGAGGAAGTGTTGAACCTATGTAGCCGAGAGGCAGCAGCTTCTTCAAAAGGCCTAAAGCGACATCTTTGGGCAGAGGATGATATTTGCGGTCATACTCATCGGCGATGGGCGTTATTTCTCGTTCCAGGAATTCCCGAACGTTCTTCTTCAGTATTTTTTGTTCCTCGTTGAGTTCTGGAATCATTTCTCTCCTTCTCTTGGGTTATTGTGGGGGTTATTCTAAACCAAGTTTTGAGCATTGTCTACTGACTGTACTTTCTCTTCCCCTCGCTGTTGACGGGAGAGTCCGCTTCTGCGTTTCTAAGTATGTAGGGACTGACCTTCAGGTCTGTCGGCCATCCTACCGCTGGCGAGGCTTTAGCCTCGCACTACATGCTGCCTTGACGGGAGAGGATTGAGGTGAGGGTGAGGAAAGGTCAACGATTGACGACCAAAAACCAAAGAGTGGGGATTCGCATCTATGGAGATATTGCCTTTTCGTTGTCAGGGCTAGCCGCCGTAACTCCTTTTGGATTTTGACCTGTCATTTTGCATTTTAACTTCTGCATTTCTAAGTATGTAGGGACTGACCTTCAGGTGTGTCCTCGGGGTTTACGCCAGGGGTTTCGGACAGGTCTAAAGACCCGTCCCTACATTTTTTCCTTCTCCCTTGATGGGAGAGGATTGAGGTGAGGGTGAGAAAAGGTCAACGATTGAAGACCAAATATGAAAGATTGAGGATTCAGATTCAGGATTCCTGTCACTTTGCGTTTTACATTTTGACTTTTACATTTCCACCTCGAGTCCGCCACCCTACCCCTGGCGAGGCTAAAGCCTCGCACTACATGCTAGATGGGAGACGACTGTGGAGAGAGTGAATTGGTGACTTATAATCGGTTAGAGTGAAGTGGTATAATTGGCTAGGGTGGTGGTTGACTAATGGCTGAGGCGTTGCTTTATGATAGGCTTTCTGGGTCTAGGGCGCGGTGCAATGTTTGCCAGTGGCGTTGTGTTATTGGGCCGGGCAAATCTGGCGTTTGTCGGGTACGTCGAAATGACGACGGCGTCCTTCGTGTGCTTAACTATGCTCAGGTCTCGTCGGTAGCTGTTGACCCTATCGAGAAGAAGCCCCTGTTCCATTTTTTCCCGGGGAGCTTGGCTTTCTCTCTGGGTACCTGGGGGTGCAACTTCCACTGTAAGGATTGTCAGAACTGGGAGATTGCTTGCATTGAGGAGCCATCCAAGATGATGAGGGATTCACGAAAAATTTCTCCACGAGAAGCTGTGAAGCTAGCAAAAGAACACGATTGTGGTGGCATCGCCTGGACTTACAATGAGCCGAGTATCTGGTTTGAATATACACTGGACTCTGCGAAACTGGCCAAGAAGAATGGGCTTTACACTGTTTACGTGACAAACGGTTATCTTGCGCCAGAGGCTTTGGATATTATTGGGCCTTATCTCGACGCCTGGCGGGTTGATATTAAGGGTTTTTCTGATGCTTTGTACCGGGACTTAGCCAAGATTTCCCGGTGGCGGGGGATTCTTGAGGTGGCTAAAAGGGCGCAAGAGAAATGGAGTATGCATGTTGAGGTGGTGACGAATATAATTCCGACGATGAATGATGATGAGGAGCAGCTAGAGGGCATTGCTGGCTGGATACGGGACGAACTGGGGGAACTGACGCCGTGGCATGTGACGCGGTTTTATCCTCAGCATAACCTGACCCATTTGCCACCGACCCCGGTAGCCAGCCTGGAGAAGGCTTATGATATTGGCAAAAGAGCTGGCTTGCGCTTTGTCTATTTGGGCAACGTCCCCGGTCATGGCGGAGAGAACACTGTCTGCTATTCTTGCGGCAAAGTGGTCATTCACAGGTTTGGCTATGAGACTGAAGTGGTTGGCGTTGACGGCTCAAAATGTAAGTTTTGCGGGGCTGAACTCAATGTGACAGCGACCCCAAGGCAACTGGCTTGAGGAGGTAGTTTATGGCAGGGATAGTTTTTGGTTGTATTGTACCTCATCCCCCGCTGCTGGTACCTGCTATAGGTGGAGGACAGGAGGCGGCGATATCAGCAACAACACAGGCTATGGAGCAATTAGCTGATAGGTTAGCCGGGCAGCATCCAGAAACAATTTTGATTATCAGCCCTCATGGAGAGTATCACTCTGATGCTATGGGCATACTTACTGCCAAATCATCGACCGGCGACCTAAGTAGTTGGGGCGTTCGGGGGCCTCGGCATGACTTTCATAATGACCTCGAAATGGTGGCACTTATTCAGAAGGAAGCAAAGGCGGCTGGTATTGGCACAAAGTCTATTGGTGAGAAGAGCTACCGGCTTGACCACGGGGTAATGGTGCCCATGCACTTCCTACTTTCTGGAGTGAAGGGGGTGCCGCTGGTGCCGCTCACGTTCTCCTGGCTTTCGTTGGACACGCATTTCACGTTTGGTAAAGCGATTAGACGAGCTGCAGAGCAAAGTCGAAAGCAAGTAGCATTGGTGGCCAGCGGTGATCTTTCTCATCGACTTATTCCAGGGGCGCCAGCGGGTTACGAGCCTATGGGTAAAGTCTTTGACGAGAAACTGGTGAAGGCGTTATCATGTTTGGATACCGGGGATATTTTGAATTTGGATAGGGAGCTTATTGAGCGGGCTGGAGAATGCGGCTTGCGCTCTTTTGTAATCCTTCTAGGTGCGCTGGATGGGCTCAGGGTAGAACCGGAGATTCTTTCATACGAGGGACCTTTTGGGGTCGGCTATCTAGTAGCTTCTTTTGAAGTTGTGCCTTGAGGTTCGTTTAAGGGGGTAGAATGGAAAAGCAGCTTCATCCAATAGTAAAGCTGGCCAGAGAGGCGGTGGAAAGCTATGTTGGCCAGGACAAGGTACTCAAGCC
The DNA here is from genome assembly GCA_964582065.1 of uncultured Dehalococcoidales bacterium. Taxonomy (GTDB): domain Bacteria; phylum Chloroflexota; class Dehalococcoidia; order GIF9; family UBA5629; genus JACNFS01. The sequence goes on from CAZOQG010000084.1 coordinate 4,068, forward strand.
AAAAGAGCTTACCGATGAAATGAGGCAGAGGTCTGGAGTTTTCGTGTCTATAAAGAAGCATGGTGAATTGAGAGGTTGCATTGGCACCTTTGAGCCAAGTAGAGCGAATGTAGCTGAAGAAATCGTTGCTAATGCTATTAGTTCAGCCACTCAAGACCCTCGCTTTGCATCGGTTGTGGTTTCTGAGCTAGGTGACCTGGAATACAGCGTGGATATCCTCACCGAGCCCGAACCGGTGGATAGTATTGACCAGCTTGACCCGAAGAAATATGGGGTGATTGTGGAGTGTGGGTTTAGGCGGGGGCTGTTGCTACCTGATCTCGAAGGTGTGGCCACTGCTGAAAAGCAGATCGAGATTTGTCGAGCTAAGGCTGGCATATCAGCCGATGAACCGATTAAACTGTACCGCTTTGAAGTGAGGAGATACAAGTAACATGAGGTTGCTGATTATTGGTGTTGGCGACTGTGGCTGCAGGCTGGCTGGTGAGTTTGCTCGGTTGAACAAGGTGGCACGAGCCAAGCGGCGAGTCAGCATAGTCAGCCGTGCCTACGCGATTAACGATGACCAAGCCAGCCTGGCGGCTTTGCCCAAGGCTGGGCGTGAATGGCTGCATCCTGTCTTGATTCGCAGTTCGTTTGCAGGTGAAAACAAGTCGAATGAAGCTGGCGCCCAACATATGCGTCAGGAAAGCGACCGGGTGCTGACGGCTATGAGAACGGGTGGTTTTTTTGAGGCGGATGCTTTTCTATTGATCGCTGGTGCCGCTGGAAGCCTTGGTTCTGGTGGAGTTCCAGTGATAGCCAAACTGCTCAGGGAGCGCTATGTGGGCAAACCGGTCTATGGCCTCATTGTTCTTCCGTTTGAATCCGAGGCGGCCGACCCGCAATATGCTCATAATACGGCTACCTGTCTCAAGTCGATCGACAAAGCGGCTGACGCCGTGATTTTGGTGGATTATGGGGGCGTCGGAACGTGGGGAGACGCAACGCAGGTTAAGAATATGGACAGCGTGAACAAAGAGATAGTCTTTGAATTCTATGACCTTCTTTGTGCTGGTGAGGCGGTTGGCTCAAAATATGTTGCAGCCAAAGTGCTGGACGCTGGCGATATAGTGCAAACGCTAACCGGTTGGACAGCGATAGGCGTCGGTAGAACAGAATTTCGGGCGTCAAGATTTCCCTGGAGGAAATCGCGGGATTTTCGGGAGACGGGCTCGGAAACGCTCAGGGCTATGGAGGCGATGAACTTGGCTTTGATTCGGTTGTCGATTGATTGCAAGTTGGAGGATGCTGGCAAAGCCCTGTATCTTCTTTCAACCCCAGCTAAACAAGCCCATATCGATATGGTTAAAGTTCTGGGGAATCGCCTGCGGGAGGTGGCAGGGAACGCTGAAACAAGAGACGGCAGTTTCTTCGGGGCTAGAGGTTTTGTCCAGGTTACTGTGGTGGTATCAGGGTTGGTTTATGTGGAGGCGATTAAGAATTACTATGACAGGGCGGTTAAATCAGCTCGGACGCCCAAAGCGGGGGAGGAGGCAGAGGGGAAGGCAGAGAGGAAGACAAAGAAGACGACGAAGAAGAAGGCAGATTAGCATGGGATGCTCAGCAATGCTCCAATCATTATAGGTTCTTCGCTATCGCCAAGTTATAATTTAGAGGTCAAAAGTTAAAAGTTGAAATGACAAATAGAAATGTAAATATTGTTTTTCCTTTTTTAGAGCCAGCCCTCTAGATTGCCTTTTGAATTTTAACCTGTCATTTTGCATTT
>CAZOQG010000084.1:5935-7186 GCA_964582065.1 uncultured Dehalococcoidales bacterium
TTTTGCATTTCGAGTTTGAGACCCTTCGCCGTGGCTCAGGGTGACAACTAAATGTTGTTGAGATTAGCATGACTCTTTTCGACTTAGGTCAACTGGAATCGAAAGGCAAAGCGATGCGTGGGATGGACTCTGAGTTATCTGGTGATATGCCTTTAGCAGCTAGAATGCGGCCGCGAGATTTTGAGGAGTTTGTGGGGCAGAAGCATCTGGTGGGCGAGGGGCGGGTGCTAAGGAAGTGCATTGAGGCAGATCAGCTACCATCGATGATTGTCTGGGGCCCACCAGGCAGCGGCAAGACGACCCTGGCTTTTGTTATTGCTAGCGTCACCAGGTCACACTTTAGTCCGCTGAGTGCAGTCAACGCGGGTGTGGCTGATTTGCGCCGCATAGTTGATGAGGCCAAGCACAGACTCAAGCTATCCGGGCAACGGACTGTCTTGTTTATTGATGAGATTCATCGATTTAATAAGGCTCAGCAGGATGTCATATTGCCCTTTGTGGAGAACGGCGTGGTAATTATCATCGGTGCCACAACCGAGAACCCTTCCTTTGAGGTTATCTCTGCTTTGCTGTCGAGATGCCGAGTGTTCACTCTAAATTCATTAACTGATGAAGAGGTTCGCCATATTGTTGAACGAGCTATGAAAGACGAGGAGAGAGGGCTGGGGAAATTGAAGGTAGAGCTAGCTGAAGAGGCTTCGGCGCACCTGGTTGTCATGTCTAATGGTGATGCTCGGGTGGGGCTCAATGCCTTGGAGATGGCAACTCAGGCTACTTCGCCGGAGGCTGACGGATATCGCAGACTCGGCCTGACTACCATCGAGGAAGCCCTACAGCATCGTGCTTTGCTTTATGACAAGAGTGGCGACCAGCACTATGACTTCATTTCGGCGCTTCACAAGTCGCTGCGCGGTTCAGATCCGGACGCAGCTTTGTACTGGCTGGGGCGAATGCTCGAGGCTGGAGAGGACCCTCTTTATGTTGCCCGACGCCTGGTGCGGTTTGCCTCTGAGGATGTGGGTATGGCCGACCCGCAAGCGTTGATGGTGGCTGTAGCCGTGCAACAAGTGGTGCATTTTGTGGGTATGCCCGAGTGCAACCTGGCTCTGGCTGAGGCGGTAACCTATCTGGCTACGGCTCCAAAAAGCAATTCCTTGTATGAAGCCTATTCTCAGGTGCAGCAAGACGTTGAGAGTAGTCGCAATGAGCCGGTGCCGCTTCACCTGCGCAATCCAGTTACCGGACTAATGC
>CAZOQG010000085.1:0-6858 GCA_964582065.1 uncultured Dehalococcoidales bacterium
GCATTAGTCCGGTAACTGGATTGCGCAGGTGAAGCGGCACCGGCTCATTGCGACTTCTTCCGCTTCTTCCTTGTGCCTGGACTGCCATGCGAGTTCACTCTAGATAATCCTTGAGTTGTCGGCTTCGGCTAGGATGGCGCAACTTACACAACGCCTTAGCTTCAATCTGACGGACCCGCTCTCGAGTTACGTCAAATTCCTTGCCTACCTCCTCCAAAGTTCGGGGGCGCCCGTCCTTCAGGCCGAATCTGAGCCGTATGATCTTTCTCTCTTTGTCGGTAAGGTCGTCAAGTGTCTCGTCTAGTTGCAACTTGAGTAACTCTCGCGATGCAGCATCGGCCGGTGTCAAGGTAGCGCGATCTTCAATGAAATCACCAAGGTGGCTGTCCTCCTCTTCGCCGACAGGCATCTCTAGGGATATCGGCATTTGAGACAGCTTCATGATCTCCCTTACTCTGTCTGCCGAGATTTCCATGCCGTCACCGATTTCCTCGTAAGTTGGCTCACGACCAAATTCTTGAGTCAGCCGCCGATTGACTTTCAGTAGCCTGTTGATGGTCTCCACCATGTGTACCGGGATACGGATGGTACGAGCTTGATCGGCTACCGCCCGGGTAATGGCCTGTCTAATCCACCAGGTGGCATAAGTGCTAAACTTATAGCCTCTCCTGTACTCGAATTTCTCCACGGCCCGAATTAGGCCGATATTGCCCTCCTGAATCAGATCGAGGAGGGGCATCCCGCGGTTGAGGTATTTCTTAGCCACGCTCACCACCAGCCGTAGATTCGCTTCAGTAAGGCGCCTTTGTGACTTCTTTGCTGCGCTCTTGATATTGCTGAAACGCGCTCTAATCAACCGGCGCACGGACTGAAGCTCGGAAAGAAATTCGGGATCCACGGGCTCTGCAACCAAAGATTCCAGCTGACCCCAGGAGGTTTCCTGTCCTATAATGCCCAGTAGTTCTGGGGGCAAAAGCCGACTATCTACGGAAACGTCTATCAAGCTCTGCCGAACTTCCGAGGTGCTTTTGCCACTGGCCTCGGCTATATCCCTTACGAGTTCCCTGTCGATTACACGGTCGATAGCCGCCCGCAGTTTCGGGGCACGAATCGTCCGGATGACGCTATCCGCAGCATCAAACTCAAGTCGCTCGGAAAGAATGTCAACTATCGGCTGAGCTGCGAGCAAATGACGAAGCAAATAGACGACTAGATGAACTGGGGAAGGGTGCTCGCCGTAACGCTGACGGTAAAGCTCCTCGATTCCTTCTGTATACCTGGCCTCTTCGATTTTGCTGGCTAGTGCCTTCTCATCATCTCCGGTCAGAAGCGACACCTTCCCAATCTCATGGAGGTACATACGAACTGGATCATCAATTATTTGATGCTCCGCGAGCTCCACTTCAACCCCGAGCGCAGATCTAGCTTCAGTCTGTCGCTTACCGGCCCACTTCTCTTCAAGCTCAGCAGCCTCTTCACCTCCCCATGAGAGGGCCATCTTGGCCGCATCTTCTTCTGATTCCCCTTCGTCAAAAGTATCCCAAGCGCTACCGGCCAGTCCGAGTGCCTCAACGTCGGACTTCGTGCGGAAGATATCATCAGAGTCTAACTCGTCGTTGTCTCTTCTGCCGGGGAAAAAAGATAGAAGCTCGTCATCTCGAGTTGAACTCACTGCTTGCTCCTCATTACTGTTCTGTGCCATTACTGTGCCGTGCTTGCGGTTTTGATTGGCGCGACCGAATTCATCGGATTGTCTCATTGACTACTACATCAAGGCAATAATCACTCAAAATGTTACCCCGTTGCTCGCATGAGATTTCCGCTTGTTTCTTGTCTTGCTGGACAGTAGCCGCCCGGTAAGACCAGGCAGAGATTCTTGTTTTCTCAGTGTGGGACTCTGCTTCCAAAATGGCACTTAATAGTTCCTCGGACACTTCATGCTCCTGTCCTCGGTATTGCTTTACTGCCTTGAAGAGCGCTTGTCCAAACCCTCTAGGAGCCCGTTTATTCTTAGACCCTAAGCTGTGTCATTTGCGCTGACCAAATACAGCCTTCCGGCTCGTTGTTGATGTGATAAAACAACAAATAGCTAAGCTTCGCTACTCAGTCTCACATTACTAGTCAGTGTTACTTGGACGATACTGCCGCATTTGGGGCACACGACTTCAAGACTAACAGGTTGGCTCATGACTCGTTCCACCAAGGTGGTAATTACTGAATCAAGGTTATGGAGGCGCTGGTCCAACATTTCCAACCGTTTCTCGGTTTGCTGCATCCGAACTGACATCAAGCTTCCCTGTGCAGTCTATTGTTAATGGCTTTACAGCAATTCATGGGCTTTTGCGACATCGGTGAGCGTGCTGAAGGCTTCTTTCCAAATGTGCTCGAATTCCAATGACCAAGTGATTTAGTATCTTCTCTGTCTTCGCCTGCCACCCCCAGGAAACCCGCGGCCTCTCTTAGCACCGTGGGGTCCGCCACCTCTACTGTCAGAACGAGGGCGAGACTCGCTAACATCAAGCGTCCGGTCATTCAGTGTTTTTCCTGTGAGGCCATCAATTGCCGCTTGGCCTTCGGAGCTCAATGGCATTTCAACAAATGCGAATCCCCTAGATTGCCCGCTATGTTTGTCTTTGATAATAGCTGCAGATTTCACCTCTCCAAAAGGCATGAATTCTTCCCGCAATTCCTCTTCAGTTACCTCGCGTGATAAGTTACCCACATGGATATTCATATTGCTACCCCCTTTCATCAAGTTGTGTCACACTTTGCTGACGAATGCAAGGAAAGTCGCCCAGATAAGGCCTTTGGGATTTCTGCGTGTCGCCGTGTAAGACACCGCATTTTGTAAAGCTACACGTGCAACGGTACACTAGGATGTCCAGGGTAGACATGGATGTGACACGTGCACAGATGACTTGTGAGCAACGCTCCCTGTTGAGCCCCTGCTTGGTTCTTGCCCTGGTTTAAAGAGGCAGATTCCTTAGAGCTAGGATTCCAATTTCTCAATAAATTGCCTGATTCTCCTTCTCTCAGTCTCGTTTAGCAGCCCCTGTTCATAAGCCATAACGTCAAGAAAAAGCTGGACTGGCTGAGGTACCTGCCATAAACTCCCCCCAGCATACCTCCAACCATACCGAGAGGAACTACCCAACCTCTCCGAAGTGATTTTGTCATCTGAATATCCAAGATGCTCCACCAGTGGAGCATCAAAACCGTTTGTTACGGCTGTTTGCTTTAGGACATCATGGATGCCTGTGCCATGCTGAGCGGCGTTTTTGTCCCTGTAAGCATACTCATCAGATATCCCTAACTTTGAAGCCAGAAGGCGGTGTACAATTTTCCCGAAACGATTGGAGATGTCAACCTTAAGCTCTGGAGCTGTATTTAGAGCTACCTTTACTACCTCTAGATCCAAATAAGGGAACCTCGTCTCTACGCCATTAGCCATAGCTATTTTGTTTTCTCTATCCAAAGTCTCAATATCAGCCCGACTCAGGTCATCCCACATTTTCTGGCACAGCGCCGGATAACCCTCCTTTCTCAAAACCTCAGGATACCACTCATAGCCACCCCACAATTCATCGGCACCTTGCCCCGAGAATAGGACTTCAATGCCATCATGAGCAGCCATCTCTACTGCCGCATAAATACCAATCCCGGCTTCGACTTGAACGAAATCCCTCTCCTCAACCGTCTGAATAACCTCAGGTATATAGGCTTCAACATCAGCATGGGTGAGTTCCTTCACCCTGCACTCCAAACCTATTTGCTGGGCGAAATCTTGAGCCCACCCTATATCCTCAGAATCTGATACACCAGCGGTATAGGCAACTAGCTTAATCCCATGGTCAACTGCCAAGTCATTTATCACCCCTGCGATGAGGCAGCTATCCACACCTCCAGACAGCAGCACGCCTACTTCATCAACGTCGCCTAACCTCTTCTCGACCGCTGATAAGAGAGCGTCCCGGTAACATTCCACAGCCGTGGAAAGATCCGTAATCTTCGGCTCTCCTTGACTTAACGGTAGGGCCTTACCGACCTCAATTCCGCCTTCATTGATGGCTGCCATCATGCCGGCTCTCAGAGGTATTACGTTGTCCACTCCCATCTGCCACAACGGCTTTTTATTAGAAGCAAAAGCCGAAAAGTTATGGTTATGGCCAAAATACAGGGGCCTTGTCCCCAGCGAATCACGAGCTATCACTGTGTGGCGAGTGCCTTTTACTGCTAGCACATAGCCGCCGTCCAGAACTTCGAGCACAGACCTTATCCTTTCAACTAAGGCACCTTGGTGTTCCCCTAGTAAGCATGCTACTAGTTGGCTGTTGCTGTCTTCAACATGGCCAGGGCTGTCCTGAATTCCGGTAGCTAGTAGTTCAAAATTATAAAGCTGGCCGTCGTAAAGCAGGCCTCGGATGCCCGAGGAGTTGAAGTAAGGCTGCTCCGGCGTCTCTGCTCCCGCCAAAAAGGAAACCTGCCCCAATGCCTCTCCCCTTCCTGCATCCTGAAGCATTCTCTTTGGGTTACCATTTACAACCGCATGGGTAGCTGTAGCGTCAGGGCGCATTGTCTCCACCATGCGAACCACCTGAGAAATTGCGTCAGTACCGTCCTTCGTGATAACTCCAGCTATCGGACTCATAAGCACCTCCAGTTAAGCAATACACACGACTCCATCGGCTAGTCAAATCTCAACTCTTATCATGTTTAACCGCCCTTAGATTTCTTTGGGCCTTTCCTGAGATAGTCGGAACTCGTCTTGTGCGCCTTTTGGCCTGCTTTCTTCTGCTTTCCTTTCTTTCCCATAGCTCTAACCAGGCTGGCCTTTCGCTTTGGCTTCCGATTTCTGCAGAAACCTCAAGTTGCGCTTTGGGACATCATAAGCCAGCGGCCCTCACGACTGTCCTCGCAGTCGAGCGTCCGTCCCTCGAGAAGTACGGATAGTTCCCGGTCTATTAATAGGACTTTCGACCCCTCGTGTTCTACCACCTGGTCGCCTTCCTTCTCTTGGCCCAGTACTAAAGTAAACTGCCCAGATTCGTTAGCCACCAACTTCAAGCCAAGCTCTGGATCATCCGTCTTGGCTGCTAGGGCCTCCTTCAGCATTTGCTTGGCACCTTCAGTCGCATTTAGCATTTCTTACCTCCTTTCGGTTATGTCACGAACAGGACAACCCCCTCATGGGTATCTTGGGAATCTATGGTTACCGCTTCGAGGGCACGAAAATACTCAATGCCGACGAGGAGAACCTTGGAACCCTGATACTCTATGACCTGGTCTCCAGATAGCTCGGTGTCCAAGACCAACATAAATCTACCACCCGGAGTGGGCAGGAGCCGGAGGCCGACCTCTGGATCTGGGGTCTCAGCCAGCAGCTTTGCCTTCAATTCCCTGGCTGCTCGTTCAGTCACCGCTACCATGCGCAATCACCTATGAAACCTGTTGCCAGCGTCTTTGCTTTCGACTCTCGCTATAGTTCTTTTTCACTGAGCCTCTCCATGCTTAACCGGCCTACAGCTCATCTGTTTAATGGCGCCCATAGTCAGTGCTTCGCATTGTACAACGGGCGTTGACTGACTTTGCGTTTTCTTCAGCCCCTGTGGTTCTGGCTTCGCCGAAAATCAAGAATCGCTCGCCAGAACTCCCGCTCGTCCAGTGTTGGCTCTCTGTTCAAAAGTTCGCGAAGGTTATTCCCGATATACTCGATTTCCTTCAAAGGCAGACGAAGGGCACGGTTTAACCTATCTGCCTCGGGCAAGACCGCTACCTGGTGCCCATCACGGATAACAGCCAGGCCGTCTATATCTTTGCCTGATGTATCATCTTTCATTGTAATTGTTTCAAAACGGATTTCTTGGCTCATCCCACGACTTCTCCTGGTCGGTTCATTCTTTGTGGTCATTTCGCTGGTCACCGCTGCTCTCAGCAAATTCCCTGAACTTGCTGAGCATTTGATTGACAGCCTGCTCTACTTGCCCCCGCATGAACCTATCAATCAAGCTACTTACAAACGAGCGGGGAGCATCGTAGCCAAGAGTAACGCTAATGGCCGTGCCATTTCGCCCTGGCTCAAGCGTCCAATCCTCCCTCACCCTGGGCCTGTCACTGGAAACCCAGGCTATCGATCGGTTAGGGTGATACGAGGAGATCATGGCGAGGGTTTTAACCTCCTTTCTGCCTAGCCTGAATGTGATAAGGCTCGTTGCCTCGGTTTGGCGTCTTCTGGGGGATAGCGGCTTGACATCGACTACCATCGGGTCCCACTTCGGCGTCTCTTCAAGCTGCTTTGCTAGTATGTTAAAGCAGTGCTCCGCTGGAGCCCGGACAATGAGGTGATTTGAGACCTTCACAGTCTCTTTGTCGGACCAGAGTTTGGCTGCGGTGGGTAGAGCATGGGCAGCCTCTATCGTGTTAGCTGATGGTGTCGAAATGTGACGTTGCTGCTGCTGTTGCTTACTCTTTTTCTTTGCTCGACCACGTTTAGACATGACATCCCTCCCAATTAGGGCTCAGGATCATTTCCTCTTACTGCTTCCCGTTTCCGTAGACCGACGTCTCGTTTGCATGAACTTGACAGGGACAAGTACTCTGAGTGGCTAGATTAAGCTGGGCAATCCTTTAGATGCGTCCTCCATGTCGCGGAGCCGGCCGGTGGTTTCCTTTATGCGTTCCTTCTGAGTGTCGGCAAAGGCTGAGGCTCGGTCGTAGTAGTCCCTTATCTTCTGCACAAAAGCCAACTGAGAGAATATTATGGTGACATCGACAGAGCTTCCCCCTCTAGGGAAGTCACCGGCCCTGATTACAGCGTTTTCTGCCATCTCTCTGAGATAATCGCCGAGACCCTTGGCAATG
>CAZOQG010000086.1:0-6752 GCA_964582065.1 uncultured Dehalococcoidales bacterium
GGATTACAGGAGAAGTCGGTGAACTCTTGGTTTGTTACCAACTTGGACTTGGATTAGTATTGGATTCTCGCTCAGAGGGTTTCGATGCCATAGACAAAGATGGCTTGCGAGTTGAGATTAAAACCCGTCGAAGTGAATCTGAGGGATTACCTTCGGATGCAGGCCGAACAAGTCGTTTTTCTAAACATGAATTTGACTATGCACTTCTTGGTCTGCTTGACCGTAAATATGGAGTCTGTCAAATTTGGCGTGCCGACTACGATAAGCTAAAGCCAATTATAGAGAAACAGAAACGTCGGGATCCTAATTTGTCATCTTTCAAACGTGTAGGAGAAAAGATATTTGATGCTACCCGCTGAGCACATAGATAATAACTTAAAGAAGCTACAAGGATAAATCCGAAAACGATGACAGACTCTCCTCAGACATTGGCCACGGCAAACCCGAAGAGTCCTTTTGAAGCTGTTGAAGGACAAAAGTAGGCCGTGTCTCGAAATGTCTCCTCACAACTTGAAGGATACCTGCCGCAGCAGATTCTGAAGCTGGCAAGAGATGCCGGGGAGAAAGCCAGTGAACTGGGGCAGGAACTGTACCTTGTCGGCGGTGTGGTGCGCGATTTGTTTCTGGGCCGTGCTAACTTCGACTTCGATTTGGTAGTCGAAGGCGATGCTATCAGGCTGGCCCAGGAGCTGGCAAAAGATAGCCAGGCAAAATTGACAGTCCACCCGCGCTTCGGCACTGCTAAACTGAGTTACACTGATTTCAGTCTTGATTTGGCCACTGCCCGCTGTGAGACCTACAGCAAGCCGGGAGCCCTGCCTGCTGTCCGGCCAGGCAGCCTCAAAGATGACCTCATCCGCCGAGACTTCTCAATCAATGCCATGGCACTGTGCCTGGCGCCTCAACGCTTCGGAGAGCTGCTTGACCTCTATAACGGCAAAAACGACCTCGACAATGAGGTCATTCGTATTCTTCACCCGAATAGCTTCATTGACGATGCCACCCGAATCCTGCGCGGGCTCCGCTATGAGCAAAGGCTATGTTTCAGGTTAGAGCGAAAAACTGCTGAGCTCCTCCGCCGCGACGCAGCCATGCTGGACACCATAAGCGGCGACCGCATAAGGCACGAGCTGGAGCTAATCCTGAAGGAACACCAGCCGGAGCGAGTTTTGAGGCGCGCTGACGAACTGGGGGTTCTGAGTAAACTGCACCCGTCCCTCAAAGGCAATGGCTGGCTCAGCGAAAGGTTTGACCAGGCTCGCCGGCTGTACAAACGAACCTCACCCTCTCCCCTTTACCTATGTCTGCTTATCTACAACCTGACTGAGAGGGAAAACGAGCAGTTTCTTTCCCGTCTCAACTTCCCAAAGAGGTTAGCTCAAGCAATGCGCCATACTCTGCAACTGAAAGCCCAGCTTCACAGTCTGGCCAACCCCCAACTCAAGCCCAGCGATATCTACCAGTCGCTTCGCACCTATACAACCCACGCCATTCAAACTAACGCGCTGGCTTCAGAATCGCCCGTAGCAAGCCGGCATTTGCAGCTATACCTGGCTAAGCTGCGTTATGTCAAGCCATTATTGGACGGAGAAGACTTACAGAGAATGGGCGTGCCTCCAGGCCCGCAGCTAGGAAAGATTCTGGAAGCATTACATGAGGCACGGCTCAACGGAGAAGTGAAGACGAGGGAGGAAGAGGAAAGATTGGTTCATAGCTGGCTCAAAGCTTCTGTTTCTCCATTATCGCCAGGTCAAAAATCAAAAGTCAAAGGTCAAAATGCCAGATAAAGATGCAAAAATGTCATGGCTTGCTCTTTAGGGTCGGAATTGTTGAAACCTGTACTTTTTGACTTTTGACTCGTCATTTTGCCTTTTTGTATTTAACTTCTGCATTTCGCCTGTTCGAAGCGGATAGGCATTCTGGCGTTAGATCACTTTGGGCACAACGATAGACACGGAATAAGCTTCAAGCCCCTGCTGGCAAAGCCGCCGATGTAATTCCTCAGCCTCGGCCTCACTATTCACAGGAGCGAAAATAGCCGGTCCCGAGCCAGCTAAATGGATGTCTGCGCCGCCAGCTTCCTCAAAACGTTTCCAATACTCCTCAAGTCCAGGGAAGGCATCGAAGGCTACTTTATCGAAAACATTAAACAACAGAGAAGGGCTGATTTGTCTATCTCCAGACCAGGCTGCCACGGCTTTGTCAGTGAATTGCCCTTGAGTAAAATGCTGGTCATCCAGCCGGGCATAAAGCTGTTGTGTTTTGCCAGGCATTTGCGGCAATGGCGGCAATAGCAAGACAAACCAGCCTGGCAACGAAGCTGACAAGGGGGTCACCCTTTCGCCTCTGCCCTCTACCAGGGCCGTGCCCTTATAAATGAAAAAGGGGGCATCTGACCCCAGCTTGGCTCCCAGCCCAACCAAACCTGAAGTCGTCAGTTCCAGCCCCCAGAGCTTGTTGAGGGCCAGCAGAACCGCAGCCGCATCGCTACTACCACCACCCAAACCGGCACCCCACGGGATTTGCTTCTCTATCCCAATCTTGACCCCCTTCTCACAACCACTAACTTCCTTGAGCAATTCAGCCGCTTGAATTGCCAGGTTATCCGAAGACTGCAAACTCGGCTCGGTGCACTCCAAAGAAATGCGCTCGGCCAACTCAAAAGAAAGGACATCACACAGGCTAATTGTTTGAACCAGGCTGCGAATCTCGTGATAGCCATCATCACGTTTGCCCAGAACTTCAAGGGCAAGGTTAATCTTAGCCGGCGCTAAGCCAGTCAGCATAACGTTCTAATCCTTCCCTGAAGCTGCCCAAACCTCATACAACCTCGCCCACTCCTCAAGGCTAAGTGTCTCAGCCCGGCGCTGAGACTCTATTCCGGCTCTCTCCAGCAATGGCGCAACTTCAGCCGGTTTCACTCCCATGCCTTGAGCTAGCGAATTGTGCAGTTGCTTACGAGGCGAGCTAAACCCACATTTGACCACCTGGAAAAAGCCATTGATATCAGCCACCTTAACCGCGGGTTCTGGAAGTAGGTCAAAACGCACAATGGCCGAATCTACCTTCGGCGGTGGATAGAAGCTTTGCGAAGGCACGTACGAAACGATTTTCGGCTTACTATATACTTGCAGGCTGACCGCCAGCAAACTCATCTTCCCTGGACCGGCAACAATAGCATTACCGACTTCCTTCTGAACCATTACCACCATCAATGAGGGTTTGGGCGAGGCTTCAACAAAATGGCGCAATATGGGGGAAGTAATATAATAGGGTAGATTAGCCACCACCTTATAATCGCCTTTTGTTTCCAATAGCTGCGATGGACTAACCTTGAGTATATCAGCATTAATTACATTCACATTGGGCACGGAAGCCAGCTTGCGCTTCAGGAGCGAAGCCAGTTTCGTGTCGAGCTCTACAGCAATAACTTTGCCAGCCCGTCGGGCTAGCTCAGCAGTCAATACGCCCAAACCGGGGCCAATCTCAATTACAATGTCTTCTGAGGAGAGCTCCGCAGCTACGAGTATGGTGTCCAGGATAGCTTCATCTACAAGGAAATGCTGCCCCAGCCTTTTCTTCGGCCTGATACCAGTCTGGCGAAGCAGCTTGCCGACCTGAACCGAAGGTGAACTCGCTTTCTTGGGCACTTAAAGCCTTTGACTCTCCCGACACTTGCGACCTCTAAACCTTGAGCTTGAGAATCCTTTGGGCATTCTTGTACAGAACCTTCTCAATCACTTCTGGTTTATAGCCGCCGCCTTCAAATTCCTCAAGCCAACGCTTGGGCGGGATATCAGGGTAGTCAGAGCCAAACATAAACTTATCCTGGAGACGCCCGTTAACCTCCCTCCTAATAGGTTCAGGGAAGTATTTCGGCGCCCACCCAGAGAGGTCAGCATAGACATTCGCTTTGTGGAGCAAAACCGCAATTTGCTCCTCATGCCAGGGCCAGGCTGGATGAATCATGACTATTGTCAACTCAGGGAAATCAGCGGCGACATCATCAATATAGGGGATAGGCTTGGTATACTTTAGGCGCACCCCGTGACCTCCGGGCAAACCAGCACCCAGGCCGGTAGTCCCGGTGTGAAAAGAAACCGCTGTTTTCAGCTCGACACATTTCTCATAGAGGGGGTAGAATCGCGTGTCGTTGGGGAAAAAAGCCTGCGCCGCTTGCTGAAACTTTAGCCCCATCAAACCCAGCTCCTTGACGCATCTCTCCAGCTCTTTTACGGCTGCTTTCCCTTTCCAAGGGTCAATCATTGCCCAGCCACCGATAAACACATCTGGAAACTTCTTGATTAGTCTGGCCACCTCGTCATTGGTATCGCTGGTATCATAGCCACTCTCACTTTGAGAATCCCAACCTATGATGAGAGCCCTTACATCAAGCTCCCTGAAATCTTGCGCCATCTCCTCATCTGTCCTAACCTTGGCGGCAATTCCGTAGTACTTGTAAAGAGTCTCCGCTACCTCGGGACCCCACATACGCTCGCGGGAAAAAGCATCTGTGCTTGGGTGGGCGTGAACATCAATAGCTCTCATCTCAAGACCTCCTATTGCCTAAACTTGGAGAAGTCAGCCTTCCCTTTCTACACGGAGGCGTTCCGCCCTTCCGTAGCTTCCTCTTCATAAACTCCGGGAAATATTTCTTTTCTTCTAAATCTCTGCCATTCCGGTTTCTTCTTCTCCCAGAATGACTTCTTCCAATGTTCGGCCTCCTCAGTAGCATAATATTTCCACAGATACTGAAAAGACACGCTCTCAATTGCACGCGCATATGCGGTAGCGGCATTGAAACTTGCTTTGAGACCGGCTATGGCACCGGGACTTTTTTCTAATATTTCATCGCACCACTTGTCGACTTCCTCCTCCAATTTGTCGGCAGGCACTACCTTATTCACCAATCCCATCTCCAGAGCTTCTCTAGCAGTATATCTGTGACAAAGATACCATATCTCTCTGGCCTTCTTTTCTCCCACTACCAACATCAGGTCGATACAACCCACTCCGGCGTCGAAACTTCCTACCATTGGACCTGCTTGGCCAAATGTAGCATTCTCCGAAGCTATAGAAAGGTCGCAAACCTGTTGATAGACTTGCCCTCCTCCTATAGCATAGCCATTTACGGCTGCAATTACCGGCTTTGGCATCTCTCTTATAAGTGTTTTAACCTTAGTATCCCTCTCTAACATCCCATAACGGTAACCGGTTTTTGCCTCTTTTGCATCCCCACCGGTGCAAAATGCCTTGTCACCTGCTCCGGTAAGAACTACCACACCTACACGAGCATCGTCTGCTGCGTCTTCAAGAGCTCTTATTAGCTCGAGCTGAGTGTCAGTACTGAAAGCATTGTATGCCTCAGGCCGGTTTATTGTTATCCTAGCTACACCTGGCCTTTTTTCATAGATAATATCTTTAAACTCAAATTCCGCTACTTTTTCCCATTTGGTTTTTACCATTAATATTAGACCTCCTTCATTGAAACCACTCAATCTGCCACAAGTCAAACAGGGATATCCCTGTACTTCCTGAGGACCTTTCCTCAATCACAGAGCATCCTCTTTCTCCTAACGTCTTGCCTGCCTCTTAACCTCCTCCCTCAAATGACTGGCCCCCAGGGCAAGCGCGGATTGTCAATAGTGTCTCTTGGCTGTGGTCTCCTGACTACATCATCGTATAACCACCGCTAACGCTGATGGTTTGTCCCGTTATAAAGCTGGCAGCATCTGAAGACAGAAAGACAGCAACATTGGCTACATCTTCTGGTTTCCCCAACCGGCGCAGGGGATATGCTTTGGCCGCTTTCTCTTGAGCCTCCGGGGTAAATACTTGAGTCATGTCACCTTTCCACATACTTAACTCGCCAGCATGCTCCGGATTTTCAGGCACAGTAGCTCCAGGACAAACGACGTTAACGTTTATGCCGTGGCGACCTAATTCTCGAGCCAGGGCTTTGGATAAAGCGATAACACCACCTTTACAGCCAGCATAGACTGCTTCTCTGTATTCCCCCATCCTGCCAGCATCAGACCCAATACTGATGATCTTACCGTATTTCCGCTCCATCATATGGTCCAGGACCGCTCTGGTACAGTTTATGACACCCCAGAAATTGATGTTTACTTCTTTCTCCCATTCAGCCCTTGGCTTCTCAATAAATAGACGATCCAGACCCCAGCCGACATTGTTGACCAGGATATCTATTTGCCCAAACTCCTCCAGCGTCTTTTTAACCATGGCAGCCACCGAGTCAACATCGGTAACGTCGGTTTTGATAACTACAGTCTTACTACCTAAAGCACTGGCCTCCTTAGCCACTTTTTGTCCTTGAGTTTCGTCTATGTCGGCAATCACCACATTCGAACGCTCCCCAGCAAAGGCCAAGACTATGCCCCGCCCGATATTCGAACCCCCACCGGTAACAATCACCGCCTTACCAGCCAAATTCAAGTCCATCTTTGAATCTCCTCCTTTCCAAAATCTGTGGCGCGGGCCGTGCACCAACCGTCGATCCCGCCTCCCAGCTTACTGCAGTTAGCCAGCTCCGACCAGGTAGCCTTGCGGCACCCGGAGAATACTACTTACCGCTGCTTCCTTCCGGACCTGACGGGGTTCATAGCTCTCCGCCGCGCAAGACCCAGCCCTCAACACCGCTTCACCGCAGCAGTCCCAAAAGACAAGAACCTCGGATCGGAATTCAACCCCGCTATAGCGGATTTCGGGTACAGGGCACCGCTAGCTCCCCG
>CAZOQG010000087.1:0-6716 GCA_964582065.1 uncultured Dehalococcoidales bacterium
TGGATAGGATGTCAACAGCTTTCTGTACTAGAGTCCGTTCGACTCCATTGTTCTCGAAAGTGTCTCCAGCAATGAGGACGAAATCTACAGAGTGATTCTGAGCAGCCTCAGCTACCCTGCTGAGAGAAACAAGGCGTTCCTCACGTACGCGTACTCCGGACCCGCCTACATGCGCTGCCTTAAGCCCAAGCTGCCAGTCCGCCGTGTGGAGAAATTTCATTACTTCATACCCTGTGCCTACGAATACGAAGTACTTATATTCCCATATCGAAACTGCTAATGGCAGGTTACGTCCTTGACTAAACTGTTGTTACCAGCTTCAATCGTCCATACTGCTCTGTAGTTGCAACTAGTTAGCCTGTAATTAGCGCAATATTAGCACTCAGCTATGGGCACAATCAAATCCGCATTGGCAGCCGGAGGGCCAAAGCGTGCCTTGGCAAGATCTGAATCAAATTTAACGGACAATGGAGATAGAGGCAGCAAAACGCCTTATGGGAAGAGGCCAAGCAGAGGGTAAAGTGAACTGGTCGGGGCGAGAGGACTCGAACCTCCGACCTCAGCGTCCCGAACGCTGCGCGCTACCAGACTGCGCTACGCCCCGCCGTGCCCATTAGCAAGTATTTGCCAGGTTCGTTCTTTGAGTGGCATTCACTGTGAAGCGAGCCCAAAAGCTCGCCTCGCAGGTGGGCCTTAACTTAGCGAGGCTAAAGCCTCGCACTACATCCCTGGACAATCTCTATTATAGGCGGCTTTAACTTCTGAGGCAAGAACTGTAAACTAGTGAGTGTGTGGCGATTCTTGCCTTTTCACCCTCGCCTTAATCGTCTCCCATCAAGGGAGAGGAGAATTTCTGAGGTATTGTGGTGACTGGAATGAAGTATTGTGTTCTCATAATTGATGGTGCTGCCGGTTGGGCGCTGCCCGAGCGTGGTGGCAAGTCTTGCCTGGAGCTTGCCCATATCCCAAATCTAGATGCTATGGCTCGGGAAGGCGTTGTGGGACTGGTTCGCACTGTTCCACCAGGGATGGAGCCGAGTAGCGCCTGCGCTTGTATGTCGGTGCTCGGCTATGACCCAAGGGTCTATTACCGGGGGAGGAGCGCTATCGAGGCTAAGAGTATGGGTATCCCCATTGCCGATGACGAGGTCGTTTTCCGGTGCAATCTGGTCGCCGCTCGTGATGGCAAGATGTGGAGCTATAGCTCGGGTTACATCAGCACTGCCGAAGCTCAACTCCTTGTTTCTGCTTTGAATGAGACGCTTGGCAGCGACAGAGTGCGTTTTTATTCGGGTGTAAGCTACCGACATATATGCAAGATAAAGGGGCGGGAGGATACCCTTCTGGCTACATGCACGCCGCCACATGATATTCCGGATGAGCCCATCGCTGAATTTCTTCCCCATGGCCAGGGAAGCGACCTGTTAAGAGACCTCATGGCGAGTTCGCAAGCTGTGCTCATGGAGCATCCGGTGAATATGGAGCGGCAGGCTCGCGGCGATATTCCGGCGACAATGATCTGGCTCTTCTGGGGCAGCGGGAGAGTACCTGGCATGCCGCCGTTTGAGCAGGCCTACGGGCTCGACGCTGCCATGACATCTGGGGTTGACCTTCTCCGCGGCTTAGCCCAAATGGTAGGGATGGAAGTACTGGATATTCCTGGCGTGACCGACGGTCTGGACAACGATTACGCTGCCCAAGCAGAAGGGGCATTGAAAGCGCTCGAGAGGCATGATTTGGTAGCTATCCATATTGAAGCGCCAGATGAGGCGGGCCATGCTGGCTCTGTTGATGGCAAAGTAGAGGCTATCCAGAGAGTGGATGAGGAGGTTGTGAGCCGAATACGCTCTTGGAATTTGGGGCCACTTCGAGTGCTGGTACTACCTGACCATCCAACGCCGATACAAATTCGGACCCATACTGATGAGCCGGTTCCGTTTGTGCTCTGGGGCCCAGGGTTTGCGCCCAACGGGGCGAAGAGGTTTACGGAGACAGAGGCCAGAAGCACGGGTGTTCTTGTTGATGAAGGCTATAACATTATGGGCAGGCTGACGCGCGTGCAGGCAAGTGGAAAACGTCTTGTGGATGGTTTAAAATAGGCAGACAGGGGATATGGCACTCGTAGTTCAGAAATATGGCGGCAGTTCGGTGGCTGATGGAGAGAAGATTAAGAATGTGGCTAGGCGCATAGTTGAAACCAGGGAGAAGGGGGATGAAGTGGTTGTGGTTGCCTCGGCCATGGGCGATACCACCGATGAGCTGATTCGGCTGGCCAGACAGGTTAGCCCTGAACCGCAGGAGCGGGAACTTGATGTGTTGTTATCCACTGGTGAGATAGTCTCCAGCACGCTCCTGGCTATGGCATTGGCTAACCTGGGCTACAAGGCGGTGAGCTTGAGTGGTGCTCAAGCCGGAATTGAGACCGACGCCAGCCACAGCCGAGCTCGCATCCTTCGAATTGAACCTAAGCGTGTTGTTCAGGAGCTGGAAAGAGGCAATATTGTCATTGTGGCTGGGTTCCAGGGAATAACTCAAGATATGGATATCACCACCTTGGGTCGGGGTGGCTCGGATACTACTGCCGTCGCTTTGGCCGCCAGCCTTAAGGCGAAGGTGTGTCAAATCTATACGGATGTTGAGGGAGTATATACTGCCGACCCTCGCCTAGTCCCTGAGGCTCGTAGATTGGAGGAGATTGCCTACGAGGAAATGCTGGAGCTGGCAACCTATGGCGCCAAGGTGATGCATGCTCGGGCGGTGGAGTTAGGCGAGGTCTATAATATGCCGATACTAGTGGCCTCTAGCTTCAGCGATAAGCCCGGTACTATTATTCATGGAGGGGTTTCGATGGAAGTAAGAAACAGAGTGCGAGGTATCGCCCATGACGTTGATGTGGCCAAGATCACTGTGGTTGGTGTTCCTGACCGGCCGGGAATAGCTTCAGCTATCTTTGAGCCTTTGGCCAAGGCGAGTATAAGCGTAGATACTATCGTTCAAAATGCCAGCATTAACAATATTACTGACCTGACGTTTACTGTAGCTCGAGGCGACTTGGATAAGGCGATGTCCCTGGCAAAACCGGTGGCACAATCTGTTGGCGCCAGGGAATGTGTCAGCGATTCAACGCTAGCCAAGGTTAGTATTATTGGTACTGGAATGCAGCATACCCCTGGCTATGCGGCTACGATGTTCCGCGTTCTTTATGAACAGGGCATTAATATCCAGCTGATTACTACCACTGAGATAAGGATAACGTGTATTATCGCTGAGGACAGGGTCAGGGATGCTGTCAGGGCATTACACAAGGCTTTCGAGTTGGAACAAGCCGGAATGTGATGTTACACACCGACTACTTCTTTTATACCGGATATTTCTTCCTTTAGTAAGCGCTCGATGCCATTCTTGAGGGTCAGAGTTGACATAGGGCAGCCTGAGCAGGCGCCGGTCAGTTTTACACTGACTATGCCGTCCTGGACATCCACCAACTCCACGTCCCCTCCGTCGGCACGGAGGCTCGGCCGGATCTGGTTCAGGACCTCTTCTACTTTATCTCGCACGCGTTCTCCTTTTTGCGTTTGACTTGTATTTGCTGAAATAGTAGGCTAACATAATTAGCCATTTTTGTCAAAGTGATTGTTGGGTTGGCTGCAAAAACTTGACATTGTTAACTTGTTTTGCCACAGTGACTGCTATAAAATTAGCCGACTGCAAGGAGAGACTCTGAGTCTTTCTTTTGATGCCAAATGCCAGGGTTTCCCCTTCGAGCAAGTCGCTGCTAATCTGAGTTTAGGAGACATTGATTGGTAAGGCAGTAACAGGGAAATTAAGAATGCCCGCCCGTGAAGAAGATAAAGACCGACTGAAACGAAAGGCGAGCCAGGAAGCTATTGCCTTGGCTATGCAGAGTCGCTGGCAGGAAGCAGTGGCTGTTAATCAGAGCATAGTCGAAAGCTTCCCTACTGACATTGACGCCTATAATCGCTTGGGTAGAGCTTTCATAGAGTTGGGTGATTTTGCCCGAGCTAAGGAAGCCTACGGGCGGGCCTTGGAGCTTGATTCCAATAACGTTATTGCAGAGCGAAACCTTCACCGGTTGTCCCTGTTGCCGGAGTCCCAGATGCCCGTGAAAGAAGAGCGCCGTGAGGTCGCCCCGAATCTTTTCATTGGTGACATGGGTAAGTCTGGGGTGGTAAATCTACAGAACTTGGCGCCTCAAGAGGTATTAGCCAGGATGACTGCTGGTAACCAGGTCTACTTGGAGGTAAGGGGACAGCAGCTTGTCGTACAAAATGAGGGAGGGGAGTATCTGGGGCGGGTTGACCCCCAGTACGGTTTTCGGCTGGCCAAGTTGATAGAAGGCGGCAATCAGTACACCGCCGCCATCGTTAGCCTTGATAATGATAGGGCAAAGGTTCTCATACGCGAGGTGTTTCAACATCCAAGCCAACTTGGGCGGTTGTCGTTCCCGGTGAAGGCCGTTGAGGGCTTTCACCCCCATGTCAAAGATACTCTTCTCAGACATGAGTCTATGGAGGAGGAAGCCCTTGAGGATAGTGATGATGCCGAACTGGAAGAGGGTGAGCTCTTGCCCGAAGGTTTCTCTATATTTGAGGGGGTCACTCCTGTCGAAGAGGAAGCAACAGAAGAAGACTTAATGGAAGAGGACTAATCAAATGGAGATTGGAGTAGTTGAGCCGGTTGTCATTGAGGAGGAGATGAAAAGCTCCTACCTCGCCTATGCTATGAGCGTCATAGTTTCTCGTGCCTTACCCGATGTGCGTGACGGCCTAAAACCAGTGCATAGGCGTATTCTCTACGCCATTGACGAGTTGGGTCTTCGGCACACCTCTTCTTATAAGAAGAGTGCTCGGATAGTCGGTGAGGTTATGGGCAAGTATCACCCCCACGGGGATGCCCCGATATACGAAGCTATGGTGAGGATGGCACAAGATTTCTCTATGCGGTATAGACTTGTGGATGGGCAGGGTAATTTCGGCAGTATGGATAATGACCCGCCAGCAGCTATGCGCTATACCGAAGCGCGCCTAGCAAGAATTGCCGAAGAGATGCTGGTTGACATTGACAAGAACACGGTTGATTTCGTGCCTAATTTTGATGATAGCTTGAAGGAGCCGTCAGTTCTGCCGGCTAGGCTGCCCAATCTGCTGGTGAATGGCTCGTCAGGTATTGCTGTGGGTATGGCTACCAATATCCCTCCTCACAACCTCAGCGAGGTATGCGATGCTGTTAATTATCTCATCGATAATCCTGAGGCCGATGTTGACGAGTTAATGCGATTGGTGAAGGGTCCAGATTTTCCTACCGCAGGCATAATCTTGGGTCGCGAGGGCATTAAGAATGCTTATGCCAACGGACAAGGTAAGGTTGTGGTTCGAGCCAAAGTCACTGAGGAAAGCCTGAAAGGCGCGCGTGAGAGATTAGTCATTACTGAACTTCCTTATCAGACCAACAAAGCTGCTTTAGTGGAGAGAATAGCTGAGCTGGTCAAGGAGAAGAAGATTGACGGGATAGCCGAGGTTCGCGATGAATCGGACCGTCACGGTATGAGGGTGGTCATAGGGCTGAGAAAAGATGCTCAACCTACCAAGGTGCTCAACAACCTCTATAAGTATACACCAATGCAATCGTCTTTCTTCATTAACATGTTGGCCTTGGTTGATGGGCAGCCTCAGGTTATCAATCTTAAGGAAGCTTTGACTTGCCACATAGATTTTCGTCGGGAGGTTATCACTCGCCGCTGCCAGTTTGAACTGCAAAAGGCGAAGGACAGAGCCCATATTCTGGAAGGCTTCAGAATTGCTCTTGACCATCTGGATGAGGTTATTCAGACTATTCGGAGGGCGGAGACCGTCGATTCAGCTCGGGCCAATTTGATGAAGAATTTCAGCCTGTCTGAAATTCAGGCACAGGCGATTCTGGAAATGCAGCTACGCCGTCTGGCGCGACTGGAGCAAAAGAAGATAGTTGATGAATACAGCGAGATGGTTAAGACCATCGCTTATCTTGAAGACCTTTTGGCAAATCCGAAGAAAATACTCTTTCTTATTCAGCAGGATGTAACGGAGCTCAAGTCTAAGTACGGTGACCGTCGGCGTACTTTGATCCAGCGGCAGGAGGCCGAGGAGTTTCAGGAGGAGGACCTTATCGCCCACCAGAATGTCGTGGTTACGCTGAGCGAGCAGGGCTACATCAAAAGGATACCGGCTGCCACTTATCAGAAGCAACACCGGGGGGGCCGAGGTATTATAGGGATGGTGACGCGGGAGACTGACATGGTGAGACACCTTGTGGTAGCCGATACCCATGATGACTTGCTGCTGTTTACCAATCGAGGTAAGGTCTACCGGCTCAGATGCTATGATATCTCTCAGGATTTATCTCGGACGACGAAAGGAACGGCTATAGCGAACCTGTTGCCTATTGACCCAAAGGAGCAGGTAACTGCCATGATGGTGGCAAAGGATGCTGCTCCCGGCTTGTTTATGGTTATGGCTACTTCCAAAGGGATAGTGAAGAAGACCAGCCTGGACCAGTTTGCTTCTGTCCGGAGCAGTGGGCTTATTGCCATGAAGCTCCAAGGTGAGGAGGAGTTGGTTGGAGCCAGCGTGGTCGCTGAAGCAGATAAGCTCATTCTGGTAACACAGAGCGGACAGGCTATCAAGTTTGGTGTAAGGGATTTGCGGACTGCCTCTCGG
>CAZOQG010000088.1:0-6689 GCA_964582065.1 uncultured Dehalococcoidales bacterium
GCTATGGAACCGCAGTAAGCCTCACCGTTGACCAGGTCTCCTTCGAGCTGCCCGGTTCTGGAACGGGCGACGCCAATGAAAGCTATAAGCTCCTCGGCTGAAGCTCCGGCAGCTTCCATCTCCAGTATTCTGGCAGCGAATTCGTTTTTCAGAATTCTAGCTGGTCCAAGCTTCCTACCAGTAATCACAGTATCAACATCATTAGCCTTGACTATTGCTTCCTTGAAGTTGGGGTGGGCGGCGCACTCATGAGTGGCAACGAAACGGGTGCCCATCTGGACTCCGGCGGCGCCTAGCGCTAGGGCTGCTACAACACCCCTGGCATCAGCAATGCCACCAGCAGCTACAACGGGAATTGCCACTGCATCCACTACCTGAGGTATCAGGGCAAAAGTAGTTATTTCATCCAGGCCGTTGTGGCCGCCGGCTTCATAACCTTCGGCAATAACTGCATCTACCCCGCGCCTTTCGGCACTTTGGGCATGCCTGACTGCAGCCGCCACATGAAGGACTTTTATACCTGCCTCTTTGAGTCGACTTGTGTACAGGGCGGGGTTGCCAGCGGCCGTTACCACTACGCTTACTCTCTCATCGATGACTACCGCGATTAAGTCTTCAACCCCGGGAGTCAACAGCGGCAAATTGACCCCGAAAGGCTTCGAGGTTAGGCTTTTGGCCGTTCTTATCTGCTGTCTTAAGTGGGCTACCTGGTCATCGTTGAGGCTCATTCCAGCAGTGGAGCTGATTAGGCCTAAGCCTCCCGCATTGGAAACCGCTGCGACTAATTCAGCATTGGTAATCCATACCATGCCACCTTGGATTATAGGATACTCGATACCTAGCAAGTCACAAAGCCGAGTCTTTTTCACTGTGTAAACCTCCTCTGTTCTAAATTAGCTTGAATTTCAGTACGTCTACCAGTCCCAGGTCGGTTAGCCTCAGTTCGGGGATGACTGGCAAGGCAAGGAAAGAAAGGAGTGCAAAGGGTGCCGGAGGAACATTTCCTAGCCCAGATGCGGCTCTTTCCACGCTCTCGAATTTGTCCACAACGAGTTCGACGGGCTCTGGGGAGAGTAAGCCAGCGACAGGCAGGGGCAAAGCTGACACGATTTTACCATCACTGCAGACCACTAACCCGCCGTGTAGCCTTTCTATTTCCCGTATTGCAGTGAGGATATCTGAGTCATTGGTACCTACCGCTACTACGTTGTGGGAGTCGTGGGCTATGGATGAGGCTAGTGCTCCCTGCTTCAGACCAAAGCCCTTGACCAGCCCCAAGCCGATGTTACCGCTGGCCTTGTGTCTTTCCACAACCACTAGCTTTAATATGTCTTCGTCTATATTGGGCGCAACTACCCCATCCTTGGTTTTGATTCTCTCCACCCTTTTCTTGGTGACTATCTGGCCGGGAATGATTTCAATGACTGGCAGACTTTCCGCGTTTGTAGTCAGCTTCAGTGCCTCAATCTTGAAGGGCTTAATGCGGACGGTATCGGTTAGCTTGTTAGCGGATGTTTCTGGTGGGGGTAAAAGATAGCTGCCCTCTCTGGCTACCAGACGGCCTTTATAGAAGACCATGTCTATTTCTAGCTGTGAAAGGTCGTTGATGGTTATTAGGTTGGCTACATAGCCAGGAGCGATGGCTCCTCGGTCATATAGCCTGAAATATTCGGCGGTGTTGATAGTCGCCAGCTGTATTGCCCTCACTGGCTCGAGCCCCTTCTGGATTGCCTCCCTGACTACGGCATCGATGTCACCTTCGCGGAGTAAGTCGGAACAACTACGGTCATCGACGACAAACAGGCACCTCCTGTATGTTTTATCGGTAACCAGGGGCAAGAGAGCATCCAGGTTTTTCTCTGAAGAGCCCTCCCGTATCATCAGATGCATTCCGCGTCTCAGCTTTTCTCTACCTTCCTCCGTAGAAGTTGTTTCATGGTCGGAATAAATACCAGCAGCTACGTAGGCATTCAACTGCTTATTGGTAACGCCCGGGGCGTGGCCATCGATGACTCTACCTTCGGCAGCAGCTATCTTGCTCAAGACTTGTTTGTTTCCGCTAGTAACGCCGGGGAAGTTCATCATTTCACCAAGCCCGATAACGTTCGGCCATTTGAGGACTTTTTTGATATCCTGGGCATTGATTTCGGCGCCGCTTGTTTCCATGTGGGTAGCTGGCACGCAGGAGGGAGCCATAAAGAACATGTCCAGGGGCAGCGTCTGTGCCCAGTCCATAACAAACTCAATACCGTCAAAACCTGCCACGTTGGTTATCTCATGAAGGTCGGTAATCAGAGCGGAAGTTCCTCTGGGGACTACGGCTTGCGCATATTGGGCGGGATGGAGCATCGAGCTTTCTATATGGATATGACCGTTTATCAGCCCCGGAGCCAAATAGCTGCCTTTCAGGTCGACCGTTTCCTTGGCCTGGAGATAATTGCCGATGCCGGCAATCCTGTCCTCGCAGATAGCCACGTTGCCTTCTTCTATAATGCCGACGAAAGTATTTACTATTCGCGCATTCTTGAACAGTAAATCTGCTGGGGTGTCCCCCCGGGCGACTGAGATTAATTTAGCTAAGCTCACAGCCTGTTCCTCCTATAGACCAGTCCTGCAAAACATACGTCGCGCAATCCTTCAATCTTGCTGACAAATCATGTGCGCTGTAACCTTTTGGGCTGGTTGTTGGCGAGGCTGAAGCCTCGCACTACATGTTAAATCTCAATCTATGAAACATATGTCGGGCAGATAACGAAACTTCTCATTCCAGTCGATTCCGTAGCCTACGATGAACTTGTCGGGCACGGTGAAACCAAGGTAATTGATGGTTACCGGAACTTGGCGTCTTGAAGGCTTATCGGTCAAGGCGCAGAGTCTCAAGGATGCCGGTTTTTTCTTTCGCAGGTAATCCAGCAGGAAAGAAAGAGTCAGCCCGGTATCAACTATATCCTCAACTACCAGCACATCCCTCTCCTTTATCGGAGTCTTCAGCCCCTGCACTACTTTCACCTTGCCTGAAGTTTCCTTGCCGGCGCCGTAGCTGGAAAGCTTGACAAAGTCCACCTCTACCGGCAATTCAAGCTGGCGAATTAGGTCAGCCATAAAGACGAACGAACCTTCAAGAACGCCAATAAGCAAAGGCTGCTTGCCTTGGTAATCCTGTCTGATTTCAGTGGCTAGCCTGGCTAAAGCCTGCTTGATTTCGTCTTCAGAGAATAGCACTTTGGGCTGGGAAGGCACCAGACAATTATAACTTTAGCTTGCTGTCTTGTCTATGTGAAGGATAGAACCGATAGGGGCAGACACTTTTGTAAAGAGGAAGGAAAATGTGTGGGCGTGTGAGAAAAACAAAAACGCGCTAAAAATGAGGGATAACAGATATAGAAACCACCACCCCCTATTAAACACTAATTGTCTATGGGTTAAGCTCGTTGTGGTGGTGATTTGCCCTATCTTCTTCTGGCAAAATAGCAAGCCGTTAACTCTGTTTGACATGGGGTTGTTAGCAGCCTAGTCCCTTTTTCGAGATTACAGGGCTTGACGTTGGAGTTGCTGATAAGCGATAATGTTTGATTGTGGCTGATGTGGGAGTTGGGAAAGGTAGGAGAACTCTATGGCAGGTTCAATCGTTCAACGGCTTGAGTATCTATTCAACCCCAAATCTGTAGCAATCATCGGGGCATCCAACCAGATCTTCAAGTGGGGCTATGATGTGGCAGACAGGGTACTTGAGAGTCCCGCCTCCAGGAAGATATTCCTCATAAACAACAGTTCTCCCGAGATTTTGGGGGTCAAAGCCTATAAGAGCATACGGGACGTACCCGAACCAGTCGACTTCGCGGTTATTGTGATCCCCTTTCCCGGAGTTCCAGAGGTGATGAGGGAATGCGTTGACAGCAAAGTCAAGGTAGCGGTTGTCATTACCGCCGGGATGGGAGAGGCTGGAGAGAAGGGAGCTCAGATTCAGGCCGAGACAGTCGAGATTGCCAAGCGGGGTGGGCTTCGCTTCGTCGGTCCCAATTGCATGGGGCATTTCAACACTGATGCGGCTTTCTCTACTATAAGGCCTAGGTATGACATAAAGAAGGGTGCTATCGGGCTCATTTCTCAGAGTGGTGGCTTCCTGCTGGAGATAATCCAAGCTGGGCTTGAAGCTGGGATGGGATTCAGCAAAGTAGTGAGCACCGGCAATGAGGCCGACCTCCACTTCGAGGATTTCCTGGAATACCTGGGACAGGATGAGCAGACGAGAGTCATCGTGGGCTATGTTGAGGGGTTGAGGGAAGGACGCAGGTTCCTTGAATTGGCGCGACAAATAACTCCCCGAAAACCGGTTGTGATTCTAAAGGTAGGAAGGACTTCAGAAGGCGCGCGAGCTGCTAAGTCGCACACTTCGGCGCTCTCCGGGGATGACGCTCTTTATACAAATGCTCTCACGCAGGCGGGAGTAATCAGGGTTGATGAGATCCACGAGATTTTTGATGTGGCTGCCGCTCTCTTGCGCCAGCCCAGGCCGCGCGGGAAGAGGGTAGGAATATTGAGTTCTGGCGGCGGTCACGCTGTCATGAGCACTGATGCCTGCCAAAAAGCCGGATTGCAGATTGCAAATCTATCTCCCGCTACTATCGAAAAGCTGAACCAGGTTTTGCCTGATCGCTGGCCTCATGCTAATCCAGTCGATACCGTCGCTGCTGGCTTTGTGACTTATCCTTCTCTTTGGCCTCTGATGGAGGATGAGAATGTGGATGCCATACTATCTGTGGGTGCCATAGGTATGGTGTCGAGTTGGGCAGGTTGGACGCGTTCCGGTGCACCAGACGCCGATGTGCAGAAGGTGCGGGAGTGGCTGGACCTTCTGGTGCAGGACGAACTAGAAAACATCGACCGAGCCATTGACTTCATGGACAAGTCACAAAAGCCGCTGATTATTTGCAGCATATTCAATGAGGCTTTACGCAAGTCGGAGGCTTTGAGGAAGCTTCACGAGAATGGCATATTGATATACCCCACGCCGGAAAGAGCGGCTAAAGTGCTGGCTCATCTTGTTAATTACAGCCAATACTTGGGCACCCGCAATTGAAGACAAAAAAGAGTAGCCTGGCTGCTGGATGTGCGACGTTGCGGAGAGTATCAGCGCTTAACGATTAGTTTCTTGACGGCCTGTTGAAGCCCATCGAGGGTGAGCTCGAACATAGGGAAGACCTTCCCAATCATCAAACAGGTGGGGTGGTTCCAAAAGCGTGGTGGTTCGGGGGTCAGCCAGACACAGTGAGTGAAGTGGTCGGCGATTTGCTTGAGACGAACTAGGCCCGCCTTGTGGTTACGTTCATAGTAGTAGATGGCGCCATACATATCCATTAGCTCTGACGTTGCCATCCAGGCATCTCCTACCAGTATTACCTTGTAGTCAGGTTCCAGGGTGCGCAGGAAATGGTCGGTGCCTACTGCATCCCGCCGCTCGATATCCTTATAAACGGCGTCGTATATGCAGTTATGGAAATAGTAATATTGGAAGTCCTTGAAGTGGCTACTGCGATGGGCGGCCGAGAACAGTTGACTGCAGAGGTGAGCATAGGGATCCATAGAGCCTCCCACATCCATAAGGAGAAGCAACTTCACCGCGTTTTTCCTATCACGTGTCCAGATGAACTCAAGCTCACCTGCATTCTTGCAGGTGGCGTCGATTGTTTTCGGTAAATCCAATTGGTCTTCAGGCCCAATCCGATTCAATTGCCGTAGTCCCTTCAGAGCTACTTCAATCTGTCGGATATCCAGCGTCAGGTCATGACGGTAGTTCCTGAATTGTCTTTGTTCGGCAATCTGCATCGCGCTTCTCCCGCCTCCCCCACCTCCCATCCTGATTCCACCCGGATGCTCGCCAGAGTGCCCGAAGGGCGAGGTACCCCCTCTACCAATCCAATAGTCGCCGCCATCATGTTGCTCTGTCTGTTCCCGAAGCCTTTTTTCAAGCTCCTCTATTAGCTCGTTGAGCTCCATTGTATCGAGTAGTGCCCTTTCCTCTTCAGTCAAGAGCATCCTGTTGATGGGGTCTTTAAGCCAATCCAGGATTTGCTCGGTAATCTCTGGTGGGGCTTCTATCCCCTTGAAGTACTCCTGGAAAGCAACGTCGTACTGGTCATAGTAAGCTTCGCTTTTGACCAGTATCGCTCTTGCCAGATAGTAAAAATCGTCTAGATTAGCGATGTAGCCCTTGGACAGAGCCTCCATAAGGGTCATCCACTCTGTAATTGAGACGGGCACCCTTCTCTGCTTTAGAGTATAGAAGAAGTCGGTGAACATGTGCGTCCCTTAGCTACCGCTTATTGATTGGGCGTTCCATACTTATCGGCCACTGTGCTGCTGGCCTGTCTCCTTTTCATATAAGTATTTAAAAAGTAGTCGTAGTCTGTTTCCTTCTTCAACAGAGTGCCGGCGAAGGGAAACTGCTTGGAAATCTCATCGTCCGGCGTTCCACTGACGATAAGAACCTGAATCCAGTCTATCAGCTCGCTTGTTGACGGTTTCTTGCGGAACTGGTCAATCCTCCTCAATGAATAGAAAGCTGCGAGAGCTTCGTGGAGAAGATTCTTCCTGATATCGGGGAAGTGGACCTTGACTATTTCCTCCATAAGCGTGGGGTCAGGGAATTCAATGTAGTGGAATATGCAGCGTCGCAAAAAAGCATCGGG
>CAZOQG010000089.1:0-6666 GCA_964582065.1 uncultured Dehalococcoidales bacterium
GATGGCAGGGCAGGCCAGAGGATAGAGAAACAGTGCACGGCCTATCTTGGGGTCGATGTCGGCTCTACCAGCACCAAGGCGGTGATAACTGATGAATCCGGCACCAGAGTCCTGGCGAAGAATTACCTGATGACGGCTGGAAGGCCTATTGATGCCGTCAAAGAAGTCTTCAGGAACTTGCTCAGGGATGGTGCGGACAAGGTCAAGATAGCCGGCGTAGGCGTCACGGGCTCCGGCAGATACCTGGTCGGCAGCTTCGTAGGAGCAGACCTGATTAAGAACGAGATCACTGCGCAGACAAGAGCTGCCGCCGAGATAGACGCTGAAGCAGACATCATTGAGATCGGTGGACAGGACTCCAAGCTCGTCATCAAGAGGAACGGCGTTGTCGTTGATTACCAGATGAATAAGGCATGCGCTGCCGGAACGGGAAGCTTCATTGATGAACTGGCTGAAATGCTTGGTGTTTCCGTAAACAATGGGGATTTCGCCAGCCTGGCATTCGCAGCACCCTACACGATTGATCTTGGAACAAGATGCGCTGCCTTTATGGGTCAGGCAGTGGCCTCAGCTCAGCAGGAAGGTGTGCCGCTGGAGATAATCACAGCCAGCCTTTCCAACTCTATAGCCAAGAACTATCTGTCGAAGGTGGTGGGTACCAGAAGGCTTGGCAACAAGATTATCCTCACTGGAGCAGTATTCTACAACGAGGCCGTTGTTTCTGCCTTTCATAAGCAACTTGAAGGAAAAACCTTGGTCGTGGCCGAGCAGAGAGAGGTCAGTGGCGCAATAGGTGTAGGGCTTCTGGCGAAAGAGCAAATGTCGGGTCAAGAGTCAAGGTTCAGGGGATTCCAAGAGGTTGTGGACAGCGATTGCACTCTTTCTACGTTCACCTGCAAGGGATGCGACAATAACTGCACTATCACCCGCATGCAGATGCCGAATGAGAAACCTACCTTCTATGGCAGCAGGTGTGACCGCTATGACAGCACATTGAGCCAAGCAAGCAGGGAGACCTTCTTCGACGACCGCGAGAAGCTGCTTTTTCGGGAATACAAGGAAGGTTCTGGTGAAGGGCCTTTGGTGGGGATTCCCAGGGCGCTCTTAGTATATGATTACGCGCCGCTGCTTATTGGCTTTCTCAACGCGCTTGGCGTCAGGGTCTTCCTTTCCAACAAGACCACCAAGGAAATCATGGAGCGGGCGGTCGAGTTGAGTTATACTGACAGTTGTTTTCCCCTCAAGCTTCTGCACGGGCATGCAGCGATACTAAACGACGTCGATTACATTCTTTATCCTTGCGTTATCCGGCTGGGCGAAAAAGAGGGTGATGAGAACCAGAAATACGCCTGTCCTCTTATCCAGGCGTCCCCGTTCATAATACGCCAGGTGCTGGACCTTGGAGAACGGTTATTGATACCGATGATTGATTTCAGTCGAGGCAATACTGATACGATAGACAGTCTGGCAGACGTGGCTGTGAAGATGGGGTTCAGCAGGAGCAAAGGCAAGGGGGCGGCCCTTGCTGGCATCGAAGCGCAGCAGAGGTTCGAGGCTGATCAAGTAGCACTCGGCAAGAAGTTACTAGAGCAGCTGCGCGAAAGCGACCAACTGGGCGTGGTTTTCTTCTCCAGGTCCTATATGTCGCAGGATTCTGGGGCAAACCTCGGTATAGCCGAAAAACTTGCTCAGCTTGGCGTGGTGCCAATACCGCTCGACTTCTTGCCTCTTGCTTCAGTTGATCCCAAGACATACTCAGACCGCCCATACTGGTTCAGTGAGAGCAAACACATAGCTGGCGCTGCTATAACTGCATCAGATCCACAGCTATATGGGTTGATACTGACAAACTTCGGATGTGGCCCGAATTCATTTATACTCAGAATTGTGGAAGACATCATGGGTGGCAAGCCTCTGGGACAGCTAGAAATCGACGAGCATGCAGCCGAGGCTGGCATCGTTACCCGTCTCGAGGCCTTCGTCGATACCATCAAAGGATTCGCACCTTCCGATAAACAACGTGAAGTCAGACTCGAGGATATCTACAGGGGAACGTCTGCACTCATTAATTCGAAGAAGACTCTTCTCATCCCTAGGATGGCACCTCACGCCGAGGTTGTGAGCGCAGCAATGGAGGCCTGTGGGGCCAGGGCAGTTGTCCTTCCCGAGCCAGATGAACGGAATCTCCTCTATAGCAATCAGGTGACATCGGGTATAGAATGCCTTCCTTATCGTGTATGCTTGGGCGACTTCATAAAGTTCTATCATGATAACGGCACCGACTTGAAAAACGTCGAAGGGTTTATGGCGGGATCATATGGCCCGTGTCGCCTTGGAAAGTACGCTATAGAAGAGATGAGGGTACTCAGAGAAATGGGCATTGATCTTCCAATACGAACCACTGTGTCAAACAACGCCTATCGCGATTTGAACCTTGGCCCTGATTTTGAACGCCTTGCCTGGAAGGGCATTGTCGCCATAGATTATCTGCACAAGCTCCTGTGGCGCACCCGCCCGTACGAGAAACAGGCTGGGTCAGCAGACATCCTGTTCGACGAATATACCAGCCGGATTGCACACCGCGCTCGCAGGAAAGAGACTTTCGATGATGTCCTACGCCAGGCAGCCTGTGAATTCACGTCTCTGATTGATCCTGGGATGACCAGAAAGCCGCTAATTGGCATCAATGGCGAGATCTTTTTGCGTTCCAATAGGTTTAGCAACAGCGACCTGGTGAGAGTATGCGAAGATGCTGGTCTTGAAGTCATCGTTTCTCCAATGGGGGAATGGATCAAATACACCTCATACAGGAACGTTGAGGATGCCATCAAAGACCGAAAACCCAAGAAAATGGTAGCCAGCTACATAAGGAAGCTTGTACAAGAGCGTGATGAGCACTCGTTAGCGGCCCACTGCAGGGGTTTGATTGATGTGAGAGAGCCGTCGACAGCGGATGTACTTGAGAGGTCACGCCGATATCTTTCCCCGAAATGTGGCAGCGAGGCGATTCTCAGTATAGGTAGCGGAATCGAATGGATGGAAACTCCCCAGTTCGCCGGTGTGATATCGGTGATGCCCCACGGCTGCATGCCCGGGGGCATCGTTGCTGCAATGTCGGAAAAGCTCAGCAATATGTACCAGAAGCCCTGGATCAACGTCACCTATGACGGTTTTATCGAGACCAACAACCTCACAAGGATCCACGATTTTGCCGAAATCGTTAGATTCTGCAGTAAAGAAACTTGGGAAGGTGCCTAGATGGAAAAAGGCCGTCTTGGCTCTGGCTTCACATGCACATCAGTAATTCATGTGCTCCGCAAAGGTCGATAACCACGTTGACTTTTCCTCGTCGGAGTCGTATTCTATGCGACATCGAAACTGCGCTAAGGCGCATAGTATGAAAACGCTTTTGCTCTATCCGCAAGGTTCAGACACATTCCGGAGTTTCAAGTCAAGTGCCCGTCCAACATCCGACCTCATGATGCTGGGGTTCCACGCATGGTACCAAAGGTCTTCAGGCGACTTCGCGGTAATGACAGGATTCCAGCCAGATGGAGGCGCTGCGACTTGCCGCAGAGTTGTGAGCAGATGAACATTTTGACGGAGTAAGCGAATGATGATTGCTGTAGACGCTCATGGTGGGGACTATGCTCCCCGCGAAGTAGTCAAAGGGGCCATAGAGGCCGCTGAGGACTATAAGGTGGACATTGCTCTGGTGGGGAGGAAAAGCATACTCCAGAAGCTGGCTAGGAGCGATGGAAGGAGGTCAAACCTTACCTTTATCGATGCGACCCAGACTATTGAGTGCAAGGAGGATCCGTTCGAGGCAGTCAGCAACAAACCGGACTCATCAATAGTAGTCGGGATTAAGTTGGTAAAGGATGGCATTGCCTCTGCTTTTGTCTCTGCCGGCAACACCGGGGCGTTAACAGTCGCGGCATTTCTCAACCTGGGAAGAATAGAAGGTGTCCAGCGCATTGCAGTTTGTGCCGTT
The DNA here is from genome assembly GCA_964582065.1 of uncultured Dehalococcoidales bacterium. Taxonomy (GTDB): domain Bacteria; phylum Chloroflexota; class Dehalococcoidia; order GIF9; family UBA5629; genus JACNFS01. Next base: position 3,995 of record CAZOQG010000089.1, read on the forward strand.
CAGGGTATCAACACTGCTAATCCAGTTCTCATTATTGATGCTGGAGTTAATGTCGATTGCCGACCTAGCTTCTTGGTTCAATTTGCTCAACTCGCAACCATTTTCTCTAGAGAGGTTCTTGGCATGAGCTCACCGCGGGTTGGGTTACTAAATAATGGCGAAGAGGAAACGAAGGGCAATCTCTTGGCCAAGGATACCTACCAGCTCTTGAAGAAGACGAATCTAAATTTTATCGGCAATGTAGAGGGGCAGGAAGTCCTGAAGGGAAAAGCCGATGTGATTGTTACTGACGGCTTCACCGGGAATATACTGATTAAGACTATTGAGGGATTGGGAAGCACCTTCCAGGATTTGCTCGAGGCAGGCGAAGCCATTGGACTTGACCACCAACTTACAGGGTCTGCCTTGGTTCATTATATGGAACTGGCCTCTACGGCTAAACAGGTGGACTATCAGGAACTCGGTGGGGCGTGTGTCCTGGGTCTAAACGGGAATGTCATCATAGCGCATGGCCGCAGCAAGGCCAAAGCGATCAAGAATGCCATTCATTTAGCTCATCGAGCGGCACGTGCGGGAGTAGTTGAAGCCCTCAAGAATGGCGATTATGTATCGGAATAGTACTAATATCCAGTTATCTGCAAGGACTGCGGGCGGGGTTAGTTTGAGGGGAAGAAGCTGGCGACAAGTTCAGGCACGCGTCACCTTTGTTTCGCACAATTCGTCGTTCTGGTTGACAGCAAATTCAAGCCATAATGCCCGTACAAGTCGAGCGTGTTCGGACTCGCATAGTGTATTCTTGCACACTGAGCTATAAACGATAAATTGATGATTCTCTTGCTTGCGCTTAGTTCAATTTCTTCGGCTTAGAGTCAACCGACACTGAGCCATATTATGGAAACTACCCGACGGGCATATCATGCCAGGCTGCGGTAGAGCCTCTCAGCCCCTGTGGTAATGTCCTCGATCAATTCTCTCACCGTCTTTATTTCTTTGATTAGCCCTGCCACTTGCCCTGCAATGTAGAGTCCATTCTCAAGGTCGCTCTCTTGGGACATGTTGGTCATCTTCTGAGCGAGCATCATCTGTATTTCCTCCCGTGATTTGCCCTCTTCATCCATGTGTTGCAAAGCATCGAAGAGGTTGTTTCTGACTATCCTAACAGGGTATGCTTTGCGGGTAGCTAGCCCTGTAGCAGTATCAGAGGCGTTGAGTAGCACCTGTTTGTAGGTGTTGCTCACGCTGTCACATTCCTTAGTGGCCAGGAAAGCAGTACCCATCTGCACTCCATGGGCTCCCAGTGCCAGGGCAGCCAGAAATCCCCGTGCGTCAGCTATTCCACCTGCTGCGACTACGGGCACATTTACTGCGTCTACAACCTGAGGGATTAACACCATGGTAGTGACTTCCTCCCTGGAAGCAATTCCCCCAGATTCAGTGCCCTCGGCTATGATCACATCTACACCAGCCGCGGCTGCCCTTACCGCCCCCCTTACATTGGACACCACGTGCAGCCACTTTGCTCTTGAACCCTTAAGCTTTTCTGCCCATCTATCCGGACTTCCTGCCGATGTAGAGACTATGCTAACGCCCTCTTCGATGATGGCATCTAAGAGTGCATCGGCATCTGGTCTAAACAGGGGGCAATTGGCTGCGAAAGGCTTGGTTGTAAGGAGCCTACATTCCGCAATCTCGCGGCGAGCTTCTTCAATAGAGATAAAGGCTGTGGCTACTGAGCCAAGGGCACCCGCGTTCGACACAGCTGCGGCTACTTTGCCCGTAGAGATACGGCCCATCGCACCCAGAATGATGGGGTGCTCAATTCCCAACAGTTCACACAGGGCAGTCTTTTTCATAGCGCTCCTTTCGTTTTTCATCATGTCTAGGTTCCGTAATTATAACAGAGGCATTCAAATCCTGGAAAGGGCACTGGTCGGCGCTGGGGCCTTCTGTGGGGCACTGACAGCGGGTTTACCCGGAAACACGGATAGAGACACGGTATTCCCTGTGTTTAGGCGGTTCCCAGGAGTTGTGGTTGAGTTTCCTCTCAGCCTCTGCCTGAAATGCGCTATCGGTAAACTACTCCTGATTGCTGAAGGACCACATAGCCAGCAGGATCATGGCCAGTCCAAACAGCGCTAGCACAGCAACATTATCCCAGAGCGACATAGTATGCCCCAGCAAGCTGATACTGAAAGGTGATTCGGGTGACGCTCCCAACATTACCTGGCGGATTGGGGCTATGCCATAGGTCGCCGGATTGATTTTTACCAAGAAGTTCATCCAGGCAGGCAGGTTCTGCACTGGAAAGAAAACCCCTGATAGGAACACCATGGGAAACAGCAGCATCTGCATCACCGCCTGAAATGCCTCCATGGATCTGATACGCGTGGCCAATAGGATGCCCAGGGAGCCCATGGAAGCAGACAGCAAGAACATCAGCGGTAACAGTGCGAGCACCGTCCATACAGAAAGGGAGACGCCAATCAGAGGTGCGAGCAACAGCATGATAATCCCTTGGAGCAGCGCCACTGTTGCCGCACCCAATGTCTTCCCCACAGCCACTGAAGCACGGCTGATTGGTGCTACCAGCACTTCCTTGAGAAAGCCAAACTCTCGATCCCAGACCACGGACACCCCGGCCATAAACGAGCTCATAAGCACTGTCATGCCAA
>CAZOQG010000090.1:0-6356 GCA_964582065.1 uncultured Dehalococcoidales bacterium
GGTCAGGGAGTTGGACCTCGAGGGCAGGGTGATGTTTCTCGGTTACGTACCCTCGGATCATCTCCCCTATTTGTACAGTGGAGCCACTGTGTTTGTTACTGTGTCACTTAGTGAGGGCTTCGGGCTACCGCCACTTGAAGCAATGGCATGTGGGACTCCTGTGGTAGCTTCCAGGATGTCTGCGTTACCAGAAGTTGTTGGTGACGCTGGAATCCTGGTGGATCCAAATGACACTGAGCAGATTGCTGAAGCCTTGTTACGGGTGATTGAACATCCTGCGTTGCGTGCTGAGCTTTCGGAAAAGGCGGTGAAACGGGCTGCCCTATTTAGTTGGAGCGCGACGGCAAGGCAGACGCTTGAAGTACTTCAGTCTGTGGCCAAGGGCAAATAGCTAAGGCCTAAGCAAAGTTGATCATTTCATCGTCTTATTCAATTTGATAGGTCACGATGGAGCCAGCTAAGGGTCATAGCGTCGGTCTATGAGGCATATTAAGTCGACAAATATACGGCGCTGGGCTAAAATGAGAAACGAAGCTGGTGGGGAGGTGATGACATGAGACGGGTAATAGCTATGATTCTGGCCGGTGGGGCCGGTGAAAGGTTGAGTGTCCTGGCTGCGGAGAGGGCGAAGCCGGCAATGCCTTTTGGTGGCGAATACCGGATTATCGATTTCTCCCTAAGCAACTGCGCCAACTCTGGGATTCATAATGTAGCCGTTCTTACCCAGTTCAATCCTCGCTCTCTGGCTCGCCACATCGGTGTTGGCAGGCCATGGGACCTGGATAGGACTGCTGGTGGGGTTGTCCTACTCCAGCCTTTCTTGAGTCGCTCAAGCCGGGACTGGTACAAGGGCACGGCTGATGCTGTATACCAGAACCTTTACTACTTGGAAGACCAGAGAGTAGACGAAGTCGTCATTTTGTCTGGCGACCATGTCTATACCATGCGCTATGATCATGTGATAGCTACTCATCGTAATAGACAAGCCGATGTTACTGTGGCGGTAACCGAAGTGCCTTCATCAGAGATTTCAAGATTTGGGATTATCACTCTCGACCATAATGAGCGTGTAGTTAATTTCGAAGAGAAACCTAAGACTGCTAAGAGCAATTTTGCCTCTATGGGGATATACATTTTCAACAAGAATGTCCTTATGGAGTGTCTGGAGGAAGATGCTCAAAAGAAAGGTGGTCATGATTTTGGGCATGATGTTTTGCCACAAATCATTGGAAAACGTAGGGTTTATGGCTACAGGTTTCGCGGCTACTGGCGGGATGTGGGCACTGTCGAATCGTATTGGCGGGCTAATATGGAATTGATCGTCGATTTGCCTGAGCTAAACCTTTATGATCCGGAAACTGAAGTCCGGACTGTGCGGCAGATTGTGCCCCCGGTCAAACTGGGACCAAAGGCGGAGGTAGCTAGATGTCTGGTGTCAAATGGCGCTATCATTAATGGTCGGGTGGAGAACTCGGTTATTTCCCCAAGGGTTTATGTTGAAGAAAACGCCATGGTAAAGGATTCGATTATATTTGAGGATGTCACTGTAGGCAAAGGGGCTATGGTTGACCGGTCCATCGTTGATAAGCAGGTTTGGATTAGCCCAGCGTGCTACGTCGGTTATGGTGACGACCTTACAGTTAACCGAGAGGAGCCAGAATACTTGAATAGCGGCATCACCGTGGTGGGCAAGGGTGCCAAAATCCCCAGTGACGTCAAAGTCGGGCGCAATTGCAAAATTGGCTGTTGGGTGGAAAGCACTGACTTCACCTCCAAGGTTATCTCTAGTGGAGACAGTGTGGCTAAGAAGAGCCCAGGGCGCCATCCAATATAGGAGATGAAATATGAAAGTCGGAGCTTTTACCTTCGTTTTGCATAGCCATCTTCCTTATTGCCGCAGGGCCGGGCGTTGGCCGCATGGTGAAGAGTGGCTTCATGAGGCAGCCCTGGCTACTTACATTCCTCTGCTTGATGCCCTCTATGATTTAAGACAAGAAGGCTGCTCTTTCAAGTTAACCCTGGGTCTTACCCCGGTTCTAGTTGAGCAGCTATCTGACTCATTGGTGATTGCCCATATGGGGGAATTCATTGAGGACAGGGTCCGCCGGGCTCAGGAAGACGTAAGGCGTTTTGATAAAGCCGGCGAAGGACACCTTCAGTATCTGGCTCAGTTTTATCTTGACAGGTATCAGCAGATACTGACCAGTTTCAATGAGAGATTTGACCGAAACATAATTTCTGCATTGAAGCAACTGCAAGACGAAGGATATGTAGAAATAACTACTAGCGCAGCTACGCATGCATATCTGCCGTTGCTGGAACGCGATTCTTCCATTTATGGACAACTGCAGGTGGGCAAAGCAAGCTATCAACGCCATTTCGGTGTGAGCCCGTCCTCTATCTGGCTTCCCGAGTGCGGCTATCGCCCTGCCTATTATGCTGGCAGTCAGGGCGAGAGCTACGTTAGGCCTGGCCTGGAGTCTTTTCTTGCCCAACTCGGAATAAGCTGTTTCTTTGCTGAAACTCATACTGTGGAGGGCGGCAATCCGGTAGGCAAAGCCAAGGAAGAAGTTATCGGCCCTTACGCTGACATATCACGACGTTATGTAATGCCTTTGGCCGAGTATACTGAACCGACGGAGAGAACCACCTACTTGCCTTACTGGGTGCAGACTCCGCAAGTAGCTGTCATCGGGAGGAACGATCGCACTAGCATGCAAGTCTGGTCTGCCGAATGGGGTTACCCTGGCGATTACCATTACCGGGAGTTTCATAAGAAGGACGGCGTATCGGGGCTTCACTACTGGAAGATAACCGGAGCTGGTGTGGACTTGGCTTATAAGGAATACTATGATCCCTATTGGGCGGGGCAACGCGTTGCCGAGCATGGTTCTCACTACGCTCATTTGGTCGAGGATTTGATTACTAACTTCTACCAGGAAAGCGGCAAGTTCGGTATCATCGCTGCTGCTTACGATACCGAGCTTTTTGGACACTGGTGGTTTGAGGGGATCGACTGGCTGAAACAAGTCTTGCGGCACCTTAGCCAGAGTGAGCTAGTTGAGTTGACTACTGCTCGCGGATTCATAAATGAACATCCGCCAGAGGATGTACTAGCCTTGCCTGAGAGTTCCTGGGGGGTGGGTGGTGGTCATTTTACCTGGCAGAATGCCGATACTGACTGGATGTGGCCGATTATTCACTCGGCGGAGTTGAGGATGGAAGAGCTAGTGGCTAGATATCCTCAAGCCGATGGGACACTGGGGGAAGTCCTGAATCAAGCGGCTAGAGAATTGATTCTGTTGCAGTCCAGCGACTGGCCCTTTTTGATAACTACGGGTCAAGCTGAGGCCTATGCCAAGAATCGCTTTCTGGAGCACGTCAATCGCTTTCAACAAATGGCTGATGTCGCTGAATCAGGGCAGGTGGATGAGGCGGCCTTAACTCTATGCCGCCAGTTATGGGAACTGGATAAGATTTTCCCCAATGTTGATTACCATTATCTGGCGAAGAGAGAGGGTCAGACCACTGAATGAAGGTCCTCTTCGTTGCTGCTGAAGTTGCTCCACTGGCCAAGGTAGGTGGCCTGGCCGATGTTATTGGTTCTCTGCCCAAAGCTCTGAGTCAACTGGGAAACGACGTGCGCGTGATGATGCCGAGGTATGGCGTCATAGACGCCGTCAAGTATCCCGTGATGCCCGTGATTGATGATTTCAATGTACGGGTGATGAAAACCACCAAGCCAGTCGCTTTGAAAGCTACCGACCTTAGCGATAAGGTCAAGGTCTATTTGGTGGATAGTGATGATTTCTCTAGTTCCAGTGAGGTATATGGCAAAGGCGGGTTGGAACGTTTTTTCCTCTTCTGTCGAGCTGTTTTGGAGATATTGCCTGGCTTGAACTGGCAGCCGGAGATAGTCCATTGTCATGACTGGCACACGGCGCTGATTCCCTTGTGGCTGAGGACAAATAACTATCATTATGTGTCGCTTTTCACTATTCACAATTTGGCCTATCAGGGACCTTTCGACGATGCTTTTCTGTCTGACTCTGGGCTAAAGGAAGATTGGCAATCTCGGCCAGCGGATGCACCCGAGCCACTACTGAATTTCATGAGTCAGGGAATCCTGTGGGCTGATATGGTGACTACGGTCAGCGAAACTTATGCCAAAGAGATTCTGACGGCGGAATACGGAGAGGGGCTTGACGAGCTCTTACGTTACCGACAGGAGAGACTCTTTGGAATAGTTAACGGTCTAGATTATGAGGAGTATAACTCGGCCACTGACCCCCTCATACCGTCTAACTATGATGCTTCAACACTGGGTAAGAGGGTCGCCAATAAGCTAGTCCTCCAGAGGCAAGCGGGGCTGCCCGAGAATGCCGAAATACCTCTTATTGGTATGGTATCCCGCCTTGATGAGCAGAAAGGTCTAGACATCCTAGTAGAGAGTCTTGATTTTTTGCTGCAGAAGACGCAAGCCCAGATGGTTATCTTGGGCAAAGGCAAAGAGCAATATCACAGCTTGCTCAAACAGGCGACTGATAAATATCCTCAGCAAGTAGCCGCTTTCTTGACTTTTGATAACGCTCTTGCTCATCTTATTTATGCCGGCTGCGACATATTCTTGATGCCGTCTAGATTTGAACCGTGCGGTCTGGGACAACTCATCGCTATGCGTTATGGGGCTATACCGGTGGTTCGCCGCACCGGCGGCTTGGCCGACACTGTCCAGGATTTAACGAGAGACCTCAATGAGGGTACCGGTTTCGTCTTTCGGGACTACGATTCCAAAGCCATGTCAACCGCAGTCCAGCGAGCAGTGGATGCCTATAAAGACAGGGAAGGTTGGCATAAGGCGATACAACGAATAATGGCGCTTGATTTTTCCTGGGAATCTTCTGCCAAGGAGTATCAGTCTCTTTATTATAGGGCCTTGGAGCTAAAAGGCTGTGCAAGAAGGTAGCCGAGGGCCAGTCCTAGCCGTGGATTTGGGGGGGACCAAAATCATCGCTGCGGCAGTTCTTCCCAGCGGCAAAATAGTATCTCGGAGTTACTGCTTGACTCTGGCTAACGAGGGCCCTGAAGCAGTAATTGATAGGTTATTATCTGCTGTAAAGAAGGCTACAGCCAAAGTCAAGCTTAAAATCTCTGAACTGGCTGGCATTGGCATCGCTGCTGCTGGAATTTTGGACACCGAGAAAGGAGTCATAACCACCTCTCCGAACTTGCCTGATTGGCGTGATGTTCCTTTGCGTGATATTCTGGCTGATAGGTTGGGCGTAGCCACCTATCTTATTAACGATGCCAGCGCAGCTGCTTTAGGAGAGCATCGTTTTGGGGCAGGAAAGCGGGTAGATAATTTGGTCTATCTTACGGTAAGCACGGGTATCGGTGGTGGTATCATTACAAATGGCGAACTTTATTCTGGCGCCAATGGCTGCGCCGGGGAAATAGGACATATGACGATAGAGGCTCACGGGCCGCAATGCAATTGTGGCAACTTCGGTTGCCTGGAAGCTCTGGCTTCGGGCACAGCCGTGGCCACAGAAGCAGTGAAGCGTCTAAATCAGGGCGAGACAAGCTCTATCGCTCAACTGGCTGAGGGTAGGCTTGAAACCATTACCGCTGAGACAGTAGCTTTGGCAGCCAGGCAAGGTGACTATCTTGCCTGTGATGTGGTGGCTAATGCAGCCAACTATTTAGGCATTGGCCTGGCAAACCTGGTTAATATTTTCAATCCTGAGCTGATTGTTATTGGTGGCGGCTTGTCTAAAATGGGAGACATGCTGCTTGAACCAGCCCGGAAGGTAGTGAAAGAGAGAGCTTTCCGGTTGCCAGCCCGGACAGTGCGTATCGTTCGGGCCCGTCTCGGTAGCAATGCCGGGATAGTGGGTGCCGCTGTCTATGTTTTTGAGCAACAATTAGACCGGAACACAGAAGCATGATTTACTGGGCACAACTTCTCCATTTTTATCAGCCGCCGACTCAATCTCCCAGTGTTTTACATAAGATTTGCAACGAGTCTTATCGACCACTGATGAGAGTTTTGTCACAATATCCTCAGGCTAGAGTTACAGTGAACATCAATGGTGTTCTTACTGAGATGCTTCATGATTGCGGGCATGACGATATTATTGATGGACTTAAGCAGCTAGCTAAGAGAGGTCAGATAGAGTTTACCGGTAGTGGCAAGTATCATCCTATCCTGCCACTTATTCCTCAAGAAGAGGTCAATAGGCAAATTCAGCTGAACTTAAGGACCAACAGGCATTTTTTCGGCAAGGCCTATAATCCTCAGGGCTTTTTCCCGCCTGAGATGTGCTACAGTAGAGAAATAGTTTTGCCTGTCCTGG
>CAZOQG010000091.1:0-6243 GCA_964582065.1 uncultured Dehalococcoidales bacterium
CCTGACACTCACGGTTGGTCTGGGGGCCAAACGCTAACAAGTATGGGAGCTCTATTGGTTGTGCTTCCTTGCTTGAAGCTGGGATATGGCAAGATCGAGACCGGATACTACCTTGAGGAGGTCATGTCTCAACTCTTCCAGGCTCTCCAGAACATCATCGGGGTGAAGGTCTTCATGCTCTTCTACGAATGAGTCTGCTATCGCTTGTGCCGAGTCCAGTCCACGACTGAAGTGGTCATCCAGCCACTCTGAATAATCGACCAAGCGGTCAAAGATCTTGTCACTTCGGCTACGATTCGCTTCAAGTCCAACTGCCTGCATATACTCATTCACATGGATGGCAATACAGTCTGGTATGATATAAGTGCCCTCGGCACGTTCCTTTGTCTGGCCAAGTTCAGAATACATGAAGTCATCCATTGGTGTTGCTCCTCCATAGTCTGATATGTGCGTTTGTCACCACTAACATGCGTGCACCGACGTGTCAAAATGCTCGTGGTGAAGGTCGTTTTGCATTCGTCTGGTTACACACGGAGGCTATATTCTCCACCAGCCGAGTATGGCGATGGTACTGAGCGCAATGCCGGCAATCGCTGCGCCAATCCAGCCGAGAAGGCATAAGGAGGTAACGATAGCTCCAGCGATTATCAGTCCGCAGAGGATGGACAGGAAGGCATAATTGAATTTCATTCCCAAAAGGAAGGCGGCTATCGACCCTGCCCAGGCACCGGTTACTGGGAGCGGGATGGCTACCAATAGAATGAGGCCGATCCGCTCATATTTCTCGATGACTATGCCATGGCGCCTGGTGCGTTCAAGAACCCAGTTCACCAGCCTCTTGCCAATATCTACCTTGCTGATAACCTTGGTTACCGACTCGAAGAACAGTAGCAGGACGGGCACGGGGAGCAAGTTGCCGATGATGGACAAGCAGAAAGCCCAGTACCAGGGCATGCCAAAAAGGTTTATGGCCACCGGCAGGGCACCCCGGAGCTCTATGAATGGCAAGGCAGCTACGATAACAACTATAAGCTCCTTGGCAATGCCCCAGCCGATGAGTTCGTCAATCATTTTGGTCTAGCTGTTTACCTATTTGGCTTTCGCTAAGCATTATATCACTAAATATCGCCTGTCGAATCAAAGTTATCCATGGGCCTTTTGTTGGAGCAAGGAGATGGCGAGGCTTCAGCCTCGCACTACATGCCCTGAGGGAGGACAAAGGTGTCACCAGGGTATCGGAGGAGGACAAAGGCTTTACCCTTATGGAGTGGGGTGGTACAATTGAGTTGAGCAGTAGCCATGTCGGGGCATTCTAAGTGGTCATCGATTAAGCATCAGAAAGGGGTAACTGATGCCAGACGAGGGCAGCTGTTTACCAAGCTTACTCGTGAGATCATAGTAGCTGTGCATGAAGCTGGGGCTAATCCCGAGTCCAATTTCCGTCTGCGTATGGCTATGCAAAAGGCTCGTGACAACAACATGCCCCTGGAGAACATTGGGCGTGCGGTCAAGCGGGCGAGTGGGGAAGCGGGTGGGGCCAGCCTGGCTGAGGTGACCCTTGAAGGCTATGGGCCGAACGGGGTAGCTGTTCTGGTGGAGGCACTAACCGACAACCGCAACCGTACGCTTCAGGAGGTACGCAGTCTGTTCTCACGGCACGGTGGCAGTCTTAGTGAAAGCGGCTCTGTGGCCTGGCTGTTTGAAATCAAGGGCGTAATTACCATAGAAACTGACGGAGTGGATGTTGAGGAACTGGCTCTGCTGGCTATAGATGCCGGTGCGGACGATGTCAAGGTGGAAAAAGGTTATCTCGAGGTTTACACTACACCTCAGAATCTGGAGACAGTGCGGCAAGTAATGGAGCAGACGAAACCGGCTGTTTCGGCTGAAATTTGCCGGGTGCCCAAGAGCACAGTGGGGCTAGGGGAGAAAGAGGCGCTTCAAGCTCTGAAGCTCCTGGACCATTTGGAAGAGCTGGACGATGTGCAGCGGGTCTCTGCCAACGTTGATTTCTCCGAGGCTGTTCTGGAGAAACTGCGGGCTCAAACATAGCTATGCGTGTTCTCGGCATCGACCCGGGCACCTTAAATATGGGTTATGGTATAGTGGATGAGGAGGTGGATGGGATAACCATGGTTGACTGTGGGGTGTTGAGTCTGCCTTCCAGGGTTCCTGTGGAACAACGATTGTCCTCTTTCTATATGAGACTCAGTGAAATCGTAGATCGGTACCAACCGGATGAAGTAGCTATTGAGGAACCCTTCGTGGCCGGAAATGCTCGCTCAGCCCTGGCTATAGGCAGGGCTCAGGCAATAGCTATTCTGGCAGCAGCCAACAGGGATTTGCCTGTTTTCCGCTATTTGCCAACCCAGGTAAAGCAACAGGTGACTGATTACGGCAGTAGCAGCAAGGAACAGGTACAAGAACTGGTGAAGATTCAGCTTGGGCTTTCACAGCTTCCCCAGCCCAGTGATGTTGCCGATGCCCTGGCTGTTGCTATCTGCCACCTCCACCAGAGGCACATTGAGCATCTGCTAGCTAAAAACAAGTAATCGGATGATAGTCGCCATAGTTTACTAACGTAGTGCGAGGCTTTAGCCTCGCTGCGGGAAAGCGACCCTAAAGGGTCGCACTACATTGAAAATAAATTATTCATACTAAAGAAATGATAGTTGCCTTGGAAGGGATACTGGAGAGGCGTGGGGTTGATTCGGCAGTGGTCAAGGTTGGACCGGTTAGCCTTCGAGTATATATTCCCGGCTCTACTTTGAGCCAACTCGGCTCTGCAGGTGACAATGTCTCTTTGCATACCCATCTCTATTTGAGAGAAGACAACGTAGCTCTTTACGGCTTTGCTTCGGCTCAGGAGCTGGGGCTTTTTCAGAATCTCATTTCTGTTTCAGGGATTGGGCCCAAGGCAGCCCTGGGGCTGCTTTCCGCGTTGAATCCTGAACAGTTGGCTTCAGCGATAGTCAGCGGTAATGTCGACCTTCTCAGTCAGGCGCCTGGTCTTGGCAAGAAAATGGCCGGGCGTATTGTGCTAGAGCTGAAGAGTAAGCTTGAGAGCGAGTGGGAGGGAGTTGTAGCTCCAGTTTTGGCGCAGGAAGATGCCGATGTGGTAGCTGCGCTTACCAATCTCGGCTATTCCTTGAAGGAAGCTACTCAGGCTGTGTCTAGCTTGCCTGATTCCCGAGAACTGGATTTGGAAGAGAGGGTCAGGCTGGCTCTACAGCAGCTGGCGACGATTTAGATGCGGCATCCAGGGGTTTTTGCTACCTCGTAATTTGCCTGCTGGCAAAACATTACAAGTTGGGAGTTTGATATGGAAATATATCTATTCATTGTAATTCTGGCTCTACTGGCCGTAATCGTCTTATTGCTGGTCAGGCCCAGGAAGATGGAGATTCCGGCCATTGAGGACCTGGAAAGGAAATTACTTTTCGCACTTGCCTCCGAAAAGACGGTGAAGCAGGTTCAAGAGGTTATCGAGAAGCTACCCCATGATGTGGTTCAGAGTCTAACCCGTAGTCTGGCGACGAGGACAGGAAAGTTGAATGAGCTCCTAGCTACGCTCGAATTTACCCAATATGACAGGCTCTTTTACTTAGGTGACCCTATTGATTTTGTCGGAGTTAGATACGGTGAGACAGTAGATTTCATTGAGGTTAAGACGGGTAAGTTTCGATTGACTGACGACGAAAAGAAGCTGAGGGAATTGATCGAGGCAAAGCAGGTCAACTATGTGCCGCTTTCTGTGGAGAAAATAGGCATTGCTGAGGAAGTTGACGTAGGTAAAGAGGAGATTTGATGCCTTCGTTCAAGATTGTCTCTGACTTTCGACTTGCCGGTGACCAGCCGCAGGCAGTGGATAAGCTGGTCAAGGGGATAGACAGCGGCTACAAGCAGCAGACGTTGCTCGGGGTGACCGGCAGCGGAAAGACTTTCACCATGGCCAGTGCCGTTGAAAGGGTACAGAGACCAACTTTAGTTATCTGCCACAACAAGACTCTGGCTGCCCAACTGGCTGCCGAGTTTAAGGAGTTCTTCCCCGACAACGCTGTGGAGTATTTCGTGAGTTATTACGATTATTATCAGCCTGAAGCTTATATTCCCAGCACTGATACCTACATCGAAAAGGAAATCGACATCAATGAGGAAATTGACAAATTGCGCCATGCAGCTACTCGGGCTTTGTTTGAGCGCCGGGATGTACTGATAGTGGCTTCGGTATCATGTATCTACAGCCTGGGCGAGCCTGAGGAATACCATAGTTTTGTAGCTACCGTGACAAAGGGCGAAACGTGCAACCGGAGCAAACTGGTTCGCCGGCTGGTGGATATGCAGTATGAAAGAAATGACTTTGATTTCACTCGAGGCAGGTTTCGTATTCGAGGTGATACTCTGGAAATCCAACCAGCTTACGAGGACATAGCGGTTAGGATTGAGTTCTGGGGAGACGATGTCGAGCGTATTGTAGAGGTCGACCGCCTCACCGGTGAGCTGTTAGTCGAACGCGACTCGATTGATATCTACCCGGCCAAACACTTTGTGACTTCCCATGATAAGCTGGTGGCAGCTATCGAGGATATCAAAGTTGAGCTGGAAGAGAGGTTGCAGGAGCTAAAAGGTCAAGGCAAGCTTGTTGAAGCCGCTAGACTCGAGGCGCGGACGAATTACGACATCGAGATGCTTCAAGAAGCTGGTTATTGCCACGCAGTGGAAAACTATTCCAGGCATCTTCAGCGTCGAGTCCAGGGAAGCCCACCGTGGACATTGCTCGATTATTTCCCCGATGACTTCTTGCTGTTTATCGACGAGTCCCATATGACACTGCCTCAAATACGGGGTATGTATCACGGTGATATTTCACGAAAACAGACTCTGGTTGACTACGGTTTTCGCCTTCCGTCGGCGCTGGATAATCGGCCGCTAAACTTCGCTGAATTTGAAGGGCGCACTAATCAGGTGACCTATGTATCAGCCACTCCCGGCCCCTACGAATACGAGCATGGCCAGCAGGTAGTCGAGCAGTTGGTTCGTCCCACTGGTTTGCTGGAGCCTACCGTCGAGGTCAAGCCAACCAAGGGACAGATCGACGACCTCATCGATCAGATTAAGACCAGAGTCGATAAAAGCGAGCGCTGTTTGGTAACTACACTTACCAAGAGGATGGCTGAGGAGCTGGCTGATTACCTTCGAGAAATGGAGGTGAAAACTCATTATCTTCACTCTGAGGTGGACACACTGGAGAGGGTGGAGATTCTGCGTGACCTCCGCCTTGGCGTCTACGATGTGGTGGTCGGCATAAACTTGCTCCGTGAAGGCCTGGATTTGCCTGAAGTGAGTTTGGTGGCTATCCTGGATGCTGATAAAGAAGGGTTTCTAAGGTCAAGGCAAGCTCTTACCCAGACGATGGGGCGAGCCGCCCGTCATGCCGATGGTCACGTCATCATGTATGCTGATACTATGACTACTTCTATGAGTCAAGCTGTAGAAGAGACTTATCGCCGGCGCCGAATTCAGGAGGCTTACAATCGAGAGCATGGCATAACTCCGCAGGGAATAAGAAAGGCGATCAAAGACATTACCGACCGAGTCAAAGTGGTGGCCGAGGCTAAAGCTGCTTACACGCCCACTCCCATATCTAAAGACGAGGTTGCCCGACTGATTAAAGACCTGGAATCGCAGATGAAGAAAGCTGCCAGGAACTTGGAGTTTGAGAAAGCAGCTTTGCTCCGCGACCGCATCATCGAGCTAAGAAAAGACGAGGAACTGCTCTCCCCGCTGACCAGGTTCAAGTAGTCGTTATTCCACAGGAAAGGAAATGGCCCTGAGCAAAAAAAAAATCGAAAAAATCTTTGTTGGTTCGTTGCACCATTAAGCCAACAGATATCACTGAATATCACCTTTTTGGCAAGTTTCGAGCGATTATTTTGCTTGTGCCGTCACGAATTATCATAATCTGATGTCAATTTCTTGAACTGCTCCTCACCTTTTATCAAATCAAAATCAACATCTTCTCTCGCGTCTTTCTTGTGCTGTTTATTGAGCTCTATGGCTTTTCCCAAAAAGGTGTACGCAGCGTCCTTATTCTTCTTTAGACAATAAGCACAAGCTATGTTGTAGTGTATTAATGCACTCTTTGGATTGATTTCCAGGGCTTTCTGGAGATATTCCAGGAATTTATCAAAGTCACCTTTCTCGCCGTAGGTTATCCCTATTGCCCTGTGTGCCTCCTCACTC
>CAZOQG010000092.1:0-6186 GCA_964582065.1 uncultured Dehalococcoidales bacterium
ATGTCATTACCATGATAGCCACAGCCGGCAGCGGTCACCCCGGCGGTTCCCTTTCCGCCGCTGACATTGTCACCACCCTATACTTCAAGATTATGCGCCACGACCCCAACAACCCACACTGGCTCGACCGCGACCGATTTGTCTTGAGCAAAGGACACGCCGCTCCCGTCCTGTATGCGGCCTTGGCCGAATGCGGTTACTTCCCCCTGGAGGAGCTCTCCACCTTGAGAAAACTGGACAGCCGACTTCAAGGACACACCGATAAGACGCTTACCCCGGGAGTGGAGATGTCTGCCGGCTCCCTGGGACAGGGTTTGTCATTCGGCATCGGCATTGCCCTCGCCGGTAGACTCAATGCTCACGATTATCAGACATACGTCCTTCTCGGCGATGGCGAGTGCGACGAGGGGCAAATTTGGGAGGCGGCTATGGCTGCTGCCCACTTCAAAATAGATAGTTTGACAGCCATTGTCGACCATAATGAGATACAGCTTGACGGCTGGAACCGCGACATAATGAACCTCGAACCACTGGCCGACAAGTGGCGTGCCTTCAACTGGCATGTTCTTGACATAAACGGACACGACATCAGTCAGATCCTACAAGCTGCAAGAAAGACCAAGAAGATAAGGCAAAAGCCTACTGTCATTATCGCTCACACCATCAAAGGCAAGGGGGTCAGCTTCATGGAAAACAATGTAGACTTCCACGGCAAGGCACCCACTCCAGAACAAGCCGAAGCAGCCTTGAAGGAGCTGGAATGACCATTTCCACAGAAATGTCCACCCGGGAAGCCTATGGCAAAGTTCTGGTAGAGCTGGGCAAGGAAGACGAAAATATTGTGGTTCTCGATGCTGATTTGTCCCAGTCAACGATGACCAAGTTTTTTGCTCAAGAATTCCCTCGACGCTTCTTCCAATGTGGATTAGCCGAACAAAACATGATAGGCATCGCCGCCGGGCTGGCAGCTTCAGGAAAGACAGTCTTTGCCAGCACCTTCGCCGTTTTTGCCGCCTGCCGCTGCTTCGACCAGCTTAGAATGTGCCTCTCCCAGCCACGGTTGAATGTCAAGATCGCAGCCACTCACGGCGGTATCAGTGTGGGCGAAGACGGCTCCTCCCATCATTCCATCGAAGACCTGGCACTGTATTGCTCCTTGCCCGGTTTCACGGTGGTCGTTCCGGCTGATGCCACCGAAACCGTTGAAGCTGTGAGAACTGCTGCAGCTACCGAAGGACCATTCTACATCAGGCTCGGCCGCCCCAAAACCCCGGTTGTTTACCCCGAAGGCTGCCGCTTCAACCTGGGGAAGGCCGTGACTCTAAGAGACGGCAAGGATGCCACTATTATTGCGAACGGCATAATGGTAGCCAAAGCCATGGAAGCCGCCGATAGACTGGCGCCACAGGGCATAGACTGCCAGGTGATCAACATGCCCACCTTGAAGCCACTGGATGAAGAGGCTATTATTGAGGCAGCTTCGCAGACACGAGCTATTGTTGTTGCCGAAGAACATCTCCTTCACGGTGGCCTGGGCAGCCGAGTCGCCCAAGTAGTAGCTAGAGAAAAGCCCGTCCCGATGAACTTCCTCGGCATTAAAGACACATACGCCAAATCAGGCAAGCCTGAAGAACTGCTCCACAGATTCGGGCTGACCGCCGAAGAAATTGAGAAAGCAGTAACAGCAGTCATCGCCAAGAAATCAAGCAGGTAACAGCGCAGGGGAAGGGACTCATACTCACAGTTGTTTGGGGAGAGCGTGTTTTCTGTACTGACGCAGGGATTGCAGCCAAGGAGCATTGATAGCATTGAAGACAAAAGAATCGCCGCTGAAAATCCTCGTCTGCGACGACAACCCGGACGACCGCAAGCTGGTCCAGCTTTATCTGCGAAACATAGCTGATAGGGAAATCGTATGGCTGGAGGCAGGGCAAAAAGAGGAAATCGAAAAGGCTTTGAGCAGGGGCAGAATTGACCTGATCTTAATGGACATCCAAATGCCAGAGAAATCAGGGATGGAGTGGCTTGTAGAAATCGTGGAGAAGCGGGTGGCCCCCGTAGTAATCATGACCGGAGCCGGAAATGAAGAAATGGCTGTGCAGGCCCTTCAGGAAGGAGCGGTTAACTACCTGACAAAGGCTAACCTGTCCGAGGAGAAGCTGGTGAACACAATTGATGCCGCACTGGACAAATGGAGGCGGATGCAGCAGAGTATGGCCAACCAGGAGGAGCTTGAAAGACTGGCGAATTTTGATTCGCTGACGGGGCTGCATAATAGACGAGCAATCTTGCGCAGGCTAGACGAAGAAATCAAGCGTGCCAAGCGCTACAAGGAGGAACTCTGCCTGCTCATGCTGGACATTGACCATTTTAAGAACGTCAACGACCAGTACGGGCATCTCAGTGGAGATGAGGTCCTAAAGGAGGTTGCCACACTGGTGCAGCAAAACATTCGGGAGACCGACACCGCGGGACGCTACGGAGGGGAAGAATTCATCACTATTTTGCCCCAAACCAATCTGTCTTCTGCTCTAGACGTAGCTGAGAGGATAAGAAAGCTGATTGCGGTAGCCAAGATGAAAGATGCTGAACAGAATGTGTTTAATATAACTGTAAGCCAGGGGCTATCCAGCTACAAACCCGGTGACGATGGATACTCTCTTATCTCTCGCGCTGACGATGCTCTCTACAAGGCAAAGGAAAACGGCCGAAACCGAGTAGAGACTTCAGCCTAGAATTATGAACGTTCAGCCTGGATTCTCATCGAACGACTATTGACACTTGCCACCTCACATCGACATTGGACTTTTTCTTCTAGCTTCAATTATAATACCTGTCCATTCGGGCGGTTCTCTGTCTTCAGCAGCGTCCGTGGCGAGGCTCCAGAAAAGGAGCCAGGCAGCAAAACAAACAGAGCATACGTAATGATGTCGGTCGAATTGAGCATGCTGCAACTGCGCTATCAAGCCAGGTGGGCAATTCCTTTGGCCATCATGGCGCTGCTTCTTGGCAGTGCTTGCACCCCATCGCCTTCAGCGCCACCAACACCCCCACCTTCACCACCGCCGGCTCCTTCCCCACCAGGACCAGAAAACCATCCCCCCGTCATTCACTATATGACAGCCGACGAAGAAATCACCCTGTCAGGTAGTGCTCAGATTCAATGCGTGGCTACTGATAAAGACAAAGATACCTTAAGCTATCAGTGGTCAGCCGACGGGGGTATGATTGAAGGGACAGGAGATAACGTCACCTGGATTCCCCCTGATAGCGTTGGTGATTATACCATCGAGGTTACAGTAACCGATCGTCAAGGCGGTGAGGCTGTGGATTCCGTAACCATTGCTGTGGTACTCAAGCTCAACCAGCCCCCAACCATCATCAGCTTAACAGCAGAGGAAGAACAAGTCAGTAAGTGGATGTGGACGACCATTGAGTGTATTGCCCAGGACCCGGACGGCGATGAATTAAGTTTTGCCTGGTCAACTACAGACGGCGCAGTCGACGCGGAAGGAGCGACGGCCAAATGGACCGCCCCCGGCCGCCCTGGGGATTACGCAGTCATAGTTACGGTAACCGATGGCAGAGGTGGTGAAACTGTAGCCTCTGTGTATCTTGAAGTGCCGTGCCATGACTGCGAGCGATGATTTAAGGGCAATTCCAGTAACCCTCAGCAGAGGTCAGAGGGAGGCAATTCTCACCTTGTAGCAGAGCCCTATCTCGTTTCCTCCACTGACGATTACACCAACTACGCCGCTTACAGAGGAGAAATCCAAGCAATTATGGCGCGGGAGCTTCACCGAGGAGTTTAGCGTAAGTCAACACTTTGCGGATTACAGTCTTCAAAACGGTAGTCTGGAGTTCCACATCCATGAAGTCAAATTTGGTACTATCTAACGTCTCAGCGGCAACTCTTTCCACTGTCTGATCAAAATCGCCTGTCCGCTGATACAGCTCAATAATACGGTTCTTGAATTCCTCTGTTTGGCGCACCCCCTCACGCAAGACCTTCCTCGCCCGGTCACCGATGACTACACCGTAATGCTCAAAGGCACATATTTCAACTTCACAACCAGCCAGCCTGTTTAGCGATTCCTGGTACAGAGAGAAGTCATACTGGGCTCCCGGGAAAAAGAACTCACTCGTATCGTCTGTCGGAGGCGGGGCAGCATCCGAAGGGAACAAGGCCTTTAACTTCGGAACATACACTGCAATGCAGCATTGGGTATGGCCTGGCACCTCCATGAAATGGACTTCGATGCCATCGCCAAGGTCTATACTATCGCCTTCTGCGACGACGCGGTCAACACGAATCCCGTCAAATTTCAAATTCAATCTCTCGTACTCACCTTGGAGTCCCAGCCTGTCAATCATTTGTTTATTGGCAGCGGCAATGAAATTAACCGCCTTTTCCTTAGAAAACACCTCCTCAGAGTATGCCGAGGCAATTATCTCTGTGTGCGGGAATTTCCTCTTCAGATAGGGTACAGCCCCGCAGTGGTCAAAGTGGGAGTGAGGAATCACCAGATACCTAAGCTTGTCAGGCTCCAAGTCGATTACTGAAAACTGTTCTTCCAAGGAGGGCGCTATCCAGCTCATACCACCGCCAATAATCATAGCCTCTTCACCCCTAAGCAAGTATAGGCAATTCTCGTGTGTCCCTAGAAAATCTAATCTGTCAATGACTTTGCCCGGTTCTTTAATCCACATATCAATACCTTGCCGTTACCGGGAACTTTGGTAGGTCGTCACTCCGACGGGAACTCACATGATACCATTGCCCAACCTCCTGAAACAAGTTCGCGATTTGACACACTTAGTGGAAAGGTGATAGAACAATCTGCATTCTCATTCTGGTCACTGATACCAAGCCTTTATGGCTTGGCTTCGTGGAGAATTGGACTACGAGAGAAAGGAGATTAAGATGAGTCTAGAAGGAAGAGTTGCCATAGTCACCGGTGGCTCCAGGGGGATTGGGAGGGGGATTAGCCTGGCTCTGGCCAAAGCTGGGGCCAATGTGGTCATATGCTTTAGGCGCGACGAAGCCGCAGCCAAGGATACGGTTGCCCAGATAGAAGCAGTGGGAAGGAAAGCCTTGGCCTTTCAAGCCGATGTCTCGGATGACGGTAAGGTTAGGGAGCTAGTTGCTAAGACGGTTGAGACCTTCGGAAAGATAGACATCTTGGTCAATAATGCTGGCATTGCGTCAAGGGGAAACTACATTAGTGACACCGACGTCAACGAAGCGCACCGGGTGATGAATGTCCATGTTTTTGGAGCCTTTCATTTCGTTCAGTCAGTGCTGCCTTTCATGCGGAAACAGGAGCGCGGCGATATCCACTTTATCTCTTCGGTGGCTGCGGTTCAATGCCAGCCAGGGCATGCCCCCTACGCCATGGCCAAAGCATCTTTGGAAGCCATGGCCAAGGTTCTGGCTAAGGAAGAATTGCCCAACAATATTCGGGTCAACGTTGTCGCCTTGGGAGTGGTGGAGACGGAGATGGGAAGTCGCCTGGTGAAGGCGACCACCGGCCAACAAATCGAGGACATACAGCATAAGATGCCCTTTGGACGTGTCTGTCAACCCGCTGACGTGGGTAATCTGTGCGCGTTTCTCTGCTCCGACGAAGGGGGCTACATTTCTGGTCATGTCATCTACCTGGATGGTGGCGCACGGCAGCTCATAGCATAAGATCCAGAGCGGTTTTTCTTCTCATGCCCCCCCAGGTACTGAGAAAACAAATTAGGATTCTCTGCAAAGAAATAGCCTATCTTTGAAGCGGTGTTGCCCTTATTCATGCTTTTGTGGGAAAAGGGAACTCAGCATCCTGCAGTGGCCTTTTCCAATCCGGGCTAAAGGCTGCAGCTCAAATACATAGGGACGAAAGTTCAGGTGTGTCCACTTCTTCACCTCGAACAGCGCCACCTTTCCTTTCTCCCCCTCTCCCTTGATGTGAGAGAGTCAGGGTGAGGGTAAACAAAATTAAGGATTAAAGACCGAAGATCGGAGATTGGGATAAATTGAAACTGTCACGTCCCCGAATCGTGGTTGTCAGGTCCCTGACCTGACAATAATCCCGGGGGTTGTCGAATTGTTCAGGCTGGACGAATATGCCCAGATCCTTATTTGGAACTTGCGTTTTTGTGCTCACAAGTCAGTATTCAAGCTGTCCGCGTATCAGTGAG
>CAZOQG010000093.1:0-5964 GCA_964582065.1 uncultured Dehalococcoidales bacterium
TGACGAATTGTTCAATGTTGGTTAATTGAGTGAGGGAGAAAACTTCGTATCCGCTCCACTAAACAACAGGATGCCGCCATCTGTCCAACAGTGACCTCACAGGAGGCACATTCTTTACGCCTCCTTAACCTCGTCATCTATCCACTTCAGGTAGTCTTCGTTTCCACCAATGATGGGGACAGCGATTATCTCGGGGACTTCGTAGCTGTGAACCCCTTTCACCAGACTGACCACATCGGGAAGCAGCGACGCTTTGGTCTTGATGATTAGAAGGCTTTCCTGAGCCGAATCAAGCTTGCCCTGCCACCAGAAGAGCGAATCCACTCCAGACACGATATTTACACAAGCGGCTTTTCTTCGATCAAGCAGCAGCTCACCTATCCCGCGGGCTTCTGCCCCGCTGCCGGCAGTAACAAAGACAACTATCTCGCCCGGCTCTTTCATCACCCCCTCCGTAGAGGACAAATCCCCGCTGGTTTCAACATAGCTTACTCCTTCTCCGAGGTTCGCTTCGGTTGATAAGGATTGACATGAACCATAACATCCTGCACATGCTCAACTTCGCTGAGGAGCCTGCTTCTTACCCGGGCGGCTACCCGATGGCCTTGCTCCACAGTGAGTTTGCTGTCTACGGCTACTTCTATATCAATCGTGATAGCAGAACCTCGGCGGTGCACCTTCAGGCTGTCGACTGCCCTAGTCCCCTTAACCTCCAGGGCTGCAGCTTTGATTTCGTCCATAAGTGCTGGCTGTGGGCTTTCATCCATCAGGATTCCAACATTCGAGCGGAGGAGACTAACCGACATCTTGATAATCAAAGCCGAGACAGCAAGTCCAGCTACGGGGTCCAAATAGTGAAAACCGAGCCTGGCTCCCAGAATACCGAGCAGCACAGCCACCGAAGAGTAGGCATCCGAGCGGTGGTCCCAGGCGCTGGCGATAACGGCGGGGCTATTGTTCCTCTCACCGACTTTCAGCGTATAACGAAACATTCCTTCCTTTATGACTATGGAGATGACAGCCGCTACCAGGGCGATGACGGCTGGGGTTTCAAAATCCTTCTCGAAAATCAGTTGAACAGCTTCAACAGCGACAAAGATGCCGGTGGCGAGGATAGTAAGAGCAACCAGAAACGCAGCAATCGTCTCTGCATTGGCATGGCCGTAAGGATGACCCTCGTCTGCCGGCCTTTCCCCTATTCGTATGCCCACATAACAAGTGGCGGTGGCAAAGCAATCAGAGAAGGAATGAATGGCATCAGCTATCATAGCGTAGCTGAAACCAAATATGCCGGCGAGCAACTTGAAAATCGCCAAGGCTGCATTGGTGACAAGCCCTACCAGGGTGCAGGTCTTGGAATCGAAAAAGTCAACCTTCGTCATCAACCTTCATCCTATCTCCAATCTGCCTTTACTGAGCCACTCTCCAGCTATTGGTGTAAACATTCATCCTTTTTCCTCTGACGAAGCCGACAAGGGTTACACCCAAATCATTGGCTAACTTAACTCCGAGGTCGGTAGGGGCAGATTTGGAAATGAGTATGGGAATATTTCTCTTAGCTACCTTGAGCAAGATTTCCGAGGATACCCTTCCGCTGGTGATTATTAGCCGATTGTCTGTTGCTATATCTTTCAAAAGGCACTCCCCGAATATCTTATCGATGGCATTATGCCTGCCTATGTCTTCGCCAAAAACCAAGATACCATTTGTGTCACATAGAGCGGCGCTGTGGACGCCGCCGGTGGCTTTGAAAACCTTGGAGCGCTGTACGAAATCATCCATCAGGGAGAAAACCCTGGACGCAGAGAGTCTTGTTTGGGGCGCCGCACTCACCTTGTGGACGCTGGAAGAGGCAACAACCCTGCCCCCACCGGAAGTAAGGACACGCCCAAGAGAAACATCCACCGCCTTCTCGGTTTCTATCCGCGCCACGCCTCTCTGATCGTCAACTAGTATAGCCTTGATGTCGTCTTTACTCTCTATTAACCCCTCGGAAAGAAGAAAACCAACGGCCAAATACTCCAAACTTGTTGGGGAGCAGAGCAAAGTCACCAACTCGTGATCATTCAAGACAATGGTAAGAGGAAACTCCCTAACAACTATATCTTCCACCTCGCTCTTGAGTTGTTCAGTAACTCTCAGTATAGAGAGTTTCGCTGTCTCGTTTCCCATCTTTTCCTATCCCTATCTGGTCTCCAGCCCTGGCAATTCCGCCGCGAGACACCCTGGAACCCGCCTTTTACAGCGTGACACGCTTACCTATCCCACAGTAGATAGCGCACCCGCTACGGCAGTCATTGCTAATTTGCGTAACCTGAAGTTCATAAACAAGTTTATCATAATACCAATATCGCTCTCCATGCCACGAAATTGTCAAGACCGCGGCAGAGCCAGGTCAAGCATTTGCATCAGTCCCTTTGTTTGCATTATGATACTAGCATGGCAGTGGTTGAAACGGACGCCACCTCCCTTACGAACAAAGTCAAAGAATACCTGCCTCCTGAGAAAGTGGCTTTGGTTGAGGCGGCATATGAATTCGCCTTAAATGCTCATCAAGGGCAGGTGCGTAAATCCGGTGACCCATATTTAGACCACCCGCTGCAGACAGCTATGACGCTGGCTCACCTTCAACTTGATGCCGCCACTCTGGCAGCAGCTTTGCTCCATGATGTGCCCGAAGATTGCGGCGTGCCCTTGAGTAAGATTGAGGCTGAATTCGGCTCTGAAGTAAGCAAGCTGGTGGACGGGACTACCAAATTGAGCAAATTGTCCTGGCGCAGAGGCGAAGCCAGCAAACGGGAATCTCAAGCTCAGAACCTGCGAAAGATGCTAATCGCCATGGCGGAGGATCTGAGGGTAGTCTTCATAAAATTGGCCGACAGATTACACAACATGTATACTCTAGGGGCTCTGTCGTCAGAGAAGCGGCGCGGCATTGCCCAGGAGACGCTGGAAATATATGCTCCGCTTGCTCACCGCTTAGGTATTTGGGAACTGAAGTGGCAACTTGAGGACCTAGCTTTTCGTTACCTGGAGCCACGACAATACCACAAAATCGCTCGCCTGGTAGCTAGTCGCCGGGCACAACGCGAGGGCCTCATAGGCGAGATTACGGAGATACTGAGGCAAGAATTGGACAAAGCAGGTATAAAGGCAGAAATCGCTGGTAGGCCGAAGCATATCTACAGCATCTACAACAAAATGAATAGGTATATGGCTCAAGGCAGAGACTTCGACGACATCCACGACCTGTTGGCCGTGCGGATAGTTGTGGATGCGATCCCGGATTGCTACAAAGCTCTGGGGGTCATCCATAATCTGTGGCATCCTCTTCCTGAAGAGTTCAATGACTTCATTGCTAACCCCAGAGACAACGAATACCAGTCGCTACATACCACAGTGCTATGTCAAGGTACAACCCCGTTGGAAATACAAATCCGGACATACGACATGCACCGAATCGCTGATTACGGAGTAGCCGCCCACTGGCGCTATAAAGAGCGTACCAAGCAGGATACGCACTTTGAGGACAAGATAGCCTGGCTGCGCCAACTCATTGAGTGGCAGAGTGAACTCGGCAGTGAAGAATTCCTCGAATCGCTCAAGACAGAAGTCTTTATCGACCAAGTCTTTGTCTATACGCCCCAAGGCGAGATAAAAGCTCTGCCCAAGGGTGCCACGCCCCTAGATTTCGCCTATCAAATCCATACTGAGCTGGGCCAACGCTGCATCGGTGCTAAAGTGAACGGCAAGCTTGTGTCATTAAACTACGCGCTCAAGAATAGCAATATTGTGGAGATTATGACAACTAAAGCCAATAAGGGACCCAGCCTCGATTGGCTCAATCCCGACTTGGGCTATGTCAAAACTTCCCACGCTCGCGAGAAAATTCGGCAGTGGTTTAAGAAGCAGGAGCGAGGCCAAAATATTGAACGCGGCAAACAGACTCTAGACAGAGAACTCAAGCGGCTAGGCGTAAGCCTAGCCAATTCTGAGGAAACAGCACGTCTATTCAACTATGAGAGTTTTGACGATTTCTTGGCAGCTATTGGTTACGGTGGCATTACCCCTCATCAATTGGCGCTTAAGCTAGCCGGCGAACCAGAATCACCCCCAGCCATAGCCAAAGCTCCGCCCCCAGAAAAGACCTCTACGGCGGCTATTCAGGTTTTAGGTGTCGGTGACTTGCTGACTCACCTGGCCACCTGTTGTCATCCCTTGCCGGGCAACGACATCGTTGGCTATATTACTCGCAGCCAAGGGATTACCGTGCATCGCCGAGACTGTGTCAACGTCAATAACGTAGAGGAGAAAGAGCGATTAATCGAGGTAAATTGGGGCGAAATCCAAGAGGTTTACCCCGTGACTGTCCAAATTGATGCCTGGAACAGAGTGGGAGTGCTGCGGGACATAACCACCGTCGTCGCTGATGCGAAAGTAAATATAGCAAGTATCAGCACTTCATATGAGGATGACATCACTTCGGTATTTGCTACTTTTGAAATCACGAATATGGCCCAGTTAACTCGACTACTATCCAAGATCCAGGGTGTGCGCGGTGTCATAAGCGCAACCAGGACCACGCAAGCCAAAGCTAGTCTTAGTTCCTAAGAAAGACCTACTATAAAGGATGAAGAAAGATTACAGCGATGAGAGGCACGATTACAACGATACAGGTTTTAATCGCTGTTATCATGGTCTAATTGCTGTAATCGCCATTTAATCGCTGAAATCATATATACAAGGAGGAGGCAGGATTGCCCAAAAGCAAATCAGCACAAAAAGCAGCACGAGCAGCGGAAAGAAGGCGGCTGCGCAATGCGTCGGTTAAGAGTGCTACGAAGACCCATGTGACTCGGGCGGAGAAGCTTATTCTCGCCAACGAGCTTGAATCAGCACAGCAGGCAGTGGGGGTTGCCATAAGTGCCCTCGATAGAGCCGCCAAAAAGGGAGTATTTCACCCTAATACGGCCGCCAGGCGTAAGTCACGCTTAACGAAGAAACTCAACCAAGCCGTACTGTCTAGCGCCAGTGAACCCCAGACAGCAGACGCCGAGACAACCTAGCAACAGTTAAGCTTGCCAACATAAGAACGCATCTTCGAGTTTACTCCCAATTGGTTTGATTTGACTTTCAACACCGAATTAGTGTAAAAGTACGCAGATGCTCATTTCGCAGTTTCAGGTTGTCGGGCGTGATCTCTGTGCACGAGGGCTGGTCTCCTCTCACAGTGGCAATCTCAGTATTAGACTGGGAGAGCACTTGTACATTACCCATCGCAGCAGCATGCTTGGTTTCCTTGAAGAACACGACTTCGTAGAAACCGGGATTAACAAGAATGACCAGTGTACACCCTTAGCATCGACGGAACTGAGAGTTCACCGCTTCATTTATCAACGGACATCAGCTTCGGCCGTAGTTCACGCTCACCCAGCCTATGCGGTTGCTTTGTCTTTTTCCGAACGAGAAATCGTCCCCTGTGACGTCGAAGGGAATCTGTTACTGTCAAAAGTGCCAGTTCTTGGCTGGGGAACGACAGTAAAGACTGGAGGACTTGACCAAGAAATAGCCGAAGCACTCAAGGAATCTAAGGTTGTCTTGGTACGTGGTCACGGCAGTTTTGCCGTAGGCCAACTACTCGAGGAGGCTTACCACTACACCACAGCCCTGGAAGAGAGCTGCCGTCTTCTCTATTTACTCAAAGCCCTGCGAATAGACCTCAGTAGGAGCAATTCATGAATTGCCCTTACCCCCCGGTCTTTACCGCTTTAGAATAAGCCGAGGTGCACCAGTCAATGTACTTGGGGTTCTTGCCCTTTATTACCTCAAAATAGAGCCGTTGCAATTCCTTGGTCAGCTTGCCTATTTCTCCACTGCCTACCGGACGCTCGTCAACTTCAATAATAGGGCTGACATGAGCAGCAGTGCCGGTAAAAAATGCCTCCTCAGCAATGTAAAGCTCAC
>CAZOQG010000094.1:0-5902 GCA_964582065.1 uncultured Dehalococcoidales bacterium
ACGAGCAAGGCGGCAAGAAGTTCAGGAAATGGATGGAGAAAACCGAGAACGTGGAAAGCGACCCAATTTATAACAGCGTATTGCAGGCAGCCCAAGAGATGGAAAAAGCGAAAGAGAGGCTGTCTCAGTTATTGACTGAATTGGAAGGCGATAAATAGGCATCGGTGCTGGTGTGCCTATCTGACGGTACCTCCCGTTAGCTGGGCTGTTTTGATAGAAGTATAAGGAGTATCGGGCGTGGCCGACTTTGAGGAAATAGATAAGGCCCGCAAACTGTTGGGCCTAAGAGAGTTTGCCAGTCTCAAGGAGATAACACGAGCTTACAGGAAAAAAGCGTTCTTGTATCACCCAGATAAGAGCGGCAACCAGAGCGCTGAAGGTGAAGAAGAGATGAAGAAACTGAACCAGGCATACAAGTTGCTCAGTGAGTATGTTGCCCAGTATAAATATTCTTTCACTGAACAGGATGTAATGAGAGCTTATCCTGATGATGACTACTTGAAAAGATATGTCTATGGCTGGTTTGAAGGAATATAAGGATATAGTAGTGTAAGAGAATGCCAAACCCGGTAGCCATAATTGATTATCAGAAGTGTCGTCCCGATAGATGCGATGGTGGGGTTTGTGCTGCCGCGCTTGAGTGCCCGAACAAGGTCATGGCACAGGAAGCTCGCTATGAGTTTCCGTTCTCGCATCCGTCTCACTTTTGCCGCGGCTGCGCTAAATGTGCTCAAGCCTGCCCACTTGAAGCAATCCGCATTGGATGAGTTGGTCATATAGAAGGCACAAAGAATGGACAGGGAGAGATTCATAGTAATAGGTGGAGTGGCAGCGGGGATGAGCGCCGCCAGTCGGGCCAAGAGAAACAAGCCCGATATGGAAGTCATTGTTCTGGAGAGAGGGAACTTTGTCTCCTATGGCTCCTGTGGGCTCCCCTACTTCATCTCGGACCTGGTCAAGGATATCCACGGGCTGGTTGTCCATGATGCTGCATTCTTTAAGCAGAAGAGAGGGATCGATGTCTTAACAAGGCATGAGGTTGCCAAGATAGATTCGCAGGCGAAGGTTGTCTTTGCCCGAAACCTCGAGCAGGACGAGGAGATAGAACTGAGCTATGATAAGCTGGCAATATGCACCGGAGCTTCTCCGTCTTATCCAAACCTGCCTGGTGTTGACCTCAAGAATGTCTTCGTCATCAGAACGGCTGAAGATGGAGACGTCCTCAAGGATTTCTTGAAGGAAGCGGCTCCCAAGAAAGCAGTGATAATTGGCGCTGGGCTTATCGGCCTGGAGATGGCCGAAGCCTTTAGAGTGAGAGGCCTTGAAGTAACAGTGATAAAGAGGCCGGGAAGCATTCTGAAGATGTTCGATGATGATATGGTCAAGTTAGTTGAGGATGAGCTTAAGGCAAAGGATGTTGACCTGGTTAAGGATGCCAATATTCAGGGGTTTGAAGGCGATAAAGAGGGCAAGGTGAGAGCTGTAGTCCTGGCCCAAGGAACTCATCAGGCTGACCTTGTTCTTCTGGCTACTGGTTCCAAGCCCAATTCAGACCTGGCGAGAGGGGCAGGCCTTGAGATTGCTGACAATGAGACTATTGTTGTTGATGACAAAATGCAGACAAGCAACCCTGATATCTTTGCCGCCGGAGACTGCGTTGGGCAGAGACATATCATCACTGGTAAGGATGTGTACATCCCACGGGGGACTACGGCCAATAAGCAGGGAAGGATTGCTGGTGAGAATGCCTCCGGCGGCAATGAAGCCTTCGAGGGCATTGTGGGGACGGCTGTCTCCAAAATCTTTGACCTGACAGTTGCCTGTACTGGCCTAAGTGCTACCAATGCCTCTGCCGAAGGCTATGATTTTGCTACCTCTACCGTCGCCCATCCCTCGCATGCTCATACCTACCCTAATCCCGAGCCGAAAGACATCACCATTAAGTTGATAGACGAAAGGGCAACGGGGAGATTGCTGGGTGCTCAGATGATAGGTGAGATAGGCGTTGCTAAACGTATAGATGTTTTTGCCACTGCCCTCTACAACGACATGACTGTCGGGGAGATAGCAAGCTTGGATTTGAGTTACTCTCCACCTTTCGCACCCGTCTGGGACCCCATATTGGTAGCCGCAAATGTGGCATTAAGAAAGCTTGAAAGTTGAGCGATGCTCAAGTTAAACCAAACCTAGAGGAGATGCGTTATGGAGCAAAGAGATATAATTATCGTTGGTGGAGGTCCTGCCGGGTTATCCGCAGCGGTATTCACCAAAATGGATGGCTGGAGCACACTGGTCTTAGAGGCTAGTTGGATAGGCGGACAGGGAAAGAGTGCCTCCACTGTGCCCAACTACCCGGGGTTTCCGCCTGGCGATGGTGCTATTCTTATGGATAATCTTGAGAAGCAGGTTACTTCTCCCCCGCCAGCCGGTGTTGGTGCAGAGCTAAGGCAGGAAAAAGTGCTAAGCATTAACGCCGAGGAGAAAATCGCGACTACAGAGGCGAACCAATATGAATCTAAAGCTATCATCATCGCCACCGGCAGTGTTATGCAAAAGCTCGGTGTACCTGATGAGGAAAGATTTGCGGGGAGGGGTGTGTCCTATTACGCTAAGCGTGACTTTCGCAAGTTCGCTGACAAGAGAATCTTGGTAGTGGGTGGTGGAAATTCCACGGCTAAGAATGCTCTTGTTGCCAGGGGCAAAGCTAGTCAGGTCACCCTGGTGCATCGAAGAGAATCACTGCGAGCATATCCTGCTATGGTGAAGCGTTTGGGAAAAGAGGGCGTTGAGATTCATTACAACACTGAGGTGAAGGAAATAAAGGGAAACGATAAAGTTGAGGCGGCAGTAGTGGTGAATAACAAGACCGGTGATGAAAGAGAGATAGCGGTTGACTGGATAGTCATCTGTGTAGGAACACAGCCGAATACCGAACTAGCGAAGCAGCTGGGGGTTGAGGTAGCAGGAAGCGCTGTAAAGGTGAATGACCGGGTGATGACTAGCAAGCCAGGAATATTCGCTTGTGGTGAGATTTCAGGTAGTGACCGTCATCTCATCTCGGCTGCTGCCAGCGGAGCCTCTGCTGGAATGGCTGCCAGTGAATACCTGGCAATGGAAAAGGTGAGGAGGGGTGAAATGTTTGACGGTGCTATAAATGGGAAATATGCTGATGAATATCTGGCAATGCTTGGCTAGGGGTATATTTTGCCGTCACCAAGGTCAAAAGTAGAGGTTGGCCCAGAGGCAGCTCAGCATTATGACCTTTTTATGAATGTGGTGTCAGTGGGGTATTACCCTCTTTTAATCAAGAAGGTTATTGACAAGATGGACATACAGCCTGGACAATCGATTCTGGACATTGGCTCGGGGACAGGCAGAAATGATTGCCTCATGGCCCAGAAGACGGGCCCTAGAGGCAAGATTTTGGGGCTTGACATCAGCCGGGAGATGCTGAGCTTGTCTCAGGGGCGCTGCCGTTCATATGGCAATGTCCAGTTTAAGGAACAACGAATTGAGACACTCCTGACTTACCAGGAGGAATTCGACAAGGTGTTCATCTCATTTGTGTTACATGGTTTTGAGGATGCCCAGAAAGTCAGCATTATCAGCAACGCTTACCGGGCTCTAAAGCCGGGGGGAACCTTTTGTATTTTGGACTATAACGAGTTCGACCTAGAGAGGCTCTGGTTTCCACTTCGCTGGGTCTTTGCTCACGGGGAATGCGAGCTTGCCTTGGAGTTCCTCTGCCTTGACCTAAAGGGAATGCTTTCAAATCAAGGATTTACTAGCTTCAAGGAGGAACTCTTTGCAAGAGAATACCTACGCCTACTTAAGGCAACAAAGTGATAATATGGTTGCAAACGAAGCAACCTCAAATGACGAGGATTAAGGTGGGAAAAGAAAGTCAACTAAGGTGAACTTGAGCCATCTAGTAAGCATAACAGTTAAAGAGTCAGTGACTGAGATAATTGAGGAGTAATTTGGAAAAGAGGTGTCTGGATTTAGGAAGACAATTCTTCCTCGGCAAAGAATACCGGCTGTCCCGTGGGAGGTCTGGATGAAGATTTCGGTCTGTGGCAAAGGCGGCAGCGGCAAAAGCAGCATAGTTGCCCTGCTAGCCAATGGAATGCACAATAGGGGCTATCGGGTATTAGTGGTTGATTCGGATGAGTCAAACTCTGGATTGTATAGAATGCTTGGCTTTGATAGAGCTCCAAGCCCTCTCATGGACCTTATAGGTGGGAAGAAGAATGTACAACGAAAAATGACATCTAAGTTTTCCTCAGGGCAATCGGAGCCTCAGATGACAGTTCTAGCGCAGGATGACATTTGGGTGGCAGACATTCCCCCTCAGCATATACTTAGCCGAGATGGCATCGCTCTGGTGAGCGTAGGCAAGATACTCCAATCGTTGGAGGGTTGCGCCTGCCCTATGGGGGTGTTAAGTCGTGAGTTTTTGAAAAAGCTCCGCTTGGAGGATAAAGAGATAACAATTGTGGATATGGAGGCGGGTGTGGAGCACTTTGGAAGAGGTGTAGAAACGAGCATAGACAGCGTGCTCATCGTGGTTGAGCCCTCTTTCGAGTCCTTGGAGCTTGCCCAAAAAGTGAACAGCCTTGCTGCCGGGATTGGAATTCACAATACTTGGGCTATCCTCAACAAAATTACTTCAGAAGAGCTGGCTTTAAGATTGGAGACTGAGCTTGGCAAGAGAAATATCGCCGTAACTGGCTGCATCCACCATGATGCGGAGATTTACGAGGCTTGCCTGGAGGGGCGCCCAGTATACGGCCGTGGCGCAGCAGAAGACGTAGAGAAGCTCTTGGACATTCTGCTGGAGGAGAAAAGCTCTCTAGGGGCAAAAGGCTGATTCAGGAGGGGAACTATGTGTATAGCTACTGTTTATGTTGACGCTGCCGGTCAAACGGAAGAGGTAATGCAGGATGTAGTATCAGTCGAGCTTGAGGATAAGGGCATATTGCTGACTAGCATTTTGGGTGAGGAGAAGTTGCTCAAGGGTAGAATAAAGAATATCGATTTCCTCAAGCACTCAGTTATTGTCGAGAAAGATACTAGTTAATAAAGAATGGGAAGCTAATTATAGAGCGTGAGGATTCCAAGGCGAAAATCTAAGTCGATGAAATAAAAGGAGGTGAAAGGAATGCCTATTTATGAGTACCAATGTACACAGTGTGGGGAGAAGTTCGAGTTGCGCCAATCTTTTGGCGAGGATGGTTCCAAACTGGGTTGCCCCAAGTGCCAGGCCCCAAATCCTCAGAAGGTCTTTTCTTCTTTCTTTAGCCCCAGTTCAACTGTAGCCGAGCCTTCCTTAGGAAATGCTGGCCCTAGTTGTACCTCCGGGATATGCGGATTGCCTCCGATGTAGTAAAAGAGGGATAGGATGAAGCTGACTAAATACGAAGTCATTATCATCGGCGGTGGGCCAGGGGGGCTTACTGCCGGCTTATATGCATCCCGAGCTGGTCTCAAGACGCTGCTCCTGGAACGTGGCATCTTCGGTGGCCAGATAGTGAATGCTCAGCGGGTGGATAATTATCCTGGCTTTCCCCAGGGTATCTCTGGTGCTGAGCTAGGGTTGCTGATGCAGCAGCAGGCTACCAAATATGGGCTGGAGACGATCACCGCCGAGGTCACCGGCCTCAAGCCAGGGCAAGCCTACAGTGTCTTTACCACCGATGGAAATTTCGAAACCGAGGCAATAATCATCGCTGCCGGCTCGGAGTATGTTAAACTGGGCGTGGCTGGCGAGGAGAAGCTCTTGGGC
The DNA here is from genome assembly GCA_964582065.1 of uncultured Dehalococcoidales bacterium. GTDB lineage: Bacteria > Chloroflexota > Dehalococcoidia > GIF9 > UBA5629 > JACNFS01. The sequence goes on from CAZOQG010000094.1 coordinate 5,786, forward strand.
CGCGGCGTATCCTACTGTGCTACCTGCGATGGCTTCCTTTTCCGTAACCGTAATGTAGCGGTGGTGGGGGGAGGCGATACTGCTATCACTGATGCGCTGGAGCTAAGCCAGCATGCC
>CAZOQG010000095.1:0-1956 GCA_964582065.1 uncultured Dehalococcoidales bacterium
TTCTTTGGCGTAACTCAGAATCTCCTCTGGTGAGAAGAAAAGGCTTATTTCTTGTTTGGCGGTTTCTGCCGAGTCGGAGCCGTGCACTAGATTCTGCTGGATATCCAGTCCGAAGTCACCTCTAATACTACCTGGGGAGGCTTTGGCTGGGTCGGTTGCACCCATGGTCTGTCGTATGGCTTCTATGGCTTTTTCTCCCTCAAAGACAGCAGCAATGATGGGGCTGGAGGTGATGAATTCGACCAGGTCATTGAAGAAAGCTTTGCCCTGGTGGATGGCGTAATGCCGCTGGGCTAGGGTTTTGTCCATTTGCAGCATCTTCATAGCCACAAGCTTGAGCCCCCGTCTTTCAAGACGGCAGATGATGACTCCGGCTAGTCCTCGTTGAATGCCATCAGGCTTGATAAGTACTAGACTTCTTTCCATTTTTGAACTCCTTTCCGACAGTCTGGCTCCTATTTGACTTTGCGCTGGGTAATTGGCGGTTGACGCAGGTATAAGGGCTGGAGACTTGCTGGATTATCTTGGTCGCCCTTCTTCAGACGTTGCCAGCCTAGTGCTGTCAGATGGCTGGCGTGACGCAGTCTCGCTGCGGGGGCAGGTATTATGGCTCGTTTGCCTAGCTGCTGCTCTACTTGCTGAATTACGGACGGTGGGATTTCACCGCAGAAGAGTGTTTTCCGTTGAATTCGTTTGCACAGAACATCGACAGTGGTGATATACTCTTCTCTTAGGCATTGCCAGTCATCATTTTGCTGGTAGAGAGCCGTCGCAATCTCCCCGCGACCAGCATTGTGAATGGGGCATAGAGGCAGCCTGGTAAAGGCAAAAGGGTACGCTTCGATTTCCAGAGTGCCTATTCCAACCAGCGGGATTTTTAGAGCGAAGGCCAACCCTTTTGCCGTACTCATGCCTACTCGAAGTCCATTGAAGCTTCCTGGGCCTTTGGCCACGAAAACAGCACCAAGTGATTGAGGACCAAGCTTAGCCTGATTCAGTAAATGAACTATATTCGGCACCAGCTCCGTGGTATGGTTTTGCCCTGAATGCCAGGCCACTTCGGCCACCGTTTCCCCTTCACGGGACAAGCCGATGGTGGCGAAATCGGTTGATGTATCTATAGCTAATTCCATATCTCCGAACCCAGGTTTAGAGATTTCAGCAATTGTGAATAGCGCTGGCCTCTGGGTTCCAGGCTTAGGGAGCGCTCCGTATCCGATATGTAGCTGAACCTTATAAGCAGATTCTCTTGAGGCAAAACTGTTATGCCTTTGTCGGCCCATTCGACCACACAAACACCGCTGCCACTGAAGTATTCATCGAGCCCCAGGTCTACGATTTCACCGATGCTGTTGAGTCGGTAGAAATCAATGTGATACACAGTGAGTCTGCCGTAATACTCTCTAACTATGACAAAGGAAGGACTGAAGGCATACTCTTGGACACCGATGCCCCAGGCGATACCTTGTGTCAGGCAAGTCTTGCCGCTCCCCAGGCTGCCACAAAGAAGAAACACGTCACCGGCCTGAGCCAATTCTCCGAGTTGGACTCCCAACCGTTGAGTTTGCTCTGGGCTGTGAGAATTGAGCTGTAAAGCTGTCGTTTTGCTGCTCATGCTTCAGATCTAAAATGCTCCCAGCCTGCTTTCTGCCAGCCAATACTTCTACCAGCGGTGTCAATCAGGGTCACCTGTCCCGGCATCCCCTCAGTTATCTCACCAATTACGGTCACCGGGCAGGAGACGGCTTGCTTTACCTGTTCAATAACCTGGTTGGTTGCGGTAAAAAGCAGCTCATAGTCCTCGCCGCCAGTCAAAGCCAATTGTTGGCAGTCTGCCTCAAAATTGGCTTGAACCACAGGGTGGATTGGCACCAACTTTTCTCTAATTCTGGCGCTGACTTGGCTTGCTTTGCATATGTGAGCTAAGTCGGCAATCAAGCCATCGCTTACATCTAT
>CAZOQG010000095.1:2056-5832 GCA_964582065.1 uncultured Dehalococcoidales bacterium
TGGGAACGCCGCCCATAGCTGCAATATCGCTCAGATTCACTGCGATGGCTTTCCAACCGAGTTCCTCCCAACCGGTAATATTGAGGTCGAAGTGTGTGTCCTGAACTAGACTATCCGTGGTGGCTAGTTGGATGGAACCGTCGTCCTGCCAGGCAGCGGCATCATCGCCAATGCCAATGAGCAACTTTCGCCATGAGGCATTCTGGGGATTTTTGGTCTTATCAACAATGTCGGCCAAGAGTTCAATTAATCCGAATTCCCCCAGATCAGAGACCTTCATCGCTGGGATTATAACACATGCTTCTTATTATGGCCTAAGCCTGTCACCAGACTTCTGTTAGAAGCTCAGTGATATTGTTCTGCAATTTTACCCGTCATTCTGAGCCTTCCCTTTCCTGTGATTGCGAGCGGAGCGAAGCAATCTACTACTCGGCCCCCTTCCTCCGAGATTGCTTCGTCGCTTGCGCTGCTCGCAAGGACGGTAGCCCGTCACCCTGAGCCCTTGGCAGTCGTCATTCTGGGCGTAGCGAAGAATCTTACAGAACTCAGGGCGGGCTTCGCGACCGAAGAATCTCGCTTAGGGTGATAACTAAGCATCTTCGCTTAACAGGTCTTGTATATAGCAAGTGCAAGTTATATAATGCGGCAAAAAGGAGAGGGGGGCCGATAATATGGAGCAAAAGGTCAATTGCCCTAGTTGTGGTTCAGTGAATAATGTGGGGCAGCAGTTTTGTGGGGTTTGCGGAGCAAAACTGGCTGGTGAGGCACCTCGGCAAGGGATCGCATGCCCCGGTTGCGGTTTTGAAAACCCTACAGGCCAACAGTTTTGCGGAGCTTGCGGCACGAAATTGGCTGGCGAGAGGGAGCAGGAAGTGGTCAGCGTGAGCCAGCCCGAAGTCGTCAGCGAGAGGGAGCCCGAAGTAGTCAGTGAGAGGGAGCCCGAAGTCGTCAGCGAGAGGGAGCCCGAAGTAGTCAGTGAGAGGCAGCCGGAAGTGGTCAGTGAGAGGCAGCAGAACGTGGTCAGAGTGGTCGAGTCTCTTGCCAGTCCCCGACAAGCCGATGTCAAGCCCACTTGGGGGCTAGCTTGGGGTTTGTATTGGCGGATGGCATTGCTAAGCCTATTGATCGGCGGCGCAGTCTACTTGATAGTCGTGATTCTAATGCTCGCCTTCGGCTTCACATACCCAATTGCATTCTGACCAGTAACCTTCAACCGAAGGGTCAACCAACACGTATGGCTGCGTTCTTGCCGGATGTACTAGCTCTCCAGACTGAGGGCTTGAAGAAGGCACCTTGACCAAGCTGTCAGTGCGTCGGCGAAAGCGTTGTCATTTGGGCGCCAATGGAAACTCGGAAAGCAAAATAGGGTGACAGAATATGGACGAATTCGAGGACTATTACGAGATACTAGGAGTCAGTCCAAAAGCGACTCCCAAGGAGGTCAAGGAGGCTTATCGTGACAGGTGTCTTGTTTTCCGTCCCAACCGGATGCACGGGGCTTCGGGGCCAGCCAAGGAAAAAGCGGAGAAAGGGTTGGCGAGGGCAAATCGTGCCTATCAGGTGCTGAAGGACCCTCAAAAGAGACAGGAGTACGACTCGGAACGGCTACGGCGGAAGGCCGGCTCTAAGCCGAAGCAACAGCCGAAGAAGAAGGCGTCAACAAAATCGCGAGCTGGACGCCGCAAGAAGTGGCCTGTCTTCCTGGTTATTGGCCTTGCCGCAGTGGCTGTTCTGGTCGTAGTCGTCTTGAATTTGCCTGGAGACACCGGAGGTGATGTTACAATGCCCAAAACCTATTCCGCTCCTCCCCCGATGGTTATCGATGTTGACAAGCAGTACACGGCTACCATCGAGACGGAGAAAGGCAGCATTGTTTTGGAGTTGTTTGCCGCAGATGCTCCCAAGACCGTGAACAACTTCGTGTTTCTCACCAGGGAAGGTTTCTACGACGGTATCACTTTCCACCGAGTGATACCCGGCTTCATGGTGCAGGGGGGAGACCCTACTGGAACTGGGGCTGGTGGCCCTGGCTACACTTTTGAAGATGAATTTAGCCAGCGTAGTCATACTGCTGGAACTCTGTCTATGGCTAACAGCGGCCCCAATACCAATGGGAGTCAGTTCTTCATCACCTATGCACCTCAGCCTCATCTTGACGGCAAGCACACGGTATTCGGACAGGTGATAGAGGGGATGGATGTCTTGAATAAGCTTACACCTCGAGACCCGATGCAGAATCCCTCGTTTGAAGGTGATACTGTCATTACGATAACTATCGGTGAAAACCCCTGAGAACTGGGGGCAACCTCTCGGCGCTCAGGCTATTTCCCAGTCTCTGTAACCCTGCTGAATAACAGCCAGGTACTCCCGAGAAGGTCTTGTCTCCTCCGATTGCTCAACCTTGATATAGGTTATGGCTTCCACAGCATCACCGGTCTCTGTCCATACTGTTATATTCAGGTGATTACAGGTAGCAGGGTAGCCTTCGTACTTATCCAACAGCCTCAAATCTTTATCGGAGATTTCGTAAACGGCCCCGACAACTTTCTCTCCTCTGAACGGCTTGATGCTGGCAACTCCGCCTTGCCGCTGCCTTGACCACCCGGTGAATATAAGCTTGTAATTGGGTAGTGTAGCAATGAACTTGGGCTTGCTGTCGGGGGCGCGTTCCGCCATCTGCTTCCCATTGAGATTAGAGGCATAAGCAAAATAATGCATTCCGCTTTCTCTAGCTCTGCCGCCTCTGGACTTTTCTCCAGCACTATTTTACCTTCTTTCTTTTCTTTTATCGATACCTTCGTTTAAGGGGGCATCTTAGTTGCTGCGTTTTCGACCCAGTTGAAATCTGCTTTTGGGAACAGCATAGGAAGTGGCGGAAGGCCCAATTCTTGATATTTGCATACTTAACAAATCGCCTTTCGGATGGTATAGTTAGCGGGATGAGGTATGCAATCCTTGGAGATATTCATGCCAACTTAGCTGCTTTTGAGGCGGTGCTTCGGGATGTAGATATCAGAGGGGGTTTTGAAAAGATATGGTGTCTCGGTGATGTGGTGGGCTACGGGCCTGACCCTCACGAGTGCATCGAACTTCTGCGTCAGCATGAGCACGTGTGTGTTGCCGGCAATCACGATTGGGCAGCGATAGGTAAGATGGATACTTCCGACTTCAATCCTGTTGCTGCTCAAGCTTGTCACTGGACAAGCCTGCAGCTAACCAAGGAAGATATAAACTACCTTCAAAACCTGCATCTTAGCTTTTGTCAGGATGATTTTACGCTGGTTCATGGCAGCCCGCGGGAACCCATCTGGGAGTACCTGCTATCGATTGAGGCAGCGGAAGTCAATTTCGCCCATTTCGAAACAGCCTTTTGCCTTGTGGGGCACTCTCATGTTCCGCTGATTTTTGAGTATATCGACCATGCCACTATCTACAGGGGGTTTCCAGACGGAGCTAATTTGACCTTAGGGAAAAATCGCCTGATTATCAATCCTGGTGGTGTTGGGCAACCTCGGGATGGTGACCCTCGGGCGAGCTATGCTGTCTATGATGACGAGGCCGGGACTGTCCATCATTACCGGGTTGAATATGATATCGGAGCTACTCAGAGGAAGATGGAGGAGCAAGGATTGCCCTCGCCGCTGATTTTGCGTTTGAGCCAGGGCTGGTAGCCTTGAAAAGTTCGGTACTTCATAGTAGTATTTGTCTGGGTCGTGCTAGACGGGGAGCTAGCGGTGCCCTGTACCCGAAATCCGCTATAGCGGGGTTGAATTCCG
>CAZOQG010000096.1:0-5697 GCA_964582065.1 uncultured Dehalococcoidales bacterium
CGCAACGACGAGAGGAGAGGCTATGTGTCACTGATCACCTGAACCAGTACACCCAATTGACCTGTCACTCCATCCGATGCTACCATGTCCGAGAACAGCTTTGGCCGACATAAATCTGTGGGCATTAGGCGGTATAGGACTAGTCGCCGGTCTTCTGGGATCAACGCTGGGAGTAGGCGGTGGCATCCTCATTGTGCCCATGCTCACCTTGGCTCTCCATTTGCCAATTCACATAGCCATTGGCAGCAGCTTGGTCGCAATTGTAGCGACTTCATGCACCGCCGCTAGCATCTACACCAAAAACCGATTGACCAATGTCAAACTGGGCCTGCTCTTGGAAACAGCCGCGGCTCCCGGAGCTATTGTCGGTGGCCTTGTTGTCGCCCTCCTCGCTTCCTCATTGCTAAGTGCCCTATTCGGGGTTATCCTCATTTATGTTGCCTATACTATGCTTGTCCGCCCGTCCCCTATCGCTGAAGGCAACCCAGTTGAAGGCAATTCAGCTAAGTCTGATGACGCATTTGCCAATTCATCCCAGTGGCTGTCAAATTCATACTATGACCGAAGCTTGGGCAAGCTTGTTACCTACAAGGTTAGCCATATACCACAGGGGTTAGGAGCGGGCTTCTTCTCTGGTGCTCTTTCAAGCCTGCTTGGCATAGGTGGCGGCGTCGTCCAAGTGCCCATCCTGAACATGGTGATGGGCTTGCCAATGAAACCAACAATCGCTACCAGCACCTTTATGATAGCCATCACGACCACAGTTGGCGCTCTCATTCATTACTATCACGGACATGTATACCCCATTATAGTTGCCCCGCTAATCGTCGGCGTATTCTTCGGAGCTAGACTGGGCGCCGAACTGGCACAAAGAGTCAGAGGAACATTGCTCAGGCGCATATTTGGCGTGTTCTTGTTTGTTACAGCTCTTCTAATGTTCCTTCAGGCAGCTAGTATAGTGTAGGCTCACAAGAAAAAGGACACAACATGGAAGATAAGAATCTAAGGGAAAGCCGCTTAAACAATTGGGTTAGCCTTAGTTTCAAAGTGGGTATTGCCGTTTCCCTTACATTGGTTGTCATCGGCCTTGTGTTGATTGGCATCGCTGGAGCTAAGAATATCGAACCTACAGTCCCCCTGACCCGGCTACCGCAGGAAATCCTGAAACTAAACGCGACGGCTATCATCACGCTTGGGATTCTGACCCTCCTGCTCACCCCTATTGTACAAATCGTTGCAGCTATGGTGACCTTCTCCATAGACAGGGACAAGCTGTATTTGGGTATTTCCATAACTCTCCTATGCGTGCTTGCCTTCAGCCTTGTGCTGGCGCTGATCTAAATTGACCAGCAAAAGAGGCTGTGCTATGATTGCTTCACATGTCAGCGCTTACCGAGCTTTATCAGGAAATTGAACGCTGTCAAGATTGCGAGTTAGCCAACCATCGCAACAGAGTAGTGCCCGGCGAAGGGCCGGAAAAGACCAACTTGCTTTTTATTGGCGAGGCGCCAGGATGGCATGAAGACCAGCAGGGACGTCCCTTTGTTGGTCCCGCAGGGCAATTCCTGGACGAGTTGCTAGCCTCCATCGGTCTGAAACGAGACCAAGTCTACATCGGCAATGTCATCAAATGCCGACCCCCTGGGAATCGAGACCCTCTGCCTGGAGAAATTCACGCTTGCAGCAAATGGCTCAACCGGCAGATAGAGCTAATCCGCCCCAAGATGATTGTTACATTAGGCCGTTACTCCATGGCCATGTACTTTCCCAACCAGAGCATCAGCAAAGTCCATGGCAAAGCCAGGAAACAGGACAACGTTGTCTACTATGCAATGTATCATCCGGCAGCAGCCCTCCATCAGGCGAGCTTGCGCAAAGTCATCGAAGCCGATATGCTCAAAATCCCACAGATTTTGGCTCAGGCAGAGAAGTTAACCGACACCGAAGCCGAACCCCAGCAGTTAAGCTTATTTTAGTTAACAGCCATGGCTAGACAGAAACTCAGGATAATCCCCCTCGGCGGATTAGGTGAAATCGGCAAGAATATGATGGCCATTGAATACGCCAACGACATCATCATAATCGACGTCGGACTCATGTTTCCCAAAGAAGACATGCTAGGAGTTGACCTGGTCATCCCGGACATAACCTACCTGCTGGAAAGACGACAAAAGCTACGGGGCATAGTCATTACCCATGGTCACGAAGACCATATCGGCGCTTTGCCCTACATCCTACCTCAGCTCGACTTGCCCGTGTACGCTACCAAACTTACCCGGGGGCTCATTTCCGTCAAGTTAAAGGAACACAGATATTCGGAGAAGGCAAACCTCAGAACAATTCAATCCGGGGTCACATTTTCACTGGGCAACTTCAAGATAGAGCCCTTCTCCGTTTGCCACAGCATTCCTGATGCGGTAGGGCTAATCATCTATACTCCTATAGGCATAGTAGTTCACAGCGGTGATTTTAAGATTGATTATACTCCGGTTGACGGTAAAGCCACTGAACTAGCCAAGCTGGCTCAATTGGGAACCCAGGGAGTCATGCTTCTTCTCGCCGACTCAACCTACGCCGAGCTTCCAGGATATACACCATCAGAAAGTGTAGTTGGCAAAACCCTAGAACGCATCATCGCTGAAGCTCCGGGAAGAGTAATCATCACTACTTTCGCCTCGCTAATCTCCCGCATTCAGCAGGTAATTGACGCTGCTGCCAAACATCAGCGGCATGTCTTCATTATCGGTCGTAGCATGAGGGATACAGTACGGATGGCATCAGAGTTAGGTTATCTCAACGCTCCATCTGGTGTCCTAGGCCGCTTTGAGGAACTCCACCGTTTCCCCCACAATCAAGTTGTTCTTCTGACCACCGGTAGTCAGGGAGAACCCACTTCAGCACTAGTACGTATTGCAAATCGAGACAACAGCCAGGTCCGCATTACTCCCGGAGACACTGTAATAATGTCAGCCACGCCCGTCCCGGGCAATGAGGCGCTGGTTAATCGAACAATAGACAACCTTTTCCGCCAGGGAGCTCAAGTAATTTACGAAAGGTTAGCCCAAGTTCACGTTCACGGGCACGCCAGCCAGGAAGAGTTGAAGCTTTTGCTCAATCTGGTTAAACCCAAGTTCTTTATACCAATCCATGGCGAATACCGCCACTTGAGCCTGCATGCCAGACTGGCAAAAACCATGGGTATACCTGAAAGTAACATCTTCCTCATGGAAAATGGGAACATTCTTGAGCTTGGGCCAGATAAGGGGAAAATAACAGGTAAGCTCCCTTCCGGCAATGTCTATGTAGATGGCCTGGTTATGGGTAACCTCGCCAGCGTTATTCTCCGTGACAGGAAGCTATTGTCCAGAGATGGGATTGTGGTGGTGATTATTGCTATCGATAAGAGGAGAGGCAAAATCATAGGTCGCCCTGATATTGTATCCAGAGGTTTCGTGGACACGCAAGAAGGCGAAAACATACTTGAACAGGGACGTGCCTTAGTAGCAACCACCTTAGACCGCAGCGGCGGACATCCCCTTGAGTGGAGCTTCATCAATACCAAAGTCAAAGATACCTTGAGCAAGTTCTTCTATGAGCAAACTCGACGCCGCCCAATGATTCTCACCACGACTGTAGAGGTATAGTAAAGCTATGCCCAAGAAGAGAAGAACTGCTAAACCAGCAGCTCGCCGCAAAGCTGGAAAAGGGCAACCCCTCTGGAAAGGCTTCTTCAGTTTTATCACCTCACCACCGGTAAGGAGACTGATATTGGTGGGCATTGCCGTCGGGCTAGTATACTGGTTCTGGTTCGACATAACCAACTGGGCTGTCACCACATGGGAGAATCTGCTTCGGCGTCTAGGGGTTGGATTGGGTTTAGCAGCCGCAGCCTTGGCAATAGCAGTCTGGATTATCTGGCTCGGTAAGTTTTCACTTCTCCTACACCACTGGAATCGGTGGCTTGGTGGAATCTCCTTGGCCTTAGCTGCCTGGGGGCTGCTGGCCTTTTTTGCCCCCGGAAGCGGCCCTCTAAGTAAGGCGACTCTAGGTGGCGAGTTTGGCAAGAGTATCATCACCGCTTCCGATACTGTGGGAGCATTGAGGCTGCTTGGGCTGACCGCCTTGGGTATTGTATTTCTAGCCCCCCTGTGGACTTGGAGCCTGATAGCAAACATAGCCAAAGCCATAGGGCGAGTTCTCAGGGGTGCCTGGCAGGCCCTTTCCAAAGCCAGCCAACCCCGTCCCAAAGCTACACTCGAACCGGCACCAATACCAATTGAGTTTGAAAAGTCACAACCAACAAAGGTAGAAGCAGAAGAGCAAACCATACCAGCCCCAAGCCCTGTATCACCAGAGGCCGGCGAGGTGCCCGCTCCCGAGACATGGGAACCAGGAAAACACCAACCGGTGCTTACTGCCGGTGGCTGGCAATTACCTCCAATCGGTATTCTCGACAAGCCCGCAGAGGTGGAGTTAAGCCAGACTGACATCCAGGAGCGGGCAAAACTCATCGCAGAGGCTTTAGGCAGCTACGGTGTTGAGGCCAAGGTGGTCCAGATAAACACCGGGCCTACGGTAACTCAATTTGGAGTTGAGCCTGGCTGGGACCGCAAATACAAGGAACTCAAAGAACGGGACAAAGATGGCAATGTCAAAGTTCGGTCAGAAGAGATATCGAAAACCAGGGTTAAGGTAGACCGTATTAGTTCGCTGGCCAGCGACCTTGCTTTGGCCTTAGCTGCACCCAGCATCAGAATCGAAGCCCCTATACCCGGGAAATCAGTAGTAGGCATCGAGGTTCCCAACACCACTTTCGGCTTGGTCAACCTCCGCAGTGTCATAGAAACCCCCGCCTTTCAGAAAATCAATGCTAAATCAAACCTGGCCTTAGCCATGGGTAAAGGTGCTGGAGGTGAGACAGTAGCTGCCGACTTGGCCAGGATGCCCCATCTGCTTGTTGCTGGGGCAACCGGCAGCGGCAAGACTGCGTGCCTCAATTCCACCATCTGCTCCCTGCTTCTTCACAATACCCCGGATGATGTGCAGTTTGTCATGATTGACCCCAAGCGAGTGGAATTGGTTAACTTCAATAACCTCCCCCACCTGGTAGCCCCGGTAGTCGTTGACTCTGACAAGGCGTTGATGGCACTGCGCTGGCTCAATCTAGAGATGGACAACCGCTATCGCAAATTCGCTCAGGTTGGAGCACGTAACATCGACAGCTACAACAAAAGCCGACAAGTCGGCGAGGGGCTGCCCTATATCGTCCTAGTCGTTGACGAGTTAGCCGACTTGATGATGACGTCTTTCGACGAAGTAGAACACTTGCTATGCCGCTTGGCCCAATTAGCGCGGGCAACTGGTATCCATCTGATTGTGGCCACCCAGCGTCCATCAGTTGACGTAGTCACCGGCCTCATCAAAGCTAATTTTCCTACTCGTATCAGTTTTGCACTCACCTCACAAGTAGACTCGCGCACCATACTTGACTCCGCTGGAGCTGAGAAGTTACTGGGCAGAGGTGACATGCTATACATGCCCACCGATGCTAGCAAGCCGAAGCGCCTTCAGGGGACCTTTGTCTCCGATCCTGAGGTAGAGAGACTGGTGCAATTCTGGGGCAGCCAACGCAGGCCAGAGGCAGAGCCCCTTAGATTCGAGGAGATGACCCACCTTGTTTCTGCACAAAAAGGTGCT
>CAZOQG010000097.1:0-5559 GCA_964582065.1 uncultured Dehalococcoidales bacterium
TGCTTGGCTGAAACGAACTCGACGAGCCGGAGATCAATGCAACCTCAGGAGGCCATTGACCTTTTGGTGCTTCACTGCTATACTTTGGGTTCGGTTGTCAGTAATAATAAAGGAGTGACTAGCATGAAAACGTCAACTGCTCGGCTCACGTTTATGGATGTTGCTATCCCCAGGACAGGTTTTCTTTGGGACGCGGCCTTAGTGATTGGCTTTGCTTGCCTAACTGCCATATGTGCTCAAATAAGCTTCTGGGTTGGTATGGTCCCTGTCACAGGACAGACTTTTGGCGTTATTTTGGCTGGCGCTCTTCTGGGTAGCCGGCGTGGGGCATTGAGCCAGCTCAGCTACTTGGCCGTAGGGGCCACGGGGATTCCATATTGGTTTGCACTAGGTGGTCCTCCAGGCATTGCTCGCTTGGCTGGACCTACGGGGGGTTATTTAATAGGTTTTGTGGCAGCTGCCTTTGTTGTCGGTTGGTTGGCCGAGAGGGGTTGGGACCGACGTGTATGGACGGCAATCCCAGCCATGCTCGCCGGCAGCATCGTTTTCTACGTCTTTGGTCTGCCTTGGCTAGCTCATTTTGTTCCCGAGGGCACTGTGCTCCAGGCCGGGCTTTATCCTTTTATCATTGGTGATTTGGGAAAGACAGCCGCAGCGGCTTTAGCTTTGCCTTCAGGATGGTTGCTTCTTCAACGACTGAAGGGTTGAGAACGTCACCTGTTTAGCGTAGGCTTTCTTTGAGGTTATTGGTTTGGAAATCACTTGGCTAGGCCATTCTTGCTTTCGTATTAAGGGAAAGGATGCCATCGTTATCACTGACCCATGCCACCCAAGTTTGGGTTATACCTTAGGTCAGCTACATGCTGACATAGTGACCCTGAGCCATTTTCATCCTGGTCACTCCTATAGCGAAGCTATCACCAGCGAATTCAAAGAGATTAGAGGCCCCGGTGAGTACGAACTGAAAGGCATCTTTATTACTGGCATTGCCACTTTTCACGATTCTGAGCAAGGGGACAAACTGGGCAGGAACACCGTTTATGTTCTGGAAATGGATGGGATTACATTGTGTCATATGGGCGATCTCGGCCATTTACCTGCGTCTCAACTGATGGAGGCTATAGGTGATGTCGACGTGTTGTTTTTGCCCGTGGGTGGTGTGTCCACCATAGCTGGCTCAACGGCTGCTGAGATAGTAAGGCACCTGTCTCCTAAGATTGTTATCCCCATGCACTACAAGACGTCAGCAGAGGTCAGAGATCTTCAACCCGTAGACAGGTTCTTGACGGAATTGGGTGTAAAGGAAATGGTCTCCCAGCGTAAGCTTTCGATTAACAGGTCAACTCTGCCGATCAGCACCCAAGTCACAATCCTTGATTACCACCACTAATTGGGCCCCCAGGTTACTTGCTTGCCACCATGAGCAATGGAGAAGGGTCTCCGGATTCCTTGCTGTACTTGGAACTGCAGGTAAGGTGTCTAAGCGCTCTCGTAGGTTACTTGTCTTTGACAGACCTTATACTTCTCCCGTAGAATGAGTTTGGTCATGACCTTAGCCAAGACACTTTATGAATTACAGCAAGTTGACCTGGAAATTCAGGAGAAACAAGAGGCTCTAGATAGAATCAGTGGGCAGTTGGGTGAAAGCGAAGTTTTGCTTAAAGCTAGGGCTGAGCTTCTGTCTGAGGGGCAATGGCTAGCTGAGATCGAGAAACAGCAACGGGACGTGGAGTGGCAGATGGAAGACCTACGAAGTAGCATCGCACAGATAAACGAGCAGCTTTACGGTGGTAAAGTAAAGAATCCTAAAGAGTTACTTCCCCTTGAGCACGAGGTGGGGAATTTCAAGACCAACTTGAGACAGAAGGAAGACAAGGTGTTGGACTTAATGACAGAGGCAGAGGCGATGCAAGATAGAATAAAGCTGAACACTGAGCGACTTAGGAAGCTAGAAGGGGAGTGGCAACAAGAACAAGGGATCTTGGCTCAAAGGCAAGTTGAAATGGAAAATCAGCTCTCGGCGCTAGGCCAGAAACGAGAGTCATTGGCCTCTGAAATTGCCCAGCAGGCAATCGAGCTTTATGAGGGGATAAGGGCCAAAAAGGGACAAGCTGTGGTCAAGGTGGAGCAGGGAAGGTGCCAGGGATGCCGCCTTAACCTGCCGGTCAGCGAGTGGCAGCGAGCCAGGGCTGGAAATCTAGTCCAGTGCAGTACCTGCGGTAGGATACTCTACCTGGGCTAGGGTCTTTTCAAGAATCGAGGATGTGGCTGTCAATCTATGCCGATGGAGCTTGCTGGGGTAATCCTGGACCGGCAGCTATCGGAGCTATTATCAGGGACGAACAGCAAAGAGAATTAGTCAGAATTTCTGAGTATATTGGTCAGGGCACTAATAATCAAGCTGAGTATCGGGCGCTTATTGCCGCTTTGAAAGCGGCTATCAGATTCAAGCCAACCGGAGTTACCCTGTGTCTCGATTCGGAATTAATAGTCAAACAATTGGCCGGCAGTTACAGAGTAAAGAGCCCTTTCCTGTTACCGCTATACACTGAAGCTGCTGAACTGTCAAAGAGGTTTGTGAACTTATCTATTGTTCATGTCAGACGAGGGGAAAACGCTGAAGCTGATGCCTTAGCGAGTGCAGCGTTGAAGAAATTTCTCAGACAGGACACCTAGGTTTGACGTTGTTTGGCAATCCTGATCGTCGTTCTGAGCGAGGCGAAGAATCTAGAGAGCCTTCGCTGTGGCCAACTTGAAACTCAAAAGCTGAAAGTCAAAATGACAAATGAAAATGTAAATATTGTTTCTTGTATTTCAGAGCCAGCCCATAGGTTGCTTTCCGAATTCTAATCTGTCATTTTGCATTTTTGTCTTTGACTTTTGCATTTCGACCAAAATCTTTCCCTTGCCCCTTTGCTATGCTCAGATTTCGGCTCAGGGTGACAAGCAAGTATTCTCTAGATTTGACGGGCCTTTAGCTGGGGTGTAGAGTGATAGTGGGCCAAGTAGACCGGGTGACCGCTCTGGTTTGGTACTAAGAACCAGGGAGGAAAGTCCGAGCTCCACCAGGCAGGGTGCTGGATAACGCCCAGGAGGGGTGACCCTACGGAAAGTGCCACAGAAACATACCGCTCTCCATATCGAGAGTAAGGGTGAAATGGTGAGGTAAGAGCTCACCAGCGGCTAGGTGACTAGTCGGCTGGGTAAACCCCACCCGGAGCAAGACCGAATAGGGGGCAGGGGGACGCCTGGCCCTAACCCCGGGTTGGTCGCTTGACCTCGATGGTAACATCGGGGCTAGATGGATGGTCACCACCCCGACTCTGTCGGGGTACAGAACTCGGCTTACAGGTCTACTTGGCCCTCTGTCTTTAGAGGGGTATTCATCCTCTGTTGCTTCCCAATGTCTTCCACCGGGGATGGAAAAAACTTTCAGAAAACTTCTAGCTTTGCAAAGCAGGAAACAGTAGTAAGCACCTTAGTCGATGTATCATTCAAGGCGAAACCAAAGGGGAAAAGGCAAGCTCAGTGCCCGTGAACGGCCTTGTGTTAACCCATTCAAGGCACTAAACTTCTGGTAAGCCTTGTGAACTTTTCTTCAAACGCTAGGAATTCTCTGGATCCTCAACTTCGGGATTTTATTTTGTTTTGCGTCGAGCGGCGCGGCAAGGATTGGCCAGCTCTTTACGATGAGATGGCTATGGTCGCCGGGCAGGGTCTATTTAGGGGATTGGGCCATACCGAGCTTAGGCAACTTGGATTCTCTTTGGCGCTGGATCGTTTGGATGAGACCATTGAGCTCGTGAAGCAAGCCGTTGCTCACGACGATCAAGGCTAGCCTTCTTATTCCTGCTGTAAACTGCTACAATATCTTCCGTATTATCTACATTAGCTACTGGATAGACGGAGGCAAACTATGGGTGTAAAGCGAAATATCGCGCTGTTTGTAGCATTGGTCATTCTCTTGCTTTCCCTTCCAATCCTTGGTACTGGCTGCGACCTGGTTATCGGAAAGTCACCATTTGATGCGTCTCCTGAGCCGGATGTTGACCTGTCTATTGAACCGAGTGCAGGTCCGGCCCCTCAGGTGGATACTGACCTGCCGGCTGAGTTTGATATTATCGCGGAGACTTGGAGGATGTTGTCTGAGGAGTACGTGGACAAGGATACACTCGATGCCGAAAAGTTGAGCCAGGGAGCGGTTAGGGGCATGATTGAGGCACTGGATGACCCTTATAGCGCTTATGTTGATCCTGAGGCTCACGAGTTGGAATTGACCAGCCTGACGGGCAAATACCAGGGTATTGGCGCTTACATTGGCGTTACGGACGATCAGCTGATAATTATTGCCCCGATTGCTGGCTCGCCTGCGGAGAAGGCTGGGATCATGCCCGGAGATAAAATCATGGAAATCAATAGTGAGCCTAGCTCGGAAATGAATGCAAGTGAGGCGGCTCTCAAAATCCGGGGACCTGCGGGTACTTCGGTTATCCTTCTTGTCCTTCATGAAGGGGAGAGCGAACCTGTGGAGGTTGTCATAGTACGGAGCGCGATAGAGCTGGAGAGCGTTATGGCTGAAATGCGCGGCGATATTGCCTACATCAGGATAACTCAATTCTTGGGGTCTACTGGGAGTGATTTGCGTGCAGCGCTCAAAGACGTGATTGATGAGGGGGCGAGCGGCATCGTTCTTGACCTTCGTGATAACCCCGGTGGCGTACTCGCTGCAGCGGTCGACGTCGCCAGTCAATTCCTGGCTAGCGGGATAGTTGTCGATGTTGTGTATGGCGACGACAGTCGCAGCTCGCTGCCGGTAAGGCCAGGCGGCATAGCTACTGATTTGCCGCTTATTGTCTTGGTAAACAATTATAGTGCGAGTGCCAGTGAAATAGTGGCTGGTGCTCTTCAGGACTACGGCCGGGCTAAGCTAGCTGGTAGCGAAACCTTCGGCAAAGGCAGCGTTCAGTTGATCCGCAATCTCAGGGATGGCTCAGCTCTGCATCTAACCACGGCTCGCTGGTACACTCCCTCTGGGAGACCGATAGAGGGTGTTGGGCTCACGCCGGACTTTTTGCTTGAACTGGAAGGTGAGGAACTCGTCGACTGGGCTATCGATTATCTCAAGAGCCAAGTTACCGCTAATTGTTTGTTACTTGGGGCTTGAGGGAGTGTTTAGTAACCCTACATGTCTTCTGAGCCCTTTGCTATCGGTAACTTGGAGCTTGAAAGCTAAAAGCCAAAATGACAAGTAGAAGTGCAAATAGTGTTCTTCCGCCCTGGGGCAGCTCTCTAGATTGCTTTTTGAATTTCAATCTGCCATTTTGCATTTGGGCCTTGAGACCCTTCGCCATCGCTCAGGGTGACAAGTAAGCAACCTGCTTTGAGAGAAGAGACAGAGCCGATGTTATATCCCGCGCCAGGTAACTATGTTGTCAAGTGGTTCGCGAGTGGTCTGAAGCTTGTTTGCCGGGAAGTCCCAGTTCGGGTAGCCGATGGCTATTCCCATGACAAGCTTCTTGGATTCAGGGATACCGGCGATTTGTCTCACTACTTTGGAGT
>CAZOQG010000098.1:0-5401 GCA_964582065.1 uncultured Dehalococcoidales bacterium
GGAGGTGGCGGTGGGGGAGGACCTGTTGCGGAATGTCCGCTGACACTCGCCGTAAACGTGCTGGGCGAGACAACCACAGTTAGCATGACCCTCGACGGAGTGCTTTGCGAGTCGTGCCTGGCAGCCGCCCCTAACAACGAAGTCAAACTGGTGCTGAACGAGGCTAGCCAGGTACTGTGCGCCAACAACAAGCCGCCACACAGAATAGAACTCACACTGGCAGGCTCACCGCCCCTACCCCCCAATGCAGTAACACTCAAACCAATGTATGAGCTCAACGCTTATGCTGACAAACATTCTTCAACTCCATCGCCAGTTACCATCCTGCCACGAGCTACAATAGTTTTGGCTTATGCCCCTGAGGAGCTACCTGACAATACTTCAGCAGTGGTCATCGCCTATTATGATGAACAAGCAGAGGAATGGGTGAACTTGGAAACAGCCGGTTACGTGGCTGCCGGGGTAGAGGTGCCAAACACTGTAGTGAGCCACCTTTCTGACTTCACTTACTTCGCTGTTTTAGCCAGGCTGGAGCCTCCATCCTCGTCTCCGCCCGCAACATCAGCACCAGCAAACTTCGAGGTAAGCAACCTTGCCGTTACCCCAAGACAGGCCATTGTCGGCAGCCCGGTTACTATTACGTTTCAAATAACGAACAGGGGCGGCACCGAGGGAAGCTACACCGTGGACCTGAGTATAAGCGGCATCACCGAAGCTACCACAGAGGTATCGCTTGCCCCGGGAGCTGGCAAGTTAGGTAGCTTCGCGGTAACCATTGACAAGCCAGGCACGTACCGTGTGGCGGTAGGTGAGTTGAGTGGCGAATTCAGCCTGTCACTGCCGCCCATTTACTGGATAATCACGTCTATTCTTGTGGTTGCTGCCCTGGTAGGCGGCATACTGCTGGGCTCCGGCTTCACAACGCGAGCAAAAGCGTTGCCCGATGAGGAGACATCTGGGGAGAAACCGCGCGAGGGGGGATTGGGAGAGGCAAAAGTACTGGCAATAAGGTTACCGAGGATCAAGCTGCCAAATATCAACTTTCCAAAGAAAAAGCAGCCGGGTGCTGCCAAAACACCTGAAGCCAAGGAGATAGTTCCAACTCCTGTCACCATCACAGGTTTACAAATCAGGCCTGGCCAAGTTACACAGGGAACCGAGGTCCGCATAATTGCCACCGTAGCCAATGACACCGAGGCCACCGCCCAGAATAACGTAGAGCTTAAGCTAAATGGACAGGTTAAGGCTTCTCACGAAGTAACCCTGGCCCCAGGAAAGAGTCAAGGGCTCACTTTCACCGTTACCGCAGGTGCACCTGGTGACTATGAAGTCGCCATTGATGGTCTAACAGGCAAGTTCACCGTAATGCCCACCGCCGACACGGCTAAATAATTAAGCTAGAAGCAAGCCGAATAGCCTCTATTCCCTGGCCACCAGAGCTTTGCCATAACATGTAGTGCGAGGAATGTCATTGTGAGGGGCACCTCCTCCCCTGTCATTGCGAGCGTAGCGAAGCAATCTCGGCCGGGGAGTGAGGAGAAACAAAACAATCCCCGATAGCCCCACCGGGATTGCCGCGGCACTCCGTGCCTCGCAAAGACAGAAAGGGAAGGGCCCGCAAAGACAGCACCAAGCCTTGTCGGTTATAGTCTACCACGCTATAATTAGGCACGATGCGTTATCAGCGTCTAGTAGCTAAGTTCGGCACCAACCTCCTTACTGGAGGCACCGGGCAACTTGACCTTGATCTCATGACGAGATTAGTTGAGCAGGTAGCGCAGCTCCACGGTCAGGGGCACGAGGTGATTATCGTGTCTTCCGGGGCAGTAGCCGCCGGGAGACAGAAGTTGGGCCTAACCAAGGAGCGCAAAGATGTACCGTTTAAGCAGGTGCTTGCCTCGGTAGGACAAAATCAGCTTATGCACGCCTACGAACAACTTTTCAGCCAGCACAATATCACTGTAGCCCAGGCGCTACTTACCAAGTCCGACCTTGCTGACCGCGCTGGCTACCTGAATGCTCGTAACACTCTACTGGCTTTGATTGAACTGGGTGTGATTTGTATCGTAAACGAAAATGATGTCGTTGCCACAGATGAGCTCGGTGGGCTCAGCTTTGGAGACAACGACAATCTTTCCGCCATGGTGGCCAATCTGGTGGACGCTGACCTTTTGGCATTACTCACCGACATCGACGGTCTGTACACTGCTGACCCACAGCGCAATTCCAACGCAAGATTCATTCCCAAGGTGGAAAAGATAGATGCTGAGATTGAGCGTTTGGCCAGCAAGGCTGCCAGCTCTCACGGTGTTGGCGGTATGACAACCAAGATCGAGGCCGCCAAGCTAACCACTTCATCCGGGGTGACCATGGTTATTGCCAACGGACGGACGCCTGATGCCCTCAGGCGAATTGTGGCCGGCGAGAGTCTTGGCACCCTATTCCCGCCTCGAACCAGCAAACTGGAAAGCAAGAAGCGCTGGATGCTCAGCAGGCTTGCTTCTAAAGGCAAACTAACAATTGATGGGGGAGCCGTCTTAGCTCTCAAGGAGCAGAACCGGAGTCTGCTTCCAGCCGGAGTTGTCGGTGTGGAAGGTGAATTCCAGCGTGGCGATGTGGTGGACATTTTTGGTACCAACGATGACCATATCGCCTGTGGCATACCCAACTATGATTCGAAGGACGTCGCTACTATCAAAGGAGCTCACTCAAACGCCATCTCAAGCCTTCTAGGCTATGAATACGGCACCGAGGTAATTCATCGGAATAACATGGTGCTGTTATGAACAGAACAGTGACAGCTATATGTAATATATCAACCATTTGGGCATGATAGAAAAATCCCAAGCTCCAAACTCGAAATGCTAAACAAATCGCAATGACCAAAAAACAAAATCCAACACAACATAACCTGGAAGAAAGAGCATTCAAGTTTGCCAGGCAAGCTATCAGCTTTCGCAAGGGGATGCCAAAGACAGTTATTGATGGGGAGAAATTGCCAAGCAACTGGTTCAGGCAGCGACTTTCGTTTAATCTTGCCAAAGAGTCAGTAGTTTTGGATTTAGTCCTTTGAATTTTAATATTGTTTACAATTTAGATATTCGAATTTCGGACTTGGAATATGCATATTCAATATACGTCTTAAACGACATCCGCTATGAAGTAAGGAGGACGCGTGCAATCTGCTGTAACTGAGCTTGAAGAAAAAGGTAAGGCAGCTAAGGCAGCTTCGAGGAAGCTCGCCTTTCTTGACACTGAAGTAAAGAATAAGGCTCTGCTTGGCATCGCTGAGGCTATTCTGGCCAGGCAGGACGAAATTCTAGCGGCTAACAACTCAGACTACAAAGAGTCCGAAGCCTCCGGCATGAGCGCAGCTATGCTCGACCGGCTTATGCTGTCCTCAAGCCGCCTAGAAGCCATAGCCCAGGACGTGAGGACCGCGGCGGCTTTACCTGACCCGGTGGGTGAGGTGCTGGAAGAACGTACTCTACCTAACGGCTTACAACTTAGCAAGAAACGGGTACCGCTTGGAGTTATCGGCGCCATATATGAAAGCCGTCCCAATGTCACCATAGACATCTCTATCTTATGTCTCAAGTCGGGCAATGCCGTTATCCTTCGTGGCGGCAAGGAGGCGCTGCGCTCCAATCTGGCTCTGGCTACGGTTGTCCAAGAGGCTGCTTACCAAGCTGGAATTCCACAGGGAGCCGTGCAATTCATTGAGTCGCCCGATAAGGCTTTGGTTGACCGTATGCTCAAGATGAAGGAGACTATAGACCTCTTAATCCCCCGTGGCGGTGCCGGGTTGATCAAGTTTATTGCTGAAAACGCCGCTATGCCAGTGGTCGCTGGCGGAGTTGGCGTTTGCCACACTTATGTAGATAGAAGCGCTGATTTAGGGAAGGCGGTGGCCATCGCTTATAATGCCAAAGTCCAGCGGCCGACTGTTTGCAATGCCTTGGATACTCTTCTGGTCCACGCCGATATTGCCACACGCTATCTGCCCTTGATTGCCCAGGAATGGGCAAAGGCCGGTGTCGAAATGCGCTGTGATAAGCGCGCCCTGGCTATTCTCAAGCCGATTCCTTCTCTCAAGCTTGTTGCGGCAAAGGATGAAGATTGGGGTAAGGAGTTTCTAGCATTGATTGCGGCAATTAAGGTAGTTGATTCTCTGGACGAGGCTCTGGAGCACATTGAACGCTATGCCTCGGGTCACTCCGAGGCTATAGTCGCCGAAGACAACTCAGCGGCTAGGCGCTTTCTGGATGAGGTAGATGCTGCCTGTGTCTATGCTAATGCCAGCACCCGCTTCACCGATGGCGCTCAGTTTGGCTTAGGGGCTGAGATAGGCATAAGCACACAAAAGTTCCACGCCCGCGGTCCGATGGCACTCAGGGAACTAACCAGCTACAAGTGGATAATCATCGGCAATGGTCAGATTCGCCCCTAGCCCAGCTCTGCCAGAGTTGCTTTCTGAATCTCGAATAACTCTTTGATTCCCTTTTCGGCAAGCGAAAGCACGGCGTCGATAGTTTCTTTCGAAAAGGGCTTACCTTCGGCAGTGCCTTGAATTTCCACAAATTGGCCCTTGTCGGTCATAACCACATTGAAGTCTACCGCAGCACGGTAGTCTTCCTCGTAACAAAGGTCCAGAAGGTTCTGTCTGTCCACAACGCCAACGCTGGTAGCAGCTACAGCACTCTTCAATGGAATTCCTCGCAACGTTCCCTGCTTTTTCATATTATGCAATGCCTGAAACAGGGCCACGTATGCCCCAGTTATGGCTGCGGTTCGAGTACCACCATCAGCCTGCAATACATCACAATCCACAGTAAAGGTCCTTTCACCTAGAGCATACAGGTCAGTGGCAGCTCTCAAGCTACGACCGATGAGGCGCTGGATTTCCTGATTTCTACCGGATGTCCTCTCAGGGGAGAGCCTGCGGGGAGTACGAGTGAGAGTCGAGCGCGGGAGCATGCCATACTCAGCAGTAACCCAACCAGTCCCTTCGCCTTTGAGGAAATTGGGAACCCTGTCCTCTACGCTTACGGCACAGAGCACCCTGGTTTGCCCCAACTCTATTAACGCTGAACCTTCAGCAAAAGCCTGGTAGCTTAAGCTGATACGCACCGGGCGCAGCTCATCATTGGCGCGGTCATCTATCCTTTGCATCACAACCTTTCTCTTGCCTCATTGTCGTCACAGTATAGCATTGATTTCCTCAGCTTAACAACGCGCAGCCGGGGGAGGTATGCAATAATGTCGTAGCGGCACCAGCCCAAAAATGATCTAGTTCAGATAGATTAGTGACACTCACACGGTATCAGTATCAGCAAAATAATAAACATGTAGTGCGAGTAATGTCATTGCCAGCAAAGTGAAACAATCTCGGCATAAGCCC
>CAZOQG010000099.1:0-5271 GCA_964582065.1 uncultured Dehalococcoidales bacterium
TGATAGTGATACCGTGTGAGTGTCACCTATCTATCTGAACCAGATCAGCGTACTCAATACTGCCAAGGTTGATTCCTTGCTCTAAGTCCAGCAGCCAAGTAGTTTACACAACTTGACGCAAGCAGTATACTCTAGCCTTATAGTCGTGCACGGTCTAACTCCCATGCGAGGTGTCACTTTATGACAACTAGAGTCATCACCGACAGCTGCTCGGACATTACGCAACAAGAAGCCAAGAAGTTGGGCATCACTGTGGTGCCGGCATATCTCTATTTTGGTGAGGAAGTCTATCGCGACGGAGTTGATATAGATAGCCATGAATTCTATCATAAACTGATGACCAGCCCAGTTCACCCTTCTACTGCGGCACCGTCGCCAGGAGATTTCGCCAAGGTGTACGAGGAGACGGCTCGAGAGACCGACGAGATTGTTTCCATTCATGTTACCAGTAAACACAGCGCTGTCTGTGATGCTGCGCTGGTGGGCAAGGAGATTGCGGAACAGAAAGGATGTCGGATCGAAGTCATCGACTCTCGAGGTGTGACAATGTGGCAAGGTCTTGTTGCCATAGCTGCGGCTAGAGCTGCTGAAGCTGGATACAATTTACAGCAGGTGGCAAACAAAGCTTATGAGACCATTAGCCAACTGCGTGCTTTAGGACTTCTGGACACTCTAAGATACGCAGTCAAAGGTGGGCGCCTTAGCAATACTATCTTCGCAGTGGAATCGCTGCTTAACGTGAAGCCGCTAATTACTTTGCGCGATGGCGAGGTGCGCCCAGCTGGGCTAGCCCGCACCCGGAGCAAAGGAATAGACCGACTCCGTCAGCTTATAAGGTCAGCGTTACACGTTGAGGAATTAGCTATAGTCTATGGGAACACTCCAAATGATGCTCAAACACTGGCCGACTATGCGCGTTCGCTCTTTCCTAACATAGTGCCTCGAATTTCAACAATTGGGCCGGCGCTAGGTGTCCATGCCGGTCCGGGATCTCTAGTGGTCGTCCTGAGGCAAGCAAAGTAAAACCTTTGCCCTATTGTATCAACCTTGTGGAATGACTCAACCTCAATGTCTTTTTCTTAGCAATTCCTCCATCTGTTCAGCGAGTTTCTCATTTTCATCTATGGTCAGGCTGAGATTGCTCTCCAACTTGTTGATATAACCGTCGAGCTCTGGAACCTGGCCTCTTATTTGAGCTATCTTTTCATCTTGTTTTGCTACCGCCTCATCGAGGTCCCTAAAATCGATGCCCAAGTCAAATCGCCTGTCAAAAAACTCTGCAGCTTTTCTCCAAGCCCGGGGGTCTTCAGTTGCTACCAGATAGAAAGGCACTGGCACCCAAAGGCTCGCCCCGGCAATGTTCCTCCTCCTGGCGGCCCACATAAGAAAAGAGCTCAAGGTTGGCCTTTGGCCAGGCGGAGTTTCATAATCCATATCGCTGGCAAGGTCATACCGCCGCAACACGTCCTTCATTTCTGGCGAATTAGCTATGGCCAACAGGACTCGCGGTGTGGTATGCGCGCTCAAAGAAACCATGCCACCAATGGTGTACAGCTCTTTCACCTTACAAGAATGCTCAGCGACGTCCAGGACTGAACTCAGGAATTCATACCACTCAGACCTGGGCAGATTACTTTCGAACATCACCAGATTCTTTCCCCGGCAGGAATAGAATTTACTGCCTGGGAACCGGGCTATGTTATCTTCGACAGAGACCCCATCCAGGGAAAAGTACTCTGCAGGGTCAATCTCTGCGAATACCCGCCCTCGCAGTTTCTTGTTCAAGTAATCAACGACTTTCGGTCCAAGCTTGCCAGCATCTTCGCTCCAAGCCACTACCGTGGATGAACCCTGCAGCTTCGGTCTGGCAAGAATTTGGAAAGGCTGCTTTGCACTCAATTCTAGTCTCCACCAGGTTCTTTCTTAAACAGTTTATCGATGTCTTGCAGGATCTTCCTCTTGTCCTCCTCTGTTATAGGTCGTGGCTCAGTCGGCTCGGCAGAAGTCGCATACCGTAGCTTATCAAGTTGCGCCTTTATCTCTGGAGGCAACCTATCATACAAACTCTCAATTTCTCTCTCACTCTGTTCAGCAAGTTCACTAATTTCTTCCGTGTTAACCCCAATCCCCAGAGCCATCCCCAACACTTCCAGCACTGATTTTGATGCCTTCGGGTAAGGAAGGGGGAAACCCTGAAGGTAGATTGGTATCTCACCCATTACGCATATCGCCTCCAGACCCCTTCTTTTGGCAACTCCCAACAGAAGCCCGTTCAAGCCGGTGATATTGCCCTGGCCGCCTCTTCCCTCGACGTCTGACATTAACACTGTATTCTCGTAGCTTCTTATCTCCTCGACCAGGTCTTCGCTATTAGGTACCGCCCAGACTCTTGGTCTGACGGTATGATGGATGGCTGCAACTGCTGCTCCAGAAGTGTAAACTCTCCGACATCCAAACCGCAGCGCCACATCTAGAACAAGATTAGCCATCCGGCAGGCCTTTGTTCCTTCAGCATAAGTTCTTCCTCCCTCGCTAGGCTGTTCCTCTCCGATAAAGAACATCAAGTCCTTGCCCTCACTTCTCTTGAAATAGAATTTGTTACCAGGAAACTCCAAATCTTTCAATTCACCATCTCTGATTACAGCCTTCCTTGGGTAGAAGAAATGCCACGGTTCTATCTCCGCAAACTCTTCCGCCCCCACCATTTTTCTCAGAGCATCGACTGCCATTATTCCAATATTTCCAATTCCCGGCCAGCAGGCTATCAAGACCGGGTTCTCAAGCTCGGGTTCACTATAAACTCTGATTCCCATCACTCCCTCCTTTCTCTGCCTGCACGCTCACTTGCCTGCTGGGCAAAAGCGGGAAGGAGAGTCCAGTCTATTGACCAAGCTTCGCCGCTCCTGGCGAGGCAGACTACTGCCCCCATCCTGAATCTAACAACCTCTTTCTCGGCTTCGCCCAGGACAAGCAAAGACGCCAACCTGCTCAAATGGGGAAGGTGACCTACCATCATGAGTGGTCCTTCAGCCTGTGCCACCAAATGTTTTGCCTTATCGGGGTCATCCAAAGGTCCAAGACCTTCCCGTTCGGTAATACCTTTGGGGACCACAAGATGTTGGGCGAAAAGCTCTGCTGTCTGTTTTGCTCTCAGCTTGCCGGAATGAAAAACCTGGGCAACCTCTACCCCCAAGTTAGCCGCGTAGCGAGCCACTGCGTCGACTTCTACTCGGCCCCTATCTGTCAAAGGTCGCGTCGCGTCTTCTGCTTCCGATTTGGACTCACCATGCTGCACCAAGTAGACTTCCACTTACTGTCCCTCCAGACCTTCGTTCTGGCATCAATAAGTATAGCACACAGCTTGAATCACTTTAAGTCAAGGAGTAGCCACGAAAGAATTTCTTGACAAGCTTGGGCTTCTAGGCAGGTAATCTGATGAAACGTATGGACAGGCTAATCTGGCTTGTCTGGTATGGGGTCGTAAGCTATACTGGTTTTAGACAATTCCACAGATGGGGCTTTGACACTCCAGGTGCATAAGTGACAGCCGTCCTTTCAAGAGAAGACATACTGGGCCTGCTGAAAAGAACACCCCCACTTATCGAAAATCTGCGTAGCGTAGGGGAACAAATTCAACCTAACGGCGTAGACCTAACGGTAAGTGATATAGCTTTGTTTTCTTCCCCCGGTAAGCTAGGCCCCCAAAATGAGAACAGGGTTCTCTCCACCACTTCCCCACTGGTTTTCGATGCCCTGGGTAGTATAGACCTGTTGCCCGGTTGCTACCTGATTACCTACAACGAGGTCGTCAATCTGCCCAAACACATAATGGCCCTGGCAATGCCCCGCTCCAGCCTCCTCAGGTGTGGTGTTAACGTTCATACTGCAGTCTGGGATGCCGGCTACTCGGGTAGGTCTCAGTCTCTCATGGTTGTCTACAATCCGCGCGGATTTCGGCTGCTCAAGGATGCTCGGATTATTCAGCTTGTCTTCTTCCGCCTCAGCCGCGAGGTAGCTGAAGGCTACCAGGGTATGTTTCAAGGAGAGAATGTCTGATGAGGCAAATGCTGATTGGCACTTGCTCCTGGACTGACCCGACACTTCTCGCTACCGACTTCTATCCTAGCGAAGTAAACGATGCTGAGAAGCGGCTGCAGCATTATGCGCATCATTTTCCTGTGGTTGAGGTTGACAGCACCTACTACTCAATGCCGGCAGAGAGGACAGCCAGGCTTTGGGTTGAGCGTACTCCTCAGGAGTTCATTTTCAATATCAAGGCTTTCAGTCTGTTCACTCAGCATCCGACAAAGCTTCAAGCTCTTCCCAAAGATGTGAGAGCGCTGATACCGCCGCTGGAAAAGGCAAACATCTACTACCGCGATGTGCCTGACGATATTAGAAGTCTGCTGTGGCAAAGATTCAGCGAGGCGTTGCTACCGCTGGATAGCGCTGGCAAGCTAGGCATTGTTTTGCTTCAGTTCCCACCATGGTTCTACCCCGGGAAGGGCTCGGAGAAACATCTGGTCGAATGCAAACAGAATCTGCCACAATATCGACTGGCAATCGAGTTTCGTAACGGCGCCTGGCTCAGCGAAAGCAGAAGGCGAGAGACTTTCGACTTTCTGAGGCAGAATGACTTCATCTACGTTTGCGTTGATGAGCCGCAGGGCTTCAGGTCGTCAGCCCCGTCAGTTGCTCAGGCAACGTCTGAGATTGGAGTAGTGCGTTTTCACGGCAGAAACAAAGATAATTGGGAGAAGAAAGGGATAAGCGTTGTCGAGCGGTTCAAATATCTTTACAGCGATGAGGAGCTTGGCGAGTGGCTACCAAAGCTGGCTGAGCTTGCCTCCAAAGTCACACGACTTCATATCTTGTTCAATAATTGTTATGGCGATTATGGAGTTAGAAATGCTCGTGACATCGACAGGCTGATAAGGTCTCAGCCATATCTGTTCCCCGATTATCTGAAACCTCCGAAGAAGGAAACGGATGTACGGATATGACGGCATAGCCGATCTGCTCTACAAGGTGGGGGGTGACTCCCGCAGTGTCCTCCCTCCCCTGGCGGGAGGGAATTAGAGGGAGGGGCATCCTGTTTTACCGTCACCGCCACACGGTAAATTCCAAATCCCAATATCTAAACCGCAAACAAATTCAAATGCCCCAACCCCCAAATTCAAAACAGGAACATTTGGTGACTTGCATTTCGATATTATTCCGAAAATAGATTGTCGTAATCTGGCCCGGGTAGATTGGAGCATCGGCTCCAAT
>CAZOQG010000100.1:0-4999 GCA_964582065.1 uncultured Dehalococcoidales bacterium
GGGTATGGGCAGGTAAATACAAACTGGAGCGCTACCTCTACCTTCTCCATAGGATAACTGGCTTAGGAATCTTGCTCTTCCTGTTAATTCATCTGTGCATGACAACCATTTTCCGTATTCAAGGCCAGGATATCTGGGAAGCTACAATAGTACTTCTGCATAATCCATGGTTCAAAATCGGCGAATACCTGGTCTGCGTTGCCTTCATCTACCACGCCTTGAACGGCTTACGCCTGATCTTACAGGAATTGGGCTTTGCCATGGGGCGACCTACTCCACCAATTTATCCATACAAGGACGCACTCCGCAAAAAGCGCCCCTGGACGATCGCCATGGTAGCAGTAATTGTCATCCTGGCACTTGTTTTCTTTTATGACTTCATCATAGGGGGTTGGTGATGCGCAATACCTATCTGCGGTTTCTGCAACTGGTTACCGGCGTACTGATAGCAGTTTTATTGGCCATACATATAATAATAATGCACCTCGATGCCATCCTTGACTTCTTCGGAGTTGATACCATTGAGCCAACCTCCTGGGAATCTATGATGGGGCGAGCTATCCAGGGTATATGGGTAGGCTTATATATAGCTCTGTTGGCTGTTGTTCTCTATCACGCTCTCATCGGACTACGGAACATCATATTGGAGTTGGCACCCTCAGCTAGAACTGAGCGTATCGTTACCTGGGTTATCATAGCTTTCGGCATCATCGCCTTCATCGGCGGCACTTATGTTCCAGTAGCCCTGCTGGCCAGCTAGGAGGTATCATGACTGGAGATAGCACTAAACAGATAACATTCAAAGTCCAAAGATATAACCCTGAGCAGGATAGCGCCCCTCATTTTCAGGAATTCATAGTACCAGCCAGCCGAGGCACGACAGTTCTTGAAGGTCTCATATATATAAAGGAAAATCTGGATAGCAGCCTCGCTTTTCGTACCTCATGCCGCATGGCAATCTGTGGCTCCTGCGGCATGCTTATCAACAATTATCCCCACCTCGCCTGCCACACACAAATAGAAGAATTTCACTCAGACACGCTAACCATCAAACCCTTACCCAACCTGCCCATCATCAAAGACCTGGTACCTGAGCTGAATCCTCTTTTCGAGAACCACAAATCAGTAAAGCCCTATATCCTCCGTTATGATACAGAGGAAATGGAAAAGCCCACTGCTGAATTCGCCCAGACACCTCAAGAACTGCGGAGCTTCCTGCAGTTTGCCTACTGTATTAAGTGCGGTATATGTGTTGCCGCCTGTCCGACCGCAGCCAGCGACAAGCTTTTCCTTGGTCCCCAGGCTCTGGCACAGTGTTACCGCTACTGCGCCGACAATCGCGATGAAGGTGAGCAGGAAAGGTCCCCTACCGTAGACAGCGACCACGGGATATGGCATTGCCACCTGGCTGCTGCCTGCTCGGAAGCCTGCCCCAAGGGATTAGACCCGGCTCTGGCCATTCAGTTGCTCAAGAGGCGACTGGTATCTCAAGCCATTGGACTCAGGAATAAACAGCAGCCCGCTCCGGTGGTCCCGCCTCCCACTGAAACCAAGGCCAAAGTTCCTTTCCCCGAGTTCACTGTGAAACAAACTTAAATGAACTGCCGCCAAGGAGGAGTAACAATGGCAACGCTGAACATAAAATCTCCGCTTGATGGGGAAACTATCAAAAAGTTGCAAGCCGGTGACCAGGTTTTCATTACCGGCGTCATCTACACCGCGCGAGACTCTGCCCACAAACGTATTGTCGAAGCTTTAGATAAGGGTGAAAAACTACCCCTTGACGTCGCCAACCAGACGATTTATTACATGGGCCCATCTCCAGCCAGGCCAGGGCAACCTATAGGCTCGGCCGGGCCAACAACCAGCGGACGCATGGACAGCTATGCTCCCCGCCTTATGGCCGCCGGTCTGAAAGGAATGATTGGCAAAGGCAACCGGTCACAAGCCGTGAAAGATGCCATGAAGGAATATAAGGCAGTGTATTTCGCTGCCATAGGCGGTGCTGGAGCCCTGATTTCCAAGAGCATCAAGAAGGCAGAGGTGATAGCCTACGAAGATTTGGGGGCGGAGGCGATTCGCCGCCTGGAGGTAGAAAACTTCCCGGCCACTGTCATCAACGACAGCTATGGCGGCGACCTGTACCAACAAGGAAAAGCCAAGTACCGGGTCGAAGCATAACTGCCCCTCTAGTGTACTGCCTCCACGAGGACTCTACATTTGGAGACCTTTCTCAGGATTGCACATCGGTAGCGGCCCTCCATACGAAAGGCTAAGGGGCAAATGCTAAGCACTAAGTCCCAAACAATACCTAAATCCAAATCACCAAATCATTCTGTTTTGAATTTCGGGTTTGGGTCATTTGAGTTTGTTTAGAGTTTAGATATTAGGATTTAGGATTTAGGTGAAAGACAGTGCCTCTAGGTGTGTCCGCTTTATTTGCCACTTTGACTTTTGATTTTTGAGTTTTGGTTTAGCAAACGGCGTCTAGCTGCCCTTTAGCCCGAGTGAGATAACCCTGAGCAGCCCGGCCACGCTCTTGCCATCACAGATTTCCCCCGAAGCAATAAGGTCAGGTATCCGAGACAACGGCACTCGAACGACCTCGATGTCCTCAGTGTCTTCAGCCTCAAGTCGCTTGGGTATGAGATGTGAAGCCACATACAAGTGCAAATACTCGGTGCAATAGCCGGGAGCTGGATAGAAACCGCCAAGCTTGTCTATCTTGTTCGGCAGATAACCTATCTCCTCCTGCAATTCACGGCGAACACAGGCAATCGGCTGCTCACCCGGGTCGATGCCGCCAGCCGGAATTTCCAGGAGGGCCTTGCCCACGGGTTTGCGGAATTGCCGCACCAGAATAACCCGGTCCTTGGAATCCAGAACTACCACCGCCACACAATCGCTATGCTCAACAATTTCGCGAGTAGTCGTCTTGCCGCTGGGCTTCTCTACAACGTCAACCCGCAGCTTCACCACCCGACCATCATAAATCTGTTGACTTGACAACGTTTTCTCCATCAGTGACATCCTTCCTCTCTATATAAGCCGCCATGCCTGAGCACGCATATCCGAAATTCGAACATCTAGACTCTAGACAAATCGTTTGTGAGTGTCAGGTCCCCAGACCTGACCTCAGTAATAACCGCCTGGATTCTAACATCCCAAAACAAAAGCTATGCTGCGAATGACAATCTGCGCATATTTGTCCAAACTCAACAATTCAACAAAGCCACAGGACTATTGTCATTTCAGGGATCTGACAACCACAACGCCGGGTTTACTCTGGCTCTTTAGCCTCGCCTTGCCACCACCCGAAGCCGGACTGCGTTGAACCGCGCATCACTCAAAATCGTAGACCAGAGCCACCTCATCACAATCAGGAAACTTCGGGCAACGATAACACTCAGACCAAATCTTGCGCGGCAGTTCCATCTTGTCAAGCTGGCGAAAACCCTGCTTCTCAAAAAAGGCAGGCTTGTAGGTCAGGCAGAAGACTTCGGGTATGCCTAATTCCCTGGCTTCATTGAGACAGGCCTCAACAAGCTGTGAACCCAATCTCTGACTATGTTTGTCCTCACATACAGCTAAAGACTTAATCTCAGCCAAATCTTCCCACCAAATATGGAGGGCTACGCCAGCAATAACCTGACTATTGCTATCCCTGATAACGAAATAGTCGCGGAGGCTCTCGTATATTTCGCTCAGCGCCCTGGCCAGCATCTCACCTTTGCCAGCAAAATCGTTCACCAGGCCGTGTATTCGCTTGGCATCGCCTATCCTCGCCTTCTCCGCCTTCACGATATCTTACCTCTGAGTCTCGACGCCAGGGAACCATAAAAATATGTCCTGGGCTGAACTCTTAGGAAGCGGGCCACATAAGAACTAAGCTTTACTCTGACCTCGTCTCCGCTGCGCAGCGGCGACTCCACCTGTCCATCAAGGCTGAGCATAGCTTCATGGCTGGTGGTCACCTTCAGCTGGATTACAGCTTCTTGCGGCAGCACCAGAGTCTTATCCAGGGTAAGATGAGAGCACAGAGGCTTGAGCAGAATCTCCCTGGCTTGAGGATATAGGATGGGCCCGCCGGCCGCCAGCAAATAACTGGTGCTACCAGTAGCCGTAGCCACTATCACACCATCAGCCCGATAGGTGGTCAGGACTTCGCCATCAATCTTGGCTTCAATACTAACCAGCCGTGCCGAGCTTCTCCGCCCAACGAATACGTCGTTCAAAGCATGGAAAGCCTTGCCCTGGGGTACCTTCTCAGCTTCAAGCATTGCCCTTTCTTCAATCCAGCCCTCACCGCCTAGCAGCCGGGGCAACTTATCCAGAGCCTCGGTAGCTTTGAGCTCAGTCATAAACCCCAAGTTGCCCAGGTTTATGCCCACAATGGGCACTGCGTGAGGAACAGCAGCTCGGGCTGCCCGAAGAATAGTCCCGTCGCCGCCAATACTCAGGATTAAGTCTGACCCAGCTACCTGAGGCTTTGCCTTCTCCTCCTCCCAGGCCGAGCACACCCAGAACGAAATATCCCGAGCGCTCAAGAACTTCTCAAGCTCACGGCTAAAAGGTTCAGCCTTTTCAAGTTTGGGGTGATATAAGATGCCAACTCGTTTCAAGACAACAGGAGTCTATCACCGCAAACCGAAAGGTGTCAAGAAATCGTACTCGTCCATATGATTAGTGACACATAGCCTCTCCTCTCGTCGTTGCGAGGCACATAGTGCCGTGGCAATCTCGGTGGGGCTGCGGCGGAGGGTCGTGGTGTCTGTGTTCCCCTTCACCTCCCATCCACCGAGATTGCTTCGTCGCCAGGGCTCCTCGCAAAGACAGAAGGGGTTATGCCGAGATTGTTTTACTTAGCTCGCAAAGACAGAAGGGGCTCCCGGTTTGAACACAAATTGCTGTACAAGAGAGCTATGGTGGGGAAAAGTAGTGCGACCTTTTAAGGTCGCCTCGGTGGGGTTTAGGCGAGGCTGAAGCCTCGCACTACATG
>CAZOQG010000101.1:0-4852 GCA_964582065.1 uncultured Dehalococcoidales bacterium
CTGAGAGACAGATTCGGCGCTATTTATCGCCTTGACTTCTACGACGAATCGGCGATAAAGACCATCCTGAGACGCTCAGCAAGTATTCTCAATTTGGAAGTAGAGGAAGCCAGCCTTAGCCAGATCGCCTGCCGGGCTCGAGGAACACCACGGGTAGCTAATCGACTGCTCAAACGAGTACGTGACTATGCTCAGGTGATGGCAGACGGGGCAGTTACCGAATCTGTCGCTATTGAAGCACTTTCCAAATTGGAGATAGACCATCTTGGCTTGGATGAAGTGGACCACAAAGTCCTGCGGACTATAATTGAAAAATTCGATTGTGGGCCGGTTGGGCTTGACACTATTGCTGCTTCTATCAGCGAGGAAGCAGATACTATAATGGATGTTTATGAGCCCTATCTTCTTCAGTTGGGGTTCCTGGAACGCACACCTCGGGGCAGGGTGGTCACTAGACTTGCCTGTGAGCACTTAGGGGTGGCTCATAGGAAGGGGCAAACGTCTCAGGCAAGCTTGTGGTAGGGGGTTTTCGGGTCCTTTTCTTTTTTGTGCTTGTTGTACCGCTACATCGTGAAGCATCCGCGAGGCTGAGGTCTTTCGAATCACGATTTATGCCTGCCTTGCGGACGAAGCCGCCGGCTGGCATAAGCACTTGACCTCTATTGCCAGCAGCACCGTGTCTGCACCAATAGCTAATACGAAGATATGTTTAGTTGAAAGTAGGATGAGGCCTAAAAGCAAAATTGCTATCCTGCTCCTTTTCCCTGCTTTTTTGATATTGGCTTGCCAGGAGCCAGCGGGGGTGGCCAAGGTAGTTCAGGTTATCGATGGCGATACTATTGCTATTGAGGGTGGTTATCATGTGCGCTACATCGGCATCGATGCTCCAGAAAAAGGCGAATTCTGTTACTTGGAGTCAGAGCAGGCAAACAAAGTATTAGTAGAAGGCAAAAGGGTTAGGCTGGAGAAAGACATTTCTGAGAAAGATAGATACGGAAGACTGCTACGCTATGTTTATGTTGACGATACCTTTGTTAATGCTCAGATGGTAAGGAAAGGTCATGCGTGTGTCAAAGCTTACCCACCTGACGTCAAATATCAAGTCTATCTAGGGGCGGTGGAGAAGGAAGCTAAGCAGACAAGAAGAGGGATTTGGAGACAGAGATAACCCTTCCGTTTTCCTCCCTTTCATTAACAGGAAGTCGAAAGCCGGTTTATCCGGGCAGCTCCAACGATCTTAGCCTATCCTTATCTTATCTTGCGTTCTAGCAGCGCCGGGCCGATAAGAAGAAACAGACACAGTAGAATTAGCAGTACCCAAGCCCAGAAACTGACAGCATACTTTCCGGTCAAAGCTCCCATTTGCAAGAGCAGAATTTGTGCGGTTAGCAAAGCTCCGGCCTTGGCCCAGCGTTGCCTGATGCGAATGAAAGTTGCCGCAGTCACCGCCAATACTGCAAAACTAAGAGCAATCCAGGGAGAAATGTCGTAAACGTGTTCGTACCGTAGAAGCCCGTCTTCTATTCCCAGCGCCAGTATCCAACCTAAAACTATGGGAATAGGAAGCAGCATTAATGATGCAAATAGCCAGTCCCGTTTTATAGTTTGCTTGGTCGCAGAAACGAGGACGAATAGAACTAGAGGAACATAGGCAGCAGTTGCGAGCCAAGCCCAGCCGCCAGGCAAGGAAATTAACAGAGTACCGACGGCCAATACTGGAATTAGACAATAACCTAGCCAGGGGAAGAGCCAGGCAGGTTTGCCACGACACCAGCCGTAGATGACGACGCCGATAACTGCAACTAGGATGGCTAATAGCCAAGTAGTGCTGTGCCAACAATGTAGAGCGAAGAGTGAGGCAATCAAGAAATGGGGTAAAGCGGCGAAGAGAGCCTGCCGCCAGTTACCTTGGCTATACACTTCGTACATTTGCCGAGCGACAAGCTGAGGAGAACCCAAGAACTGCACCGCGGCCTCGGTTGCCTCTTCTTCAGAAAACCCAGATTCCCTCAATTCCTGGCTTTTGTCCTCGAGGTGTGCATCAAGCTCACGCACCACATCGCTTTCAGTTGCGGGATCAACTCTGAGGTAGTCTTTGAGGTTGTCCAGGTAACTCAACTTTGCTGTCATTGTTCTATCAACCACCCACTGGCTGCATGATCAAATCGACGGCTGTAGAGAAGTCTTGCCACACCGCTAATCTCTCCTCCAGAGCCTTCTGCCCCTTTTTCGTTATATAATAGTAGCGCCTTTCCTGGCCACCCGGTAGTTTTTGCCATCTGCCTTGGACAAACCCGGCTTTCTCCAGACGATGAAGAGCTGGATAAAGGGTACCTTCCTTGAACTGGAAATAGCCATTGCTCCTTTTCTCCAAGTCTTTTATGATTTGGTAACCGTACACCGGCTGGTGACTGATCAGGCAAAGAAGCAAGGAATCGGTACTGCCCTTCAGTAGTTCACGTCCGTAGTTCATTTTTGTCACCTCGCTGAGGGAATGCTTTCGACTCCAAGAATAGCATGGGCAACCGTGACCGTCAAGTTTACGGCTTCATTTGACAAAACACTCTTTTCAAGGTATATTTAATACAGCCTAGTCTTTAGTTCAAGCTTGATCCTCTGGTGGTTAGAGCGAGGTGGAACCACCCGTTCCCATCCCGAACACGGAAGTGAAACGCCTCAGCGCAGACGATACTGGGGGGGCAACTCTTTGGGAAAATATGCCACTGCCAGGGGTTCTTTGAGCCGAGTGGAACTAGGCTTTTTTGCCAGATTGCGCGTAATACTTTGCGAGTGTTTTGACTTAGCAAGCCAAACGCCTTATAATTTGAATTGGTAGGATGGGTTGAGGCTCGCAACGAACGTAGAGGACCGGCGTTAAATATGGCTAGTAGGTTTGAGAAATTCTCCGAAAGGGCTCGGCGGGCTTTGACCCGAGCTCAGGAAGAGGCGCAACGCTTTGGACACAACTACATTGATACAGAGCATGTGTTGCTGGGTTTGATAGCCGAAGAGGAGGGTGTGGCCAGCAGAGTTTTGGCCAACTTAGGTGTGGCACCAAATAAGATACGGGCCGCGGTGGAGTTTGTAGTTGGGCGGGGAGAGAGATCCAGCATTGGCGAAGTCGGACTTACCCCTCGGGCCAAGAGAGTCATTGAGCTTGCGGTAGATGAGGCCCGCCGCCTGAACCATACTTACATCGGCACTGAGCATCTTTTGTTAGGCTTGTTGCGTGAGCGTGAGGGAGCAGCTGTCGGTGTTTTGGAGAGCTTTGGTGTCAGCCTGGAGAAAGCGCAAGCTGAGATTAACAATGTTCTTAGCCAGGGAGCGTCTCAAGCCCGTGGTGCTGGTCGAGGTACTGCTCGGACACCGGTTTTGGACCAGCTTGGAATCGATCTGACCAATGCGGCCCGAGTCGGTAAGCTTGATCCTATTGTGGACCGCGATAAGGAGATTGAGCGAGTTGTCCAAATACTTAGCCGTCGCACCAAGAATAATCCAGCGCTCATAGGCGAGCCGGGTGTTGGCAAAACAGCCATTGTTGAGGGTTTGGCACATCGAATTGTGGCGGGTGAAGTGCCTGAGACATTGCAAGGCAAAAGACTAGTAACATTGGATATCGGCTCGCTGGTAGCTGGTACGAAATATCGTGGTGAATTTGAGGAGAGATTGAAGAAGGTTATTGATGAGATAAAGAATGCTGGCAATTGCATGGTTTTTGTTGACGAGTTGCATACTATTGTCGGTGCGGGTGCCGCTGAAGGCGCTGTTGATGCTTCCAATATTTTGAAACCCTCGCTGTCTCGGGGCGAGATACAGTGCATTGGAGCCACCACCTTAGATGATTATCGAAAATACATTGAGAAAGATGCCGCGCTGGAGCGGCGTTTTCAGCCGGTCACGGTGGCTGAACCGACTGTAGAGGAGAGTTTGGACGTTCTGCGGGGCATCAAGGAGCGTTACGAAGAGCATCACCGCTTGACTATAAGTGATGAGGCTTTACAGGCTGCGGCTTCTCTCGCAGCCAGGTATATACCAGACCGATTTTTGCCCGATAAGGCTATTGATTTGATGGATGAGGCCTCGTCGCGGGTGCGTATTAAGCGCGGAGCAGTGCCCATCAGTTTGACTGAAGCCAGGCGAGCTTTGGAAAGCGTGCGCAAGGATAAGGATACTGCCATTTCTGCAAGGGAATATGAGTATGCCGCGGAGCTGCGTGACAGGGAAGTCCAATTAGCAGACAAAATGACCAACATGGAGCAGAAGTGGCAAGAAGAACAGAAGCAGGAAAAGCCCACGGTGACTGAGGAAGACATAGCTGAGGTGGTCAGCATGTGGACTGGAATCCCTGTAGTACGTTTGACTACGGATGAATCCGGTCGCCTTCTGAAGATGGAAGAGGCTTTGCACCGTCGAATTATTGGTCAAGATGAGGCTATAGTTACTGTGTCTAAGGCGGTGAGACGAGCCCGAGCTGGCTTGAAGGAGGTTCGTCACCCTATCGGTAGCTTTATTTTCCTCGGACCGACAGGGGTCGGCAAAACTGAACTGGTGAGGGCTCTAGCCGAGTTTATGTTCGGCAGTGAAGACGTTATGGTTCGGCTTGATATGTCTGAGTTTATGGAACGGCACGCTGTGGCTCGATTAGTTGGTGCTCCCCCGGGATATGTCGGCTATGATGAGGGAGGGCAATTGACCGAGGCGGTGAGGCGGAATTCCTACTGCGTCATACTCCTCGACGAGATTGAGAAGGCACATCCTGACGTTTTCAATATTTTGCTTCAGATTTTTGATGACGGTCATTTAACCGATGCCAAGGGGCGCCGGGTCGATTTCCGTAATAGTATAGTGGTTA
>CAZOQG010000102.1:0-4717 GCA_964582065.1 uncultured Dehalococcoidales bacterium
AGTCTTGCCCTGAAGCTTTGTCAACAGTGCCAAGGGTAGAGATGAACTGGTGTGCGTGCGGAATGTAGTCACAACTTTGGAGAGGAGACTTACATTGGCCAGGTGACAAAATCCGGTATATTGTGACTCGCACTGCACATTCTGGGTCCCTCTTCACAACAGCCATACGACTTATTCTCTATGTAACAAAAGAGGCTTTTGTTACATCAGCCAGCTTGTTGAGGATTCCTCTTGAAGGGTGCTCAGATCCAAGGGGGGCTTCTAGTCTTTCGCCCGTTGGGACCGCTTCCGCTCATGCTTGTGAGCCACTAACACCCAATCTTTCTCAGATCGGGTTTGTTCTGCCACAGTGTGGACACTTAATCTCAGATCTCTTGAACTTGGGTGGCACCCTCAACTTCGTACCGCAGTCGCAGGTGATGGTGCTATAGTTGCTCAAACGCCACATCAGGTCCGAGGTCTCACGAGTCCGATGAGCTTCGTCTGGCTCCTCTTCT
Source organism: uncultured Dehalococcoidales bacterium (assembly GCA_964582065.1). Lineage (GTDB taxonomy): Bacteria > Chloroflexota > Dehalococcoidia > GIF9 > UBA5629 > JACNFS01. The sequence goes on from CAZOQG010000102.1 coordinate 498, forward strand.
CTTGCCTTTGGTACTGCTGCCCGCAGCGAGACAACCCCTGCCGCCGCTACAGCAGAGACGGGAATTACCCCCTTTTTGGCTCTGTGAACCTCGTGGTAAGCCCGGTCATAGTCGACAAAAGAGGCACCGGCCATAGAGCGGAGTATGCGTACCCTCTCCGAAATAGGCGGATGAGTGCTGGTGAGGTCGCTGGCTGCCATGCGTTTCTTACGAAAGGGGTTGATGATATACATTGGGGCCGTGGCCTTGTTAGCCGTTCTCAGCTGGCTGGTCGACGCAGCCAGCTTCTCAAGGGCTGAGGCCAGCCCCTCAGGATATCTTGTGTACAGAGCTGAACTGGAATCAGCCAGGTATTCTCGCTTCCGGGAAATGGCAAAGTAAATGAGTTGGGCCAGAATCGGTGCCAGTATCATCAGCACAATCGCTACAATAAAGATGATCACCTGAGCCTGGCCACCGCCCGACGAGGAGCTTCTTCTTGACCCGCCCATGGCACCGAAGAGCATAAACCGTGATGCATACCAGGCCAGAATGACAATGCTGCCGAGAAGGATACTGCACATAGCCATCAGCAGCACATCCCGGTTCTTTATGTGAGCCAACTCGTGCCCGATGACCCCTTGTAGCTCATCGCGGCTGAGTTTCTGCAGCAGCCCGGAGGTGATGGCTATGGCAGCCCTGTCAGGGTTCCGGCCAGTGGCGAATGCGTTCAACCCCGGGTCATCAACAATGTATATGTCAGGCATTTTGTCCAGCCCCGAGGCAATCTTCATTTCTTCAACTACATTGTACAGGCGACGGTGGTCATCAGGGCCGATTCTCTTAGCTCTTGATAGTGCCAGCAGTATATTGTCACCCTGGAAATAGGCAACCAGGTTCATCACCGCCCATATTGCTAAGGCGATGACCAGGCCGCCCTCGCCGCTATCGAAGAAGTGCAGACCCAGGAAATAGCCGACCAGCAGCAGCAATACGCCCATGCCGGCCACCAGTATTGCCGACCTTATCCGGTTAGACCGAATGTGCTCCCACATGACTAAGGCATCTGCTGGCTAAGTAAAACTGACCTTGGGTGCCGCTCTTTCCTCGGCTACAGTCACCTCAAAGAACTCGCCCGCCCTAAAACCTGTCATGCCAGCTACCACATTGGAAGGAAACATCTGCGTCTGGTTGTTGTATTTGAGGACTGAGTCATTGTAGTACTGGCGGGAGAAGCCTATCTTATTCTCGGTCGAGGTGAGCTCTTCCTGGAGGTCTAGGAAGTTCTGGTTGGCTTTGAGGTCTGGGTAGTTTTCAACTACGGCCAGCAGCCGGGATAGAGCAGAGCTCAGTTCACCCTCAGCTTTGGACCGCTCGCCCGCCCCGGAGGACGCCGCCTGCTGGGCAAGGTTGCGGGCGTTGGTTACAGCTTCAAGTGTCTCCCGCTCGTGCTTCACGTAGCCCTTGACCGTTTCCACGAGGTTGGGAATCAAGTCATACCGTCTTTTTAGCTGGACATCGATCTGTGCCCAGGCGTTCTTCATCTGATTCCGCAGCCTGACCAGGCCGTTATAGACTACTATGAATACAATGAGAAGAATCGCGACAATGCCAGCAATGATGTAGACTGCAATCATGAAGCACCTCCTCTGTTATTTATGCTTGGCTTGCGTTAGAAAGGATTATCTCACTTACTACCCTTGTCTTTCGTGGCCTATTCCTGGGCCTTGAATACTTCTCCCAGGTAACTGATGACCTGTTGCTGGGAGTCCTGCTCTCCCAGCGGTTCCCCGCCCAGCTGTCTCATCAAAGCGACAACCTCACCACCGTCAAACCACAGCCCGTCTCCTTCCCAGCAAACATCGATGAGTATTTCCGACTGATGACCTATCGCTGTCTTCTTCATTTTGCGAGTACAGATGGGACATCTTCGCTTCTTCTCTGATGACCTGGGTTCCGCGTAGTCCAGTATATCATGAAGCACCAAGTCCCGATTCTCCAGGCTCATAGACTTCAATAGGAGCCTAAGCTCCCCCGAATCGAACCATACACCATGGCAGCTAGCACAATAATCGAGCTCAATCTCATTGTGCTCAACTACTATCATGTCGTTCTTACAGGCGGGGCATATCATTCCAGTCAGTCCTCCTAACCCAGCTTAGATTGCTCGTAGGTTTGCTTCGTATATGTCTAGCGCATTCTAGCCCTCGCTCATAATGGTTGTCAATACCTCGAAATGCAGAGATGAAGCGGGGGGTGTGCAGTTACTGAAGTAACCTATCAAGAGCTTCTCCATTTACTTAGGTTGAGGTCTCACAAACCGCTCTCACACTTGAAGCTGAGATATGCCGGTGGTAGTACAGTTTGAGGATAGTCTGAAGCTTTGTCGCTGTCTTAAGGCAGCAGCCAAGGGCCAAGAAACTACGGAAGGTCTGAATTGTATCTGAATGATGGTCGGCAGCAAATCTGGTAAGCCTGATTGATAATGTGGGCGCGAAAAGCAGGACTGACAGGAGCGGGTCAAGCTCTATCTTTCAGTTTCCAAGAATTCGTCACCGTCTTCATAGAAGTACCAGAAACCGTCGTATTCCGGGTTTATGTCGCAGGTTTTAGTCACGCCCCATACTCCATTCTCTAGATAGTCGGCGGCGAAACTTGGGTCAGCGTCCTCATACAGAGGACAACCATAGCCAACTCAGCCAGATTTGCTCTTGCGACAATCAGGGCTAAAGCTCTTCGCCAGTGCCATTACCTCGTCAGCCGTATAACTGGGTAAATCGGCAACGAAAGCCGGCTCCTGTTCATCTTCTACTTCTACACCGGGTGGTGGAGTTAGGGCAGGAGCGGGGGCGATTTCTTGAAAGACAAATCCTCCGCTGAGGCCTTCAGATGCCTCTCCTTGTAAACCTGCAGCAATGACATAGATGATTGCTCCTATGCAGAGCACTATGGCCATAGAACCAAGCCAACCGCCAGGCCATGCATTCGTCTTTTTCGGTTGTTGTCTTTCGCCCCTATATCCAGGGGTTCTTTGTCGCTCTTGATAGGCTCTCGCCGCACCAGGCAAAGGCTCTCGCCGCTGCACCCCCCAGCCCAGCTTTGTGCGACAGTTTGGGCAGGCTTTGTATGCCGGCTCAATGACAGCACCACACATAGGACAATTGTAGGGGAACCTCTCACCACAGGCTTCGCAGAACCGCTGACCTACAACACTTTGCGAGCCACACTTAGGACACGGGAACGTCTGTTGCATGCTTTTGCTTTCCATTTGGTGTGTCAAGAAATAGTCTAAGCCTATTCTAATGATTTTTCAATACCGCGTCGGACTTTGAGGCCCGAAGTCTTACATCCCAAGGCAAACACGGTGGTCGAACTCAACTGTGCTTCCAGTGGCTTGCTCAACGGCAGAGGACTATCAGGTGGGTTGTCCACATTTGGCACGTCGAGCAACCGGCTTCACGGTCAGGTAGGAGCCCATCCACCGAGGGGCGTGCTCATAATAGGCAAAGTGCCCCCAGCCACCGATAAGGTCAAGTCCCGCTTGTTTCATAGCAAGATTCTTGGTCATAGAAGAGATGAGTCAACTGCCCAAAGCGCATAGATGGTAGAACAGGGCAACCGTCTTGTTCAGAACAAGGAGTTGGCACAAGCCAGTTACTAAAGCTACTGCTCCGAGTGACTTGAGGTAGACAAGGAATTAGAACGACTCTGGCTTCTTTTTCATGGTGGCAATCAAATCGTCCAGAGGTATGGCCGCAAGGGTCAAGGTCTGAAGGCCTCCTTTGGCACTTAGATGTATCGCCAGCTTGGCTGCAACTTCATCGCTTGGAGCCTCGAGGATATTGACGAAATCATATTGCCCCAAAAGGGCATACTGAGACAGTATCTTGACCCCCATATATTCAACTTCCTTATTAAGCTCCTTAAGCCACTCCGGATATTCCTCCATTCTCTTCCTGCCTTCATCGGTAAGAGTTGTCAGCGTAAGATATATGGCCATGGCTACCTCCTGTTAGTCGGATTGTTGCTCCACTAATTATATGCTCCGCTATTATGAAATGCCAGTCCCTCTGGGGACGAGACCTGAGACTCTGCGACTCAGGCGTGACCGTGCATCACCATAGCTACCCACGCGGCCTTTGGCCCTATATCCACAAGGCACAACATGCAGACCTCACGCTGTCGCTGATCTAGTTCAGATAGATAGGTGACACTCACACGGTAGCACTATCAGCAAAATA
>CAZOQG010000103.1:0-4614 GCA_964582065.1 uncultured Dehalococcoidales bacterium
GCACGGGGGACTTTGGATCCCTTAGCCCAGGTTCGAATCCTGGCTCGGCAGCCATTCATAACAGCCCCCGAACGGTGCACCTTATCAGCGGTCAAGCCAAAGGGAGCGTTTATCTCACCCTACTATTCTGCTATCCTTAATGCAGATACACCCAATACACTCTCGCAAAGTAGTCGCCTATCAGAGTTAGCCTCTCGTAGAGAGTTCAAACTCAGCAGTCGGCCAAAGCACAATCTCAAAATCAGCACTTATTAGATGCTGGCTCTGCCCTACGGCACCTACAGTAATTTGCAATCTTGCCCTCTCTGCCCCCACACCCGACTCCATGTTCGTTGCACGCCTCAAAAGAAATCCCCTCTTCCAACATCAGCTGTCGCAAGTTCCCTCCAATTCAATCTTATCACCCGGTCTATTGGAAGACAGTCCCTTGCGTTGCCACCAACGCAAAGCTATAATCTGGTTCAGGGCTAACAAATGAGGCAAAGCAGGTTTTCCCCAAGGCTGGTTACTGGCATAATACTAGCTCTGTTCATCGGCGTTGCCCTATATCTTAGAATCGCCCTCCCCTACAACCAGGTATTTGTCGGTGACTGGATAAAGTTCACCGGAGCCGATGCCTACCACTTTATGCGCCAGGTTGACAATCTGGTACATAATTTTCCGCACCTCATGTCTTTCGACCCGTACGGGGGCCATCCTCACGGCACCTCATTAGGTGGTCTAAACCTTTTCGTCTATCTTCTTGGCGGCATCACCTGGCTCGTTGGCCTCGGCTCACCAACACAGCACACCATTGACATAGTCGGCGTCTATTTCCCTGCAATTCTGGGTGCCCTTATCGTCATCCCGGTTTATTTCATCGGTAAAGCGCTATTCAATCGCTGGGCTGGAGTAATAGCTGCTGGCCTGGTAGTCCTGCTGCCCGGTGAATTCCTTGGCAAGTCAAGCCTCGGCTTCACCGACAGGCACGTTCTTGAGACTGTGCTCACTGTTGTGACCATGTTGTTTCTCATTCTGGCGGTGAAGAGCGCCAGGCAAAACCAACTAACCTTCGCTCATTTGAAACAGCGGGATTGGGCAATCGTCACCAAACCTCTCATTTACAGCTTGCTTGCCGGCATCTTCTTTGGAATCTATCTCCTTACCTGGAAAGGCGCTTTTGCCTTTGTTCTCATCATCTTTGTCTATCTCATAATCCAGTCCATTATTGACCACCTGAGGAGTCAAAACACTGAGTACCTGTGCCTTGTTGGCACTATCACCTTCTTCATCGCTCTGATGATGTTCCTGCCAGTTTCTCCGAGCCACTCTTACTTGGCTTCTCTTACTATTGCCATAATTGCGTCGCCAGTCTTGGCCAGTGTCTCCTGGCTCATGGTAAGAAAGAAGATAAGACCAGGCTACTATCCGTTGAGCTTGATCGGCATTGGTCTGGCCGGACTGGCGATTTTCTATGTTATCGACGCATCCCTCCTGAGGTCTATACTGACAGGCTTTAGCAATACTTTCGGCCTATCTAGCACTCAATTGACCGTTATTGAACTTCAACCCATTCTCTTCCCTGATGGCGAGTTCACACTCTCACTTGTCTGGGGCAATTTTACCACCAGCTTCTTTCTCCTCTTCGCCTCCTTGGGCATACTTATCTACCACGTCATCAAGCGAGGAGAGCCTGACAAAACACTACTCATTGTCTGGAGTCTGACGATGCTGGTGGCTACTTTGGCCATGCGCCGCTTTGCCTATCACTTTGTTGTCAATGTGGCCCTGCTCAGCGGTTATTTATGCTGGCTCTTTCTCGAGTTCGCCGGCTTCAAGGAGACGGTGCCTGAGCCTGTGGAAAGGGCCGAAAAGGCAAAAAGGAAGGCTACGAAAAGAACAGTGCGTAAAGGCAGCCTGCGCCTCACCGTGGGGATGGTAGTCTGGCCCCTTCTTATCTTCTTCCTTGTTTTCTTCCCCAATATTGGACCAGCAGTAGTCACTGCCAGCCACCCGGTATATGCTCCCAGCAATGCCTGGTGTGAGTCCCTCTCCTGGCTGAAGTATAATACTCCAGACCCCTTTGACAACCCTGATTTCTACTACGAGCTGTATGAGACCCCCTTCCACTACCCCGAAACTGCTTATGGCGTAGTTGCCTGGTGGGACTATGGCTACTGGATAACCCGAATCGGTCACCGCCTCCCCAATTGCAACCCCGGTGGTGGTGCCAGAGGAAGAGTAGCTCGCTTTCTCACGGCTCAAGACGAGGTCTCGGCCAACCAGATAATTGACAAGCTCAACTCAAAATACGTAATCATCGACCATGACACAGCTACCTCCAAGTTCTATGCTGTGGCAAGATATACTGGCAGTGGCGAGGAGGACTTCTACGACCTCTACTATCAGAAATGGGAAGGCAAACTTGAGCCGGGACACCTTTACTATCCCGAATATTACCGCTCACTAGCCGTCAGGCTGTATAATTTTGATGGCAGTAAAGTAACGCCCGAAAACACTATGGTGATTTCTTACGAAGAGGCAATTGACCATGAAGGCGAGCCTTACAAGCTGGTCACCGAGCAAAGGCTTTTCCCCAGCTACGAAGAAGCTGAAGCCTATGTCTTAAGCCAGGAGTCAGGTAATCATAGAATAGTCGGCACCGACCCATTCGTTAGTCCCGTGCCCCTCGAAGCATTGGAACATTACAAATTGATTCACGGCTCCGACGATTCAATGACACAATCGGACGTCGGTGCCGTTCCGGCTGTGAAAATCTTTGAGTATGTTGAATAGCTAAGGCCAGAATGGAAGGAAGAACTTTCCCAAGACTGGAACAAAGAATCAGCGACAAGGCCGCCACGATAGGCATAGTCGGTCTTGGTTATGTTGGCTTGCCTCTAGCGGTAGCGTTCTGCGAGGCGGGCTTCAGGGTATTGGGTATTGATGTACAGCAAAAGAGAGTTGACTTGGTCAATCAAGGAGAGTCTTATATCGCTGATGTGCCCGGTGCGCGCCTTCAAGCCGTGGTGGCCAATAACCTGCTGCAGGCAACTACAGAGCAGAGTAGACTCAAAGAAACAGATGCCATCTGTATTTGCGTGCCCACTCCGTTGACCAAGACCAAAGACCCGGATTTATCCCACGTGATTCGTGAGTCTGAAGAGATATCCAAGAACCTCCAGCCAGGGCAGCTTGTGGTTCTAGAAAGCACGACCTATCCTGGCACTACCAGAGAGGTAGTGTTACCTATTTTGGAGTCCTCCAAGCTCCGAGGCAGTGTAGATTTCTACTTGGCTTACTCGCCGGAAAGGGTCGATCCTGGGGACAAAAACCACAGCATCAGAAATACCCCGAAACTTGTCGGCGGCATGGATTCTCGATCGACCGAGCTTGCCAAGCTTCTTTACTCTCAGGTAGCCGACATCGTCATTCCAGTGTCCTGTCCTGAGGTGGCTGAGATGAGCAAGATTTTTGAGAATGTCTTCCGCAGCGTGAATATCGCGCTGGTCAATGAGCTGGCTCAGCTTTGTCATAACATGAATGTCAGCGTCTGGGAGGTAATCGACGCTGCCTCCACCAAGCCGTTTGGCTACATGACCTTTTATCCCGGGCCTGGTATCGGCGGTCATTGTATCCCTCTGGACCCTTACTATCTAGCCAACAAAGCCAGGGAGTTTGATTTCCATACCAGGTTCATCGAGCTTGCCGCTGAGATTAATGAGCACATGCCCTATTATGTTGTTTTTCGCATTCTGGAAGCCTTGAATGCCAGAGGCAAAAGCTTAAATGGCGCTAAGATATTTATCCTAGGAGTAGCCTACAAGAAAGACATTGAGGACATCAGGGAGTCCCCTTCCCTAAAGCTAGTCCAGCTTCTCCGTGATAAAGGAGCAGTCGTAAGCTATAACGATCCCTACATACCAGAGATCCAGCTCTCCCAAGGCAGCCTTGGCTCAATACAGTTGACTGAAGCAAGCCTGTCCTCGGCTGACTGCGTGGTAATAGGTACCAACCATACCTGTTATGATATGGATCAAGTAGTTGCTCATTCACAACTCGTTTTCGACACCCGTGGGGTTACCAAAGGGTCGGAGCATGAGAATATCCTTAGGTTGGGGGAATAAGGAAGTTGTCTTCTTTGATAATTGAAGTAGCGGAGATAAGGGGGAAATATCCTGTGCACAGGGTGGGCGATAGGATAGTAATCGAAGGGCCAAGGATAGATTTCGGCAGAACAGATAATCTATGTATCCATGCCCTTGCTGCCCCCCTCCACTATGCCGTTGCTTTGAGAGAAGGAGTCGACCCTGGAAACCTGGGCTTGTCGAAAGGGGAGAAGTGCGCCTATATCCAGTGTGTTGACCCCGGAGAACCTTATACCGAGGGCGGAAGTGTTGTCTTTAGATGTTATAGGGAGTAAATAGGAATGGAAAGAAATATCGCAGTAGTTGGCTGCGGCTACTGGGGCAAGAATCTGGTGCGAAATTTCGCCGAACTCAGCGCTCTTCACACCATCTGCGACGCTGCCCCCGAGAAGTTAGGAAACTACACGTCCCTCCATCCCCAATTGAATACCGAGATAGATTACCGGCGGGTCCTGGCTGACAAAGAAATCCAGGGGGTGGTTATCGC
>CAZOQG010000104.1:0-4588 GCA_964582065.1 uncultured Dehalococcoidales bacterium
AGGAAGAGGTGCAGCAGCGAACCCCCTTCTCAGCATCAAGGTAAGCTGGCAAAGTGGCAACGATGATAAGGAAGTCATCCTCCAAACCGTGGACCTTAACTCCGATTTGTTCAGAGCTCTTGTAGGCTAAGGGACGAATGTAGACATCTTCACGGTAATCGCTCTTCTCTACCAACTCCACAGTCAACTGGCACAGCTCATCAACTGAGTAAGGGAGATTTATTTTCAAAATGCGGCAACCCTTATGCATACGCTCATAATGGTCGTTGACGCGGAACAGCAGCATTTGCTCCTGCTCATCACTCCATTGGCCTCGAATGCCGTCAAAACAGGCAGTGCCGTAGTGCAGAGCATGGGTTAGAATCCCAATTTTGGCTTCCCCGAGGGGCATAAATTGCTTACGAAAAAAAGCATACGGAGGCATCGTCAATCTCCTTTTCTCCACGTCCTAATGTCAAGAAACTGGGGCCAATTATAGCTTTCGGCTTCAACAAAAACAAGCCTAGCGGGAAAGCGAGGGCGTTTCCAGCGTGTAATCACCTTTATCGCCGGGGAATACATCTTTGAGTGCTAACGTGCGCCCGGTTTGGATCGACGTAAAACCATACTTGCTACGGATACGGTCGATAGCTTTATCTAAATGTTCCGACCTTCGTGACATGCAATCAAGCAAATAGAGCTGCTTGCCGTCACCGCCTAGGTTGGATACCCCAACGCCGAGGAGGCGCACCGCTTTCCGCCTTCGAGCCAGAGCCTGGTCAAGCAGCCGAGCGGCTCCAGCAAAGATAGATTCATCGGCATCAGTAGCTTCTTTGGAACTGAGGCTGCGGGTAATGGTCTCAAAATCAGCGTATCTCAGTTTTAGCGTTATGCTTCTGGCTTGCTTATTCTGGCGGCGCAACTCAGCACCGACTCGCTCGCTGAGATAACGCAGGATAGCCTGAAGAAGGCCGCAGTCTGAGGTATCTTGGGCAAAAGTAGTCTCCCGGCTGATAGATTTAGCCTCACCGGGCGGCTCCACTTTACGATTATCTATGCCATTAGCATAATGATGAATCATCATTCCGGCAACACCAAAGCGACTCTTAACCGACTCAGGCGGCAAAGCTGCCAGTTGGCCAATAGTATCTATCCCCGTCGCCCTCAATGCTTGCTCTGTTTTTCTGCCAACACCCGGCAACCTGGCCACAGGTAGAGGTGACAGGAAGGCCTTTTCCTGTCCCGGAGCTACTTCAACCAAGCCATTTGGCTTGCCCAAGTCAGAAGCGATTTTGGCCACCACCTTACAACTAGCTGCGCCCACTGAAGCAATCAGGTCAAGTTCCCTCCTGACACGCTCTTTTATGTTCAGTGCTAGCTGGCGAGGGGAACCATAAAACTCACAACCAGTGACATCAAGATAGGCCTCATCCAACCCCACTGGTTCCATGCAAGGAGAGAAATCAGCCAAAATTGTCATGAATCTGGCAGAAACATCCCGATACCAGGGGAAGCTACCCTGGAGGAAAATGGCTTGGGGGCAGAGACGATAGGCCTTGGCCAGAGGCATGCCAGCCCGAACACCGAAGGCGCGGGCTTCATAAGAAGCCGAAGCCACTACACCGCGGCGCTCAGGCCGTCCACCGACTACCACTGACTTGCCACGAAGCTCTGGAGCAAGTACCTGCTCCACAGAAACAAAGAAGGCATCCAGGTCAATATGCAAAATGTGGCCAACCATAATTCAACAATGATTATAGACCAGCCGCAGAAAGTCAACAAGAACTATTCAGAAAGCCACGGAACAGACCGGGATTCCCTAGGGACAAACCTTGAGGTCTACTCACTCCTTTCCCTCTCCCTCGATGGGAAAGGGCTAGAGCCTGTCCTGAGTGAAACGAAGGGGTGAGGGTGAGCAAAAATCAAAAACTAAAGACCAAAAATCAAAGATTGGAAATTGGGATTTTGAATTTGTTTGTGATTTAGATATTAGGATTTGGGATTTGGAGCGAGGCGACTCTGAAGGGCCACTTGGTGTCGTTGGCTAGAGGCTAAAGTGGGCGACGCTTCGCCTCACACTACATTGCTAAACAGCCCCAACTAGAGAAGCGTGCTAGGTATGGTGCAATACTTACTAGTAAGCTACGGCGACTCCCAAGGAGACCTCACTTTGGGAATGGCATTTTCCTGGGATCCATCCCAATCTCCTTGAGCCCCTTATTCCGTACTGTACGCAACTGCGCCCCCATCTGCTGGCGCTCGTCTTCAGATAGGGAAGACAATATCCGCTGGAAGGACTTCCTTTTCATTGACTGAGTCAAGGCTTGTCGTCCCTTGTCCGTCATTGTGATTCTTATCAGATTCCTTCTGGTCAAGTCCTTCGTTTTCTTTACCAGTCCCGCCTTTTCCATCCTCTGCAGAATACCAGAAACCGAGTGAGGCTTTCTCAGAATCCAGCGTGATATCTGAGCCGGCGTCGCCTCGTCGCCAATCGCCTTGACAATGTACAAAACCGCAGCCTGCATGGCTGTAATACCGTACTCCCGAAGTTCGTTCTCCCTGGCTTCGAACATTGCGTCACTTGCCTGCTGCAGTAACACCCACAACTCGTAATACTGGTTTGAATTCGAAACATTGGGCATGATATTCTCCTCTCGATAATTCACTATCAGTGCCGCTCGACCACCCGGCTCTCCTCCTTGTGAGCTAACACCTGAGAGTCGGAACCCTCACCCACCCAATTGACGGCCAATTCTACCACAACCGTTTCAGAAATTCTATACCGAGCGCCTTGAAGAAAGCAAGCTCCTATAATGCGCCGTCAGACGAATAACTAATATCGGTGTTTGCCAACAACAGGCAAAGCCTGAGGACCATTCACGAATACTTTCAGGCCGCTGGAGCCGGGCGGCCTCAGTCAGCTGCCTTAATAGAGGACAGATTGAGGTAGTGCCCACGGTTGCTTACGTCCGTGGCAGCGAGAGTTCCTTTTCTTTACCCTTGTAGTTAGCTTCGAGGTTCTCGGTAAGGAAGTTGTCAACGTCTCCCTTGCTGAACCTGCGGTCGCCTCGCGGGCCCACGCGATATGCCTTAAGTATTCCCCGATTACTCCACCGCCTCACCGTATTGATATGCACATTGAGGAGGCGAGCCAATTCACTGGCCGTCAGCATCGTGTCTTCCCGATTAACGTACACCATATCCCTCCAGCTCCTTTGAACTGCTCCAAGCTGTCCCATACCAACTGTAACTTATCCTGTCCCAATAAGCAATCCCCCAAGTGGGCTACTTATGATAGCCAAATAGTCCTATATCCTATATAGCAGGGTTTCACCAGGATAAGGTACCTACACAATCGGCTGGTCCAATGTGTACCGGCAAAGATAGACTGACCAAGCTTTCGATATTACAGAGGTGGCTTCATCCCTCATGCCGGCTTAAGCAGTAGGAAAGCAAGCCGTATGTCTGGTGTCAGGTAGAAGGGCTTCTGCTGGCAGTTTTTTGCTGATGGCAAGCTACTTAACGATGGGCGCCAGATGACAACGTCTATCTGCAACCCGACTCTACCTTAGCGCCGATTCCTACACACTTTGCCAGGTAACAAGTCTCCGGCTAATCAGTCATCACTTGCGGTCGCTGACTCCTTCCCGGGTGCCGCGGCTTTAACTCGGCGCTCAAAGACACCCCTCTCCAGAAGAACCTGCCGCTGGCATCCGAGGCATTTTATCCGGACATCAGCGCCCAGCCTTACCACCTGCCATTCATCGTTACCACAAGGATGCTTCTTCCGTAGGCGAACTACATCGCCGAGCTCTATATCCATCTTCGTCAGCGACTAATCTGGCTAACCAAACCGCCAATCCTATCTCGCAATTCCTGGGCACTACGCCGGGCAGCTTCAGCAAAGTCCTTTCCCGCAGAAGCATATAGGATTTGCCGCGACACAACGATAATCGCTTTCTCCCCACGAGCATCGACCCCGTGTTTGACCGCCGAGGCTAAGTCGCCACCCTGCACCCCGATACCCGGAATAAGCAGAGGCATCTCGGGGCATAACTGCCGAATTCTCTTCAACTCTTCAGGATAAGTAGCCCCCACCACTAAGCCGATGTTTCCATGAACATTCCACTCTTTGGCTTTTCGAGCCACCGCTTCATATAGGGGCCTGCCCCGGGCATCAACCAAACTCTGAAAATCCACCGCCCCAGGGTTAGATGTGCGGCAAAGGATAAAGACCCCCTTTTCCTTATAATCGATAAACGGCTCAACTGAGTCGAAGCCAAGGTAAGGGCTGACCGTAGCCGCATCAAAGCCAAAGGAGACAAAAAGGGCCTTAGCATAGGCTCTGGCCGTGTTGCCGATGTCACCTCGCTTCCCATCGCCTATTATCGGGATATCACCAGGTATATGTTCAATGGTCTCCTGCAAGAATTTGGCCCCGTCAATCCCTAGAGCTTCGTAGAAAGCCAGATTGGGCTTGTAGGCACACACCAGGTCAGCGGTAGCATCAATGACAGCCTTAATGAAGTCCGAAAAGCCCGCTTTGGGCATCAGTGCCGGGTCAGGGTCAAGCCCAATACAGAGCAGGCTGTTATTCCGACGGCTAGTG
>CAZOQG010000105.1:0-4562 GCA_964582065.1 uncultured Dehalococcoidales bacterium
AGCATCCGCTCTAGGCGTGATTGGAGCTGATGCTCCAATCTACCCAAGGTAAAGGAGCAGAATCGATTTTCATAGCAATGACAGGTGGGGTCTTAGAATGACAGTGCCGGAGGTAGCATCGTAGTCAGTCAGATGATAGAGGTGGATGGTTCAGTCAAGTCCGGCAGTGGTACGCTGCTTCGCCACGGAGTCAGCTTGGCTACTTTGCTGGCTGAGGAGCTGCACATGTGGAGCATTCGTGCGGGCAGGGACAAGCCTGGATTACGCCATCAACATCGGCAAGCAGTTCTATCTTGTCGGGATATGTCTCGGGGTGCGGTGGAGGGGGTGGAGTTCGGCTCAACGGAGATAAGATACAGGCCAGGGGAGGAGATAAGAGGTGGCTACTATGAGTGGGATATAGGTACCGGCGGCTCAACCACTATGCTGGCTATGACTGTGTTGCCGTTAGCCTGTTTTGCTGGAGAGGCGACCACTTTCCGTCTCTCGGGCGGCCTCTTTCAGGATTTTGCTCCTTCGGCTTATCATATGAAATACGTTCTTTTTCCTGCCTTGCGAAAGATGGGAATAAATGCTCACCTGGAAATGGAGCGCCCTGGCTATGCTGAGCAAGGTGGCGGTGTCATCAAGCTAACTGTCAATCCGGTGGCAGGTAAGATTGCGGCTGTCAAGCTTCTTCGCTGCGGTGAAATCAGTGGGGTGAAAGGGGTTGCCCTTTCTTCGCACTTAAAGCAAATCAGGGTAAGTGACCGGATGGGAAATGAGTGCGGCCGGGTGTTGAAGCAAGCAGGTTACAATGCCAGAATAGAGGCAATTTACGATACTACAGCTGGCCGTGAGGGTGCTGCTCTGGCTATTTGGGCAGATGTTGGCGGCTGTTTCTTTGGTTCGGATAGAGCGGGGAGGAAGGGGAGACGGGCTGAGGGTATCGGCGGCTATGTGGCAACTAATCTTATTGAGGACATCAATTCTGGAGCCACTGTTGATAGGTTCTTGGCAGACCAGTTGCTAATCTATGCAGCCCTGGCTGAGGGTGTAACCGAATATATCGTACCACGAATGACCGACCATATTGTGGCCAATTTATGGCTTGTCGAGCATGTTTTGGGTAGGTTCGGTGTGAAGACAGAGATAATTGGCAATCGTCTCAAAATTTGGGGTATAGGCTATTGTCCCTGAAAAGCGGCTCTAAACACGTGCACTACCCGACAGTTGCTGTTTGAGTTTGTTTAACCTCTGTTTAAAGGGATGAGCCAATTGATTCAGCTTTTTCTGCCAGTCCTCTCGCGCTTGAATGTTGATCTGGCTGATAGCTGTGCCTGAGATTCTTAGCTGGTGAAGTATCTCCCCGCCAGCTCTTTCTATCTCCTGCCTTTCGACCTTTTCGGTCTCTCGGTATTCTTGGAAAAGCTCCTTTATTTTGCCGACAGTTTCTACTGCGGTTTCAGTCTTGGCTAAGCTGACAATGCCCTGGCTTATTTTGTCTAGTATCGAGTGGTGCCTTAAGTCGATTCCTTCGATTAGTGCTTGTAGGGCGGCTTGGCTTATCAACTCTTTATCTTCGCTGTCGTGTTTGTTGAGCTCAGTTTCCAAATATCGAGTGTCATGCTGACCGAGGTACTTCTCAGCCAGCGATTTTCCTATTGGCCGGCATCTGTCTTGTCTTTGCTTCGTCCGTTCTTCTGAAGACAGCTCGCCTAGCCTATCGGCTTTTTCCTGGGCGATTTCCCAGGCGCTCTTGATTTCTCCCATAATTTCGATAATCTCGATTGGCCAAGCTGGCTTGGCAAGACTCCCCGCCCACGTGAGCCATTGGCTTTCTGTCGTTTGGAGGCAAGCCTCCGCCGGTAAGTTAAGAGTTAAAGGTTAAAAGCTAAAATGGCAAATAAGAATGGAAAAATGTTCTTTACCTCTTCGGGCCAGCCGAATTCATCTTTGACTTTTGCATCTCCACTTTGAGACGCTTCCCCTTCACTTCGCTCAGAGTCAGGGTGACAACCAGAGATTCGATTGGTTTTTGCTGGCATTTTACCTTATAATTTTATTAGATTCAAAGTCATGTCCTATCAATTGTCTGGTTACTATAAGTCCGTGCAACTTGCCGAAGACTTTCACTGTTATATCTGGCAGGGAAGGGGCAATAACTGCAACAGTTGTCTCTTCGTCAATGTACTACGGGGTGAGCGCCCCCACGTCATTGTCGACCCCGGGCATATAAGCAATGAGTTGAGGGAGGCCTGTTTTGATTACTTGGTCAAAGCCATGGAAGGTGACGGCTTCAAAATTGATGATATAGGCTTAATAATCAACACTCATAGCCATCCTGACCATTGCCAGGCAAATGAAGCCGTAATTGAGAGAAGTCAAGCTTGGGTTACCCTGTCTGAGGAGGAAGATGAGTTTCGTAACACGCTAGGGGAGAAGCTGTACCTTATGTTGGGGGCAAAAGTACCCCAGTTTACACCGCTTTTTTACCTCAAGGAGGGCAATTTAGGTTTGGGTGCCGGAAATAAGGTCGAGCTAGAAGTTTTTCACACTCCAGGTCATTCCCCAGGTTCGGTTTGCCTGTACTGGCCGAATAACAAGATCTTGATAACCGGAGATGTGATTTTCTACGGGAGCATTGGCAGGACGGATTTCCCCAGTGGCAGCCTTTCGCTGCTCAAGAGGAGCATCGATAAACTGGCACAGCTCGATGTGGAGTATTTGGTTCCCGGGCATAGTACTGAATTCGGCAGCATCGTGAAGGGCAAGCCGAATGTAGAGCGTAATTTCCAGGCAGCTAAGCTAATTCTCTAGCTGTAGGTTGGTCTTTTATGGAAGCGGACGAGAGAATTCAATATGCCATAGAGCACACCGAGGTGGTGAGGCCACCTGAACAGAGCCTGGCTACTTTTGGAACCACCAATATATATTACTATCTGGTTACCGAACTGCTGGAAAGCGCAAACGTGGTTAGGGAAGGCAGAGTGATTGCTGCCAGGCCGAAGATTGTTACCCCATCCTATCTCATTAACCTAGAAGGATTTGGCGCACAAGCCAGAAGGTTCATAGAAATGGTGGCGGAAAAGCATCCCCACGAGGCCGGCGTTTTCTATAGCTATAGAAATGAACCTAAGGAGATGAATATCGTCTCTGAGCCTATGAAGGAGGTAGTCGACAAACTCAACCAACGAATAGATAGTCAGCATGACCCGTTAAGTGCCATTATTAAAGGTGTTGAAGAGCTGTGGGACGTGTCGCTGCTTAAGTTCACCTATGAGCTAACGACAAGCTCGGTATACAGCAATGTAACCGAATTGGAAAAAAGGGGGCTTTTGCAGGTAGACTCAGCAGGTGTGCCCAGAGATGCCAGGAACTATATTGAGGAGCTTTTTGAAAAAACGAGGCTAGACCCATCACGGGCGCCTGAGCTGGTAACCGAATTAAGACGCTGGGGCTTGTTCCATGAATATCAGGACAGGTTCCTCAGCCTGTTCAAGAAAAGGTGAGGCTGCCTGAATCCTCTTGCCAATAGCTCCCGTTGGGGGAGAATAGAGCATTTTTCTTCCGGGAATCCAAAGATTTTTTGCAAAATAAACGCAAAACCTATTGACAATCGCTTTTATGGTGATAGTATAGTACAATAGTACTGGTTAGAGATTCTTGGGGATGGCCAAAAGGTGGTGCTATGAACCACAGAAGGTCCAATATCGAGATAATAGCTGACATGCTCAGGGTAGGTGAGAATGGTGCTGGCAAGACTGAAATAATGTATAGCGTCAATATGAGCTATAGTCAGATACAGAAATATCTAAGTTTCCTTATCGGCCACGGCTTTATTGATAGATTCGAAGTAGGGAATCCGATGGTGACCTACCGTGTGACTGAGAAGGGATTGGGCTTATTGAGAAGCATCGACACCGTGCTGGAAGTGCTTGAGTTCAAGGATGCTGTTGACTTCTAGTTCGAGTCCCTGTGAAGCTTTTGCGGTTATCTTCAGGCCGTGCCCTTGGCCAATTCATTGAGTTTGGATTAAGAAAGGAGTTGCCTATGCCCGAGAAAAGAATGCTAATAGTAGAGTCTGACGCAGTAAGGAAGATAGATGAAAACCGTGGTGACATGAGCGTCTCGGATTTCATTAGCTTTCTTATCGACAGCCAGCTAAAACAGGATGTCAATGGGCAGAGTAATGACCACATATCTAAAGAAGAGTTTCGCCAGTTCGAGCAAGGGATAAGGGAGCTGCTGCGCAACTTTCTGGAATTCTTCCTCAGCTACGGACTGGAGCTAGGCAAAGAGCCGACAGATAAAGAGTTTGATGCGCTGACCAAGAAACTGCAGGTTCTGGGTGTGTCAGACAAAGCTAAGAGTTCCTAAGAAACGCCACAGGTTTCCTCGTTGATTCCTCGTCTCACCCCTTCGTTCCCATCAGATAGAACTATCTTCTAGAACATAATCACTTCCCAAGCCAAGCAAGGCGTGCCATAGTATAGTTAGGTTTAGTTAGTCTGGGAGGTGTATTGTGTCTAAAATTCAGGAACTTTTGCGCCAGGGCAGGAAAGAGGAGCTATGGCAGATGT
>CAZOQG010000106.1:0-4446 GCA_964582065.1 uncultured Dehalococcoidales bacterium
TTTTCGTGCACCTCCATGAAATCACCGTTGTCCACGATTCTGATGATGGCCTGCTTCATATCATAGACTTTGGCTGGGTCGTCAGGGACAAGGCGAAGAAGTTGCTCATCCATGCGGTCGGGGTCATCACCGGTGTCCATAAAAGGCGGCTCTTCCATGTTGTTCTGAGGTAAGAAGCTTAGCAGTCGTCGTACCGCTTCCAGACATTGCTGGTCGTTCTCGGCAACAAAGTGGCAGTTGCCACTTTTGGTAGCATGGGTCATAGCGCCACCCAGTTCCTCCACGCCAATTTCTTCACCGGTCACCGACTTGATTACTGCCGGTCCCGTAATGTACATCTGTCCCGTGCCTTTTACCATAAAGATGAAGTCGGTTATAGCTGGTGAGTAAACGGCACCGCCGGCAGTTGGCCCCATGACCACTGAAATCTGAGGGACGACACCTGAATAGACAGTATTCCGCGTGAAGATATCGCCGTAGCCTGCCAGGCTGTCTACCCCCTCCTGAATACGAGCTCCTCCTGAGTCAAGCAAGCCGATGACAGGAGCACCATTCTTGGCGGCCATGTCCATGGCCTTGCAGATTTTTTCTGAAGCTACCTTTGACAGTGAACCCCCGAAAACCGTGAAGTCCTGGGAGAATACGAAGGCGTGTCGACCGCTGACTTTGCCGTAGCCGGTGACAACAGCATCGCCAAGAAACTTCTGTTCCTCCAGACCAAAATCAGTGCAGCGGTGGAGCACAAATGGGTCCAGCTCTTCAAAACTGCCTGGGTCGAAGAGAAGCTCAATTCGCTCCCTGGCGGTAAGCTTTCCACGCTTGTGTTGAGCTTCAATGCGCTTGGCTCCGCCCCCGGCTATGGCTTGCTCTCTTAGTTTGCTCAGTTCGGCAATCTTGTCTTCAATTCCCATGTTACCGTTCCATCAAGCCAACTCTTGAAGTATACAGGTTGGCGTCACTTACTTTCGGTCGATATTCTAGCATATTCTTGTAGATATTGGCTAGGAAGCGAACTGGCCGACAACTATTGTCACCGAAAGCGCTGTTCTGTGCCCATAGACGAAGCGAGTTACGCGTGGTGGCAAGAGAGTGACGGGTGGGCAGTGCCGGGCTTCGCTGCATGCCGGCGCTGGTGGGTGGGCTGGACATGCTGAGACTACAGCTTTACAGGCTGACGCGTTTTGTGGGCTTCTACGGTGATACCGTGGCCTGCTTCTTTGCCAGCTGATGGTGGTTGCTTATATGGGTTGAGGTCAGACAAGCTCGGTGTAAGCCGAAAGCCCAATAGTGCTAATGACTCGCCAATCCTTCCTACAGTGGGATTGGCTACACCGGACTCTAATTTGGCGATGTAAGACTGTGTAGTGCCTGCTATGTGGGCCAACTCTTGCTGAGTGACTCCGGCAGCTTTACGCGCTTTGACAAGCAACATAGCAAAATCAGTCTTCGCTAGCTCAGATCCAAAACCTCGAGCAAATTCTTTATCCTGGAGGTCTCTAGTTAAATCGTCTTTAAATGTTCCCGTCATTTGTCACCTCGTAAACTTATTGTGTTTGTAAATACTCATATAGTAGTTCTCGTGCTCTAGTTATTTCTCGTCTCTCGTTGTCTCTAGTCTTGATGAAACCATGTACCAAGACAAATTTTTGTGCCGCACCGTCAAAATAAACAGCGCTGCGACATCTTCCTCCCCTTAATTCATAGAAGCCACTTTCTGCTCCAAGAATCCGTTGGAACATTTTTGTGGAGAGCAGCTCGGTTCCATGCTGCGCCAGCGATACTATCTTAGCTCTTATCACCTTTCTACAGTCAATGGGTAGCTGCTTCAGCCAGTCTCTTGCGGGTTGGTCGCCGTTAGGCCTAGTGCAATACTCAATGTCCCACGTGGTTATTATAACCTGTCAGGTAATAAGAAGTCAATGCTACCCGAACGCATTGAAGCATCGTACATAGCTGATTTGAGATTATGGAACCTATAGACTGGGATAGCAAGGCAGGTGTTTTGACTGCCCCATGGAGGGAAAGGATTGTTATCGGTTCATAAGGGGGCAATGGTGTGTGGGGGAACTGTGTCGGGCGGCCGGAAGTTGGGGTCGGGATCGGACCAGAGACAGTGGAGGCAGAGGGTGCCGATTCGACGCCATGATTTGCCCTTGCGGTAGTAGATGGTCTTGACATCTCCCATGGGGCACATTAGCTTTTGCCCGTGGGGCGGTTGCCCGCCACAGCAAGGCTTTGGGCATACCTGTCCTGGTTGAACAATTCAAGAAACCGTATGTCGGGTCGGGGACCCGACAATCACACAAGATGCCCTCTCCCTTGATGGGAGAGGGTTAGGGTGAGGGTGAAGCCCGGGCCAATCCCCCTCCCTCTAGCTCCCTCCCGCCAGGGGAGGGGGAATTCTAAGGATTATGACGAGAGCAGCCAGCTACCATACAAGCCGATATTGTGGGTGTCAGGTCCCCAGACCTGACCACACCAAGTTACGAATAAGAACTTGGGCATACTTGTCCTGGTTGAGCAATTCAACAAACCCTATGTCAGCTCAGGGGCCCGACAATCACATGAGGTGCTCTCGCTAGCTAGCCCGCAAAGCAACTGGCGTGGTAGAATAGGTGGCTGATGACTGGCAGGCTGAGCAGAGCTTCATTGCTGAAGTGGCGGCAAGCCAAAGGCGGTTTCTCCTTGGGTGTTACCCATTGTGGGGGAACGACTTTTCGTTGGGGTGAACGAACCTATGTCATGGGGGTTATTAATGTTTCTCCGGATTCTTTTTCCGGTGATGGCTTGGCTAGTGTTGATGCAGCTTTGGCTCAGGCAAACTGCTTTGCTGCCGAGGGGGTTGACATGCTTGATGTGGGCGGTGAATCTACGCGCCCAGGCTCGGCTCCCATATCAGTTGACGAGGAACTGCGTCGGGTGATACCGGTGCTTGAGCGATTGGCTGACGAGATAGCCTTGCCCTTGAGCGTTGATACCTACAAATTTGATGTGGCTCGTCAGGCTCTGGATGCCGGGGCTCAGATGATGAACGATATCTGGGGATTGAAGCGTGAGCCAAGGCTGGCTGAGCTGGCAGCAGAAAGAGGTGTGCCCATAATCCTGATGAGCAATCAGCGGGATAGGCCCCGGCGTAACATCATCTCAGCGGTTCTTTCTGACTTTATGAGGTCTATAGATTTGGCACTGGATGCGGGTGTAGCTTGGGAGAGCATCATCGTTGACCCTGGCATCGGGTTCGGCAAGACCTTGGAACAGAATCTCGAACTGGTGCGCCGACTGGATGAGCTTAAGGTGTTAGGGAGGCCTATTCTCCTTGGCACTTCGCGCAAATCAATGATTGGATTGGTACTGGACTTGCCCGTGGAGCAGCGTCTGGAGGGGACGGCAGCTAGCACTGCCATTGGGATTGCCAAAGGTGCCGATATAGTCCGCGTGCATGATGCCCGAGAGATGATGCGTGTTTGCCGGATGAGCGATGCCATTATCCGGGGTACCGGGAGCTAGCAATGGCAACCGCTTATCTTGGCCTGGGCTCTAATTTGGGAGACCGAAAGCTGAACCTGGCTCAGGCCCTGGAATTAATGTCACAGCAGGTGGCGGTGGAGCGAGTTTCCTCGGTTTATGAGACTCAGCCTGTGGGCTACGAGGAGCAGCCCCTTTTTCTCAACGCTGTATGTCGTATCTCTACCGAATTGGGCCTTGAGCAGCTTCTAAGGTTAGCCAAGGAGATTGAGGCCAAGCTGGGCAGAATTCCTAGCTTTGCCAATGCGCCCAGGCCGATTGATATAGACATTCTTTTCTATGCTGACGAGGCTGTCAATAACCAGGAATTGACTATCCCTCATCCTCGCCTGGCCGAGCGGGCCTTCGTGCTTGTTCCGCTGGCTGAAATCGCTCCTGAACTGGTTCATCCTGAAAGTGGAAGAACCATTAGACAGTTATTGAATGATTTGGGAACTGTGGCTGGCGTTCGCAGGTGCGCTGAAGCTCAGGAAATCGTGAGAAGGAGGCAAAATGTACCAGGTATCCGTTGAAGAGCACTTCGATGCGGCTCACTATCTTCGTGATTACCATGGCAAATGCGAGAATCTGCACGGCCATCGCTTCAAAGTAGTGGTTAGCTTGAAGGCTACGAAGCTTAATGAAATTGGTCTAGCTTATGATTTTGTGGAGCTAAAGCAGCATCTTGGAGAGATTCTTACTCAGTTCGACCACACCTGCCTCAATGATGTGCCACCGTTCGACCAACTCAATCCGTCTTCGGAGAATATCGCTGCTGCTATCTATGACCAGCTTAAGCAGCATTTCTCCGGGGAAGTCTCGCTATCCAGCGTTGAGGTTTGGGAATCTCCCCAAAGCTGCGTAAGATACAGCCCTGAATGAATTGACTAGCCCTCAAGATTTGGCGGCAGCAGGTTGGGGATGGATTCAGTAATGGGGTAA
>CAZOQG010000107.1:0-3536 GCA_964582065.1 uncultured Dehalococcoidales bacterium
CTGGAGGACGGCACCGGTCCGCAAAGGGTGTTACAAACCCGTCCTAAATGGGTTGCTGGTGGGTGGATTCAGGGCGCCTACTATGAGATGCACTGCGGGATGTTCGGCAAGTGGTACATAGTACAACCGGGTGAGCGTTTCTTTGCGCGAGTTGGTTTCTTGGAAGGCGCCTATGCCGGCGATGTCATATTCCGGGTTGTAATTCGCCCAGAGGATGGTCTCAATACTCAGGTTGCTGAGGTGCGCAAGTCCTATGGCAGTCCTATCGAGACGATAAATGTGCCATTAGAACCTTGGGTCGGCAAGAAAGCTGACTTTGTATTAGAGGTTCAGGCGGACGAGTCGTCAGAGCAAGACTGGGCATGCTGGGTAGAGGCCAAGATCATTCGCCAGAAAGAGTTTGGTGTAGTAGAAGACTAAACTTGCTCTAGCTTCAGGCGATAATTCACAGGCACCGGTTACTGAAAATAACAGCTAAGCTACTGCTCTGTAGTCTCTAAGTGCCAAGTCTGTTCCCAGAAGTTCGACCTCTGCAGTGCTGAATACTCCTTGGGCGGCAATTAAGATCTTTAAGCTCGCCAAGAATTATGGCGGCACCTTACGACTAAGTTAACCTTATGAGGAATACTGGTGTTGAGGTTCCTTTAATCACTTTGTTGGCCACGCTTCCGAATGCCCACTGACCGAGCCCCGTGAGCCCATGTGTTGCAAGCAGTATGAGATTGACGGGGTTCTTGCTAACGTATTCAACTATGACTTCAGCCGGGTTGCCTACCGGCACAGCTAGTCGAACGCTGAGCCCATCTTTCCTGAGACGTTTTCTTACCCCATTTAGGTAGGTCAGGCATATTTCCTTACATCTCTTAGTTTCGTATTTCAAGGACTCTTCCCAGCTCAGAGGCATAGGTGGGGGATAGTGGAGGTGAGGTTGAGAAAACAATTCACAGACTCTGAGCAGTACAATGTCTAGCGATTGGGCACCGAATTGTTCTGCCAGCTCTCTGACATGGTTCAGTTTGACCTCTGCCAGCTCTGAACCGTCCAGTGGGACCAGCACCGTCATTCTTTGTCCTTCTGTATAGAAAGCCGTTCGAGGAGCGTTGGCTCTAATCCGCAAGACGGGAATCCTGGATTCATGTAAGACCTTGTCTGCCACACTGCCGCGAACCCAGCGCCTTATGCCAGATAGTCCGTGACTGGCCATTATGATAAGGTCCATCTTGCTCTCTGCAGAGTAATCTAGAATGCTGTCAGCAGCTTTTCCCAAGATGACTTTGCCATGTGCTCTTTCTTTGTAGCTGAGCCCCCTTATCAGTTCTTTGAGGTAGCGGTCAGCGGCAGACTTGGCCTTCGATTCAATAAGTGATTTGAACTCGGGGTCAGTCAGTGGCGTATTCAGTGGCTCGACTACATATAGGAACGTTACATCTACTGCATCATTTTTCGTGGCTATCGCTTCTACATGAGGCAAAATACATTCCGCTATGCCAGAGCCGTCCAAGGGAGCCAAAATCTTGCTATACATAAATCCTCCCAAAGGTCTTCAGGTTATCAACCGTAGCCAATGTGAGTTGCGCACTCAGGCCTTGCATCAGGTATACACTGTCGCCCATGGTTGACGGTATTGATGATACCGGTCATTGCCTGCGATTGTCAAGCTTGTGTATCGGAGGCTTTGGCGAGCATCCTGGTCGGATTTGAGTCGCTGTTGCGTGTTACGGGCGTGAACCAAGCATCAGAGGGGCTTCGCAGATGACTCTGTGAGCCACATGGAAGCCTCTTCGGTAGATAGGCTGCTGAGATACCCCGTTGATCTCCTTTTACTGGGGCATTGGATTGAGGATGCACCTTAATCCGTGGATTTTCAAAGATTTTGAGAAAAACAAGGCGGGTGGAAGGCTGTTGCGAGTTGATTTAATGCAGGCAAGGCAAGAATCACGAGGTTTTTGTACTTTGGCTGGTATTTCAGCCTGGTTAACTAAAGCTTAATTGGGCCTGCTGGTAACAAAAGGCAAATAGTTCACTCCCTATGCCCATAGTCTGATGAGGATAAATAGATGGGCTTTAACTTCAGCCAGACGGGCTTAAGGCTAATATCCTGTGGTAAGCTGGTCCGATTAACATTTGCCAGACTTCGTTAGCAATGCGAAGTAGCATCTGCCCGGCATGGCTTATC
The DNA here is from genome assembly GCA_964582065.1 of uncultured Dehalococcoidales bacterium. GTDB lineage: Bacteria > Chloroflexota > Dehalococcoidia > GIF9 > UBA5629 > JACNFS01. Next base: position 2,177 of record CAZOQG010000107.1, read on the forward strand.
ACTCGACCAAACTGGGTGAAGATGGCAAATCTCAGCCTTTTGGGACGGGCAGTGGCATATTCTTGAGGTAAGGCTACCGCTTTGAGTAACTGAAGCAGGTTATGGGTGAGCACTTGCACTCTGAGCCAAGCAGCATTGGCACCGTGCCTGGCACTGGGATAAACACCTCCTGCCAGCTCGTTATTCAGGATGTGATGGATATGCTCGACGGTGCCAGCTTTACCTCGCTGCCATTCCAGTAGCTCCTTGCCATCCACATCCCATATGTTGGTGACTATGGCAAAGTGGCGCACCTTATTTCCATCCTCAAATAGCTCCCCTTGCTGGCGCTGTATCCTTACAGCTAGGTATCGGTAAGGCTGGCTATCCCTCTTCTCATTGTGGCGGGTTGGGACATAGGGCACCTCAGCTCACTCCCTTACCATACCTCGCCCTTCCTCTTTCCATACTTTCCAGGCTTCTTGGGGCAAGGCTTCAATCTCCTGCTTTAGCCCCTGGCTCATGTCAGCGCTTACATCAAATTGCCATTCCCTCCCTTGCCAGTGGTCTAGAACATCCTGCTGGTAGCCGGCTGAGTCCGAACGTACCTTAACCCGCCATGGCCCTGGCGGCAGCATATTATACGCCTCGTCTACTATCTCCTTTATGCCACGGCCAGGAGGCACACTACCCTCACGAAGCTCATCAGCCAGCACCAACCCTGTCTCTGCCCATTCCACTTCCATGGGCTCAAAAGCTCGGTAACCTTCATAACAGTACTTGGCATTTGCCTTAGCTGTTTCTACCAACTGCGCATCTACATCAAGGGTCACCTGCCAGTCTGGCTTAACCTTGTCTATGTAAGTCCATACTACCTGACGATTGGGCTCTTTGAGTCCGGCCACGGCTGTTGATTCTCTGGGGATGAAAGAGCCGTGCAAGGGGCGTATCTGCATAAAAGCCTCGTCATGGAACTTATCCAACCACTGCCTCGCCGTCTCTGGCGCCGGTGGCTGGTAGCCTAGCATCACTCGCAGTCCCTTATCCTGACGCAATCTCTCTATATCATCAATACAGTCACCACCTAATGCACTCATTAGGACAAATGATTCCACCATCTGCCCCTGTCTTAGCCCCTTAGACGATTTCTTCTTAGGCAAGGCTCGCTCAACTGCCGCTTCCACACCTGCCTTACGGTATAGCTCCACCACTAAGGCTGCACCTCCCCAAGGTGTTACCTCTTCCTCAAGCCCACCGGTAAGGATGACTCCCAAGGAACTTCGATTTGTCACGGCTTTCACCTCCTAGGTGAAAGCTTACTACAATCTGACTAGCTTTGCATTTGAAGGGTTATCCACGGATTAAGGGAGCCTACAGGGTC
>CAZOQG010000108.1:0-3298 GCA_964582065.1 uncultured Dehalococcoidales bacterium
CTGGATGGGTGGAGCATAGGGGCAGATTCTACCTATGGTTGTAATGGTTAAGCCGCAACTTCATAGTGGATTACGTGGGGCTCGGTTTATTTGGCTGCAACGAGGGGTGATGATTTGAGATTGAGAGGTAAAGTTCATAAGTATGGTGCTAACATTGATACCGACGCCATTATTCCAGCCCGTTATCTTAGTCTCTCCGAGCCTGAGGAGCTGGCGCAGTACTGCATGGAGGATATTGACTCTGAGTTCCTGGCTAGGGTCGAGCCAGGAGACATTATTGTGGCCGATACCAATTTTGGCTGCGGGTCTTCCCGGGAGCATGCCCCGCTAGCTATTAAAGCTGCTGGTATATCTTGTGTCGTTGCCAAGAGCTTTGCTCGTATCTTCTTTCGCAACGCCATTAACATTGGGCTGCCGCTTTTGGAGTGTAGTGAGGTTGTAGATAGCACCCAAGCCGGTGATACCCTCGAAGTTGACCTAACCACTGGAGAAGTAACGAACGTTACCAGAGGCAAAACCTTTGTTGCTGAACCATATCCTGATTTCATGATGGGGATAATAAATGCCGGCGGGCTGGTTGAATATACCAAGAATAAATTAGCTGGAGGTTTGTAAGGTGCAATTTAATATCGCTGCATTGCTTGGTGATGGCGTTGGCCCTGAGGTGGCCACAGAGGCAATAAAGGTCTTGGAAGCCGTGGGCAAGAAATTCGGACACAGCTTCCAGTTCCACCATGGTCTGATAGGCGGAGTAGCGATAGATGCCTCGGGCGTTGCCCTGACTGAAGAGACACTGGAGATGTGCCGAGGCTGCGATGCCGTGTTGCTTGGGGCAGTTGGCGGGCCGAAGTGGGACGACCCACAAGCTAGAGTCCGGCCTGAGGATGGGCTTCTGGCTCTACGCAAAGAGCTGGGGCTCTTTGCCAACCTGCGCCCGGTGAAGGTCTTGCCTATGCTTGTTGACTCAACACGCCTGAAGCCTGAGGTGATACGGGATGTAGACCTGATGGTAGTCCGCGAGCTTACTGGCGGGCTCTACTTCGGCCAGCCCAAAAAGCAATGGCAGACCCCTGAGGGCAGGCGAGCAGTCGACACTATGGACTACTCTGAGCAAGAGATCGAGCGTATAGTGAGAGTCGGCTTTGAAATAGCTCTCACTCGTCGTAAGAAGCTGACTTCGGTAGACAAGGCTAATGTCCTTGAATCATCTCGGTTGTGGCGCCAGATTGCTGCCGAGGTCTCTGCCGATTATCCCGATGTTGAACTGGACCATATGCTGGTAGATGCCTGCGCCATGCGTCTTATCCAGCAGCCGGCGTACTTTGATGTGGTGGTCACGGGCAATATGTTCGGCGACATTATCACCGATGAAGCCTCTATGCTGGCCGGCTCTATGGGGATGCTGCCGTCGGCTAGCTTGGCTGGCATCCCTAAAGGTGATGCGTCTAGGGCTTTTGGTATGTATGAGCCAATTCATGGCAGTGCCCCAAGTCGGGCTGGACAGAACGTAGCTAATCCAATTGCCACTATCTTAAGTGTGGCCATGATGCTCCGTTACTCGTTTAACCTGGCAACCGAAGCGGAGGCTATCGAGAAAGCAGTGATTGCTGTCTTGGAAGAAGGTTATCGTACCTATGATATAATGGAAGACGGCAAAACCAAGGTGGGGACAAGAGAGATGGGTGGGCTTATTACCGATAGAGTAATCGGTTGACTACGGAAAGGGTCGATGTCGCAAATTCAGCTTTATGATACCACTTTGAGAGATGGTGCCCAGCAAGAGGGCATTTCCTTCTCCGTTGCGGATAAGCTCAAGATCGCCCGGAAGCTGGACGAATTGGGCATCCATTTTATTGAAGGTGGCTGGCCTGGCGCTAATCCAAAGGATACCGAGTTCTTTGTCAGGGCGCAGGACTTGAATTTGAAGCACTCGGTTCTGGTTGCTTTTGGCAGCACCAAGCGCCCCGGCTCCAAGGCGAGCAAAGATGCCAACCTCCGGGCTCTGGTGGGGGCCAAGACCAAGGTAGTTGCCATCGTTGGCAAAAGCTGGGACGTGCACGTGACTCAAGTTTTGGAAATCAGTTTGGAGGAGAATCTGCGCCTTATCGGCGAGTCTGTAGGCTACCTCAAATCAAGAGGGTTGACCGTCTTTTTTGATGCTGAGCATTTCTTTGATGGCTACAAAGCGAGTCCCGACTACGCAATTCAGACCGTTGAGGCTGCGGCTTCGGCTGGGGCTGACTGTGTAGTGCTTTGCGACACCAATGGGGGTGCTTTACCCTCCGAAGTTGCCACTGCCATCGAAGCTGTTCAGAAAGCAATGGCTGTTCCGCTGGCCATTCATGCTCATAATGACGCTGAGCTGGCTGTAGCCAACTCACTGACTGCAGCTCAGGCTGGAGTTGTCCAGGTACAGGGGACGATCAACGGCTACGGCGAACGCTGTGGCAATGCCAACCTCTGCTCTATTGTCCCAGGGCTAAAGCTCAAACTGGGCATTGATTGCATCACTGATGAGCAGATGGCCAAGCTTACTGAAGTTTCTCACTATGTAGCTGAGTTGGCCAATCTTGCCCCAGCTAGCCATCTTCCTTACGTGGGCGCTAGCGCCTTTACTCACAAAGCCGGGTATCATGTATCTGGGTTGATGAAATGGGAAGAGAGTTATCAGCATATCAGCCCGCAGTTGGTAGGCAACTATCCTAAGGTGGTCGTCTCCGAGCTATCGGGCAAGCGCAATATCATGTATAGGGCTAAGGAGTTGGGAGTAGCCCTACCTCCCAAGGATAAGGAGGCGCGCCAGATATTGGAGCAGATTAAGCTACTGGAAAGCCGCGGCTTTCAATATGAGGGTGCTGACGCTTCCTTCGAATTGCTATTGCACCGGGCTCAGCCTGAATATAAGCCTCCTTTTGAGCTAGTTGACTTTATGGTGTTGGTGGAGAGACATCGTCGGCTCCCGTCTGGTGGGGGCGAACCGGAACTCCTGTCAGAAGCGACGGTCAAGGTGAAAGTCGGTGACCGGGGGATACATACGGCTGCCGAGGGCAATGGCCCAGTGAATGCCCTTGACAGGGCCTTGCGTAAGGCTTTGATCGAGTTTTACCCTGATTTGACCGCTGTTGAACTCGTTGACTATAAGGTCCGCATTCTGGAGGAAAGCGCTGGCACCGGTTCACAGGTGCGCGTGCTCATTGAGTTCACCGATGGTCAGGAGCAGTGGAGAACTGTGGGCAGCTCGACCAATATCATTGAGGCCAGCTGGTTAGCTCTGGCAGACAGTTTGGAATACTGGCTG